>NZ_JAMYTK010000001.1:0-482500 GCF_040322355.1 Mesorhizobium sp. M0145
AGGACCCATCACCTTCCGACACGGATTGCAGCACTTCCTGTCCATCGCCCATGGATGGGCGCTTCGAAATGTGTGAATCGCCTAGACGAAAATGGGGAGAGGTGGCTCGGCGAAGCCGAGACGGAGAGGGGACTGCGCCCTACGAAGGCCCCCTCTCCGGCCGCGGAGCCTGTCCTCGGGCTTGCCGAAGGCAAGACCCTGGGCGGCCACCTCTCCCCCGCTTCGCGGGGCGAGGAACCCAGGTCTTGAGAGGCTGGATCGGCAGCTTCACCCACCTCCAATGCTCCCACTTGCCTCGCTTTGCCCGCTCCTGTATGAAATCCGCCATGAGCCCGCGCGCCACCTCTTTTGCGTCCCGTCCGACCGGCATTGCCGGCCAGACCGTCCGCGCGCTCGCCTCGACCCTGCTGCTTCTCGGCCTTATCGGCGATCGCCGGGTTCGCTGAAGGAGCGCCCGGCGGTCGAATTGCCGCTCACGCGCACGCTCCTTGGCCAGTCACAAATTGGCACGTCACATCAAGCGAACGAAATTCTGGTAAAGGCGCCGCTCGCCACCAATCCGCCTGAAGCTGGATCCGCGAGCCGCCGGGAGAAAAGACGATGAACGCACGAGAAGATATCCGTCTGAATGTAGAGGAAACCGCCAAGCCCGCGAGGGGCATGCCGGACGCTGCCCGCAAATACCAACCCTATCCGACCGTCGGCCTTGCCGATCGCACCTGGCCTTCGAAAGTGATCGACAAGGCGCCGATCTGGTGCTCGGTCGACCTGCGCGACGGCAACCAGGCGCTGATCGATCCGATGGGCCAGGAACGCAAGGCGCGCATGTTCGCCCTGCTGCTCGACATGGGCTTCAAGGAGATCGAGATCGGCTTTCCGTCGGCCTCGCAGACCGACTTCGATTTCGCCCGCTGGTGCATCGAACAGGGCAACGTGCCCGCCGACGTCTCGCTGCAGGTGCTGGTGCAGTGCCGGCCGGAACTGATCACCCGCACTTTCGAGGCGCTGAAGGGCGCCACCAACCCGATCGTCCATTTCTACAACTCGACCAGCGAATTGCAGCGCCGCGTCGTCTTCGAGAAGGACGTCGCCGGCATCAAGCGCATCGCCACCGATGCGGCCAAGATGATCACCGACATGGCGGCGAAGGCCGGCGGCGGCTACCGTTTCGAATATTCGCCGGAGAGCTTTACCGGCACCGAGCTCGAAGTGGCGCTGGAGATCTGCAACGCGGTCACCGAGATCGTCAAGCCGACGCCGGAGAACAAGCTGATCATCAACCTGCCCTCCACGGTCGAGATGTCGACGCCCAACATCTATGCCGACCGCATCGAATGGATGTGCCGCAATCTCGACGAACGCGAGAACCTGTTGATCTCGCTGCACCCGCACAATGACCGCGGCACCGGCATCGCCACCACCGAACTCGGCCTGATGGCGGGCGCCGACCGCGTCGAAGGCACGCTGTTCGGCAATGGCGAGCGCACCGGCAATGTCGACATCGTCACGCTGGCGCTCAACATGTACACGCAAGGCGTCGATCCCGGGCTCGACTGCTCCGACATCAACCGCATGAAGGACGTCTACGAATACTCCAACCAGCTGAAGATCCCGGAGCGCCACCCTTATGTCGGCGAGCTTGTCTACACCGCCTTTTCCGGCTCGCACCAGGATGCCATCAACAAGGGCATGAAGGCGCTGCGCAAGGCCAACACGCCGCATTGGGAGGTGCCCTATCTGCCGATCGACCCGGCCGATGTCGGCCGCAGCTACGAAGCCATCATCCGCATCAACTCGCAGTCCGGTAAGGGCGGCATCGCCTATGTGCTGCATGCGGATTACGGCCTCAACCTGCCGCGCAACCTGCAGATCGAGTTCAGCCAGGCTATCCAGGCGATCACCGACGCCGAAGGCAAGGAGGTGCCGGTCAAGCGCATCTACGAGCGCTTTCTCGACACCTATGTCGACCAGCCCGGCGCGCGGCTGAAGTTCCTCGACCACCACACCTACCCCGACACCGAGGTCAAGGGCCGGCGCGTGGTCGAAGCGGTGATCCTCGACAAAGGCAAGGAGGTGACCATATCAGGCACCGGCACCGGCCCGATCGACGGCTTCGTCGATGCGCTGTCGCGCCACGTCGGGGTGCCGATGTCGGTGCTGGATTATTCCGAGCATTCCATGCAGCGCGGCTCGAATGCCTCGGCCATTTCCTATGTCGAGATGGAACATCCGGGCGGCAAGCTGTTCGGCGCCGGCATCAACACCAACATCGTCGCCGCCTCGCTAGAAGCCGTGGTTTCGGCCGCCAACCGCATCGTCGGTCGAAAGCGCGGCTAGCCGAAACGGTCAGGCTCCCGCCATCGGCCCACCGGAATTTATCCGGTGGGTACGCTATCGCACCATAAGCACATGCTTGTAAGGCGCCGTCAGCGCGATATGATTGTACCTCAACCTGTGCCGAATTCGAAGGGATCGACACTTGCAGCATACCACGCCTGCCGCCCCCGCAGTGCGCGAAACGTTGGAGCGATTGCTTGCCAGCGAAACGTTCGGACGATCCGAGCGCGCGCGCAAGCTGCTCCGCTACCTGGTCGAGCGCGAGCAGGCAGGCGAAGCCGACAGGCTCAAGGGCTTCTCCATAGCGATGGACGTGTTCGGCAAGGACGGCGATTTCGACCCGTCGACCGATGCGGTGGTGCGGGTACAGGCCGGCAGGCTGCGCGAACTTCTGCAGCAGTATTTCGCCAATGAGGGCGTTGCCGAACCGGTCCGTATCGCCATTCCGCGCGGCGGCTATGTTCCGTCCTACGAACTCAACGCCATTCGCTTGCCGGCGGAGGTGGAGCCCAAGGCAGAAAGCAAGCCGGAGCTGGCAACAGAGGAAGCGGCGACGACCGCCCCGCCCGGATCGCTGGAGGGCGCCCGCAACCGGGCACATCCGGCTGCATTGCTGAGCGTTCCAGCCGTCGCCCCTGCTGCTCCTTCGCTGCAACGCCATTTGCAGTTCTTCTGGCTGGCGATCGCGCTGGTCATTCTCTTGCTGGGTGTGCTGATCCTTCGCCAGGGCAGCGTGGTGTTGCTGACCGGCGGCGACACGGCGGTCGAGACCGCGGTGGCGACCGGCAGCATAGCAGCGCCTCCGGTTGAAAACCTCCCCCAGGTCTACATCGCCATCAAGGCCGACAGCGACCTGGCTCGCCGTGTCGCCGCATCGCTGCGCGCCGGCCTCAGCGGCTTCGATACCATCAATTTCATCGGCCGTGATGCCGACAGCCCGCCCGATCCAGTAACCGACGCCGCCAGCTTCGTATTCGATGTCCTGCCCGGGCCGCGTAGCGGCGACATCATGCTCGAGCTGCAAAGCGTTGCGACCGGCCGCGTGCTGCTCTCACGCAACCTGACCGCCGGCGACAGCGCGAACACCGCCATCGAGGACCAGATCTCCGGCATTTTGAGCTCGGCTCTTCCCGCCTCGGGCACGATCTACAACTACATCGAGCAGAGCGGCATCCAGACCGGGCTGACGGCGTGTCTGGTGCTCAACGGCAAATATTATCTCGACCAGAACGCCCAGACGCACGAAGCCGCTTACCGCTGCCTCGAAGATCTTGCCAACCGGAAGGCGAAGTCGTCGCTCGTCTATTCGGAACTCGCTTCCTTGCATCTCGAAGCGGTCACCGACCACTATCCCTACCCCGCCGACGCGACGATCGACAAAGCCATGACGTTTGCCCATCGCGCCATCCAGATGGGCCCGACCAGCCCCTACGCGCACCGCGCCCTTGGTTATCTCAACTCGCGCATGGGCGATTCCGCGGAATCGATCCGCTGGATGCGCAAGGCCTATGAGCTCAATCCCTACGATCTCGCAATGGCCGCCGCCTATGGCTACGGGCTGGTTTTCGCCGGCAGGTACAGCGAGGGCACCCCGATCATCGCTCACGCGGTGGACATCGCCAGCGCCCATCCGACATGGTGGGATTACGGGCTGTTCGCCGGAGAGTTCATGATGGGCGACATGAACAAGGCCACGCTCGCCAGCGACGGCTTGCGAACGACGGAAATGAAATCGCATTATCTGGCGGCGCGGCTGATCGGCGCCAAGGCTGCCGGCCGCGAGAAGCTGGCGAGCAGGCTGCTGCAGGAACTGACCGCCAAATTCCCGAAATTCGCAGCCGATCCGCGCGCAACTTTCGTCGAACGAAGATATCCCGCCGATCTGACCAACCGGCTGGTGGAAGCCCTGCGCGCCGCCGGCCTTGGCGGCGCCAGCTGACGTCTCCCGGCGCGTGCACGACGTCAGGTGATCGCGAAGATTTTACTGGCCATCCGGACGGCCAAAGCGCAATTCAGACACAATTTGAACCGGCCAATCTGATCCCACATAGGTCTGATCCCGCATAAGACTGATCTCCGCATAAGTCTGACCTCCCGCAAGACTGATCCGCATAAGACCGCCCCCGGCATCCTGACTGATCCCGGCACCAAGCCATAAAGTTTGCATGACCCCATCCCTTTACGCTGCCGAACGGGGCACCGGCCCGACAACGATTGCCTTCCTGCATGGTTTCGGTGGCTGCCACGACGACTGGCGCGATGTGGCCGAGTCTCTGGCGCCCGGCGCGCGGACCCTGGCCTATGATCTGCCGGGACATGGGCTGTCGCTCGATTTTCCGGGCGGCGGTCCGGCCAGGATTGCAGCCAGTGCCGTCCTTGCCGATCTTTCCGCTCGCGGGATAAAGCGGGCTCATCTCGTCGGTCATTCGATGGGTGGCGCCGTGGCCGCCCTGATGGCATTGAGCGAGCCCGAAAGAATGGCGTCGCTGACGCTGCTGGCGCCGGGCGGTTTCGGTCCTGAGATCAATGGTCCGCTGCTGCGTCGCTACGCCGCCGCTGCCGGCACGGATGAAATCCGCGCCTGTCTTGCCGCCATGTCGGGACCGCAAAGCCGGCTGCCGCAGCATAGGGTCGAACTCGTCAACGAGATGCGCCAGCGTCCCGGCCAGTTGCGGACACTTGTCGAGCTCGCAGCCGCCATGACCAGGGATGATCGGCAAGGCGTCATCCCGAACGAGGGGCTGGAAACGCTGAATATGCCAATCATGGTGGTTTGGGGAACCGACGACGCGATGCTGCCCGTCAGCCAGGCGGACGGCGTGCCGAAGCATTTTCATCTGCACCACGTGCTGGAAGCCGGCCATATGCTGGTCGAGGAAGCGCCCGGCCTGATCGTCGAGGCCGTCCGTCGCAATATGCGACGCCGCAGCAGGCGGCTTCGTCCGGGATTCGCCGCTGCGGCGAGCTGATCGGTCTTCGCGCAGGCACGGCGGCGGCACTGGTGCTGCTCCAGCGAATCCTTGCCCGCTCATCGATCTCGCAAGTGCAATTTGCCGGCCGCTGTGTTAATTCGGTGTTAACCAAACCCCGCGAGGCAACGCCGATGAAGGACGCAGGCGAGAACATCACCCAGATCGATCAGTCGCGAAAACTGTCCGATGCCATTCGCGACGTCAAGAACGCCTTCGCCGACCGCGACGACGTCGTCGTCGAGATGCGCGAAGCGCATCGCATGCGGCTCGATCTGCTTGCCGCCGAACTCGCGCCGGTCTTCGGCGACGTACCCACCGATATGGACAGTTTCGACTTCGCCGTCTCGTCCGGCCTGCAGCCACGGCTGTGGATCGACGCGATCAGCCATGTCGCCATGGGACGCGACCGCCGCACCTATCGCTTTCTCAAGGACACGCGCATCGGCCGCGTCGTGCTCGCCGAGTCGACAGAGATGAAGGTCGTTGCCGACCAGGTGACGCGCTATGTCGCCGAGCGCGTCGTCGAACGCCAGAGGATGATGGAAGGCGGCATCGAGCAAGCCGTCGCCGGCCTTAAACGCGCCCTGGTGGCGGAGGCTGAGCCGCCGCTGCATGTCCCTGGGCGCAGCAACGGCTGGTCGGCGTTCTTCTCGGGCCTCGGCCTGATCGCCGCCGGCGCCCTGGTCGGCCTGGCGATTTCGCTCGTGTTGTTCTGGGACCGCATCGTTGCAATGAAAATCAGCTTCTAGTGCGGTTCAGCGTTTCACGGAAACGCTGAACCGCACTATCTCTTTGTTTTGACGCAATTCCGGACGGAAAACCGTTTCACACTTTTCCTGGAATTGCTCTAGCCATCGACGCCTCGGCCCCCACGCCAAGCTCCATTGTCTGCAGGTCGCTGGGCGGCAATGCCGGCCCGGTCAGGCCGCGGCGCGTCAGCCTGATCCGCCAATTGTCCTTTTCACCGTCGATGTCGAGCAGATTGTATTGCGCCGGCGCATGCGGACTGCCGGGCGCCTGCCCGGCAGCGGCGACCCCGACCACCGGGATTTTGATCTTGCGGGCGCCGATGAAGAAGAGCGACGGCACATGCGAATGGCCGTGCAGCACAAGCTCGGCGCCGTGCCGGTGAAGAACCTTGTGGAAGCGGGAGATGCCGAACAGCCGCTTGTTCTGCGAAACGGCGCCGCGCACCGGCGGGTGGTGGATCATGATCACCCGGAACAGGCCGCGCTTGCCTGTGGCGTCGAGCATGTCGCGCAGCCGTTCCGCCTGGCCCTCCAGAAAGAAGCCGTTGGCCATGAATGGAGCCGTGGCGCGCGCCGTCGTGACGCCGACCAGCGCAACATTGCCGCGTACGCGCAAATAGGGAAAGGTGTTGCGGTCGACCGGCGTATTGACGCCGTCGCCGGTCATCCACGCCGCCCACGACCGGCAGGTCTTGTCGAAGGCGCCCGGTACATAGGCGTCATGGTTGCCCGGCACGACCGACACGTCATTGGGCGAGCCCAGCGTCTCCAGCCAGTGCTTGGTCATCTCGATCTCACCGTCGAGCGCCAGATTGACCAGATCACCGGTGATGGCGAGATGGTCCGGCCCGCTGGCCTTCATGTCGGCGACGATCGTGTCGATGACGGCATCGTGCATGTAGCGGCGGCGGTTGCGCTGCCAGTTGACGTAACCGACCACGCGCTTGGAGGCGAGATCGCGATAGGTTACATCGGGAAGCGGCCCCAGATGGACATCGGAAATATGCGCGAGCCTGAACATCTTTTCTTCATAGGCGAGCCGCGCGCGGCTTTCCACTCACGGTTTCGCGGACGATGACGCCGGATCCGGAGCAAGCCCTGCGCCAGATCGGCTGGCCGGGCTTCAGGGCAAGGCTGTTTCACCTGTATTTCGTACTGCGGCGGCCGATGACGCTCGGCGTGCGCGGCTTGATCCACGACCGCCGCTCCAATTCCGTCTTCCTCATCCGCCACACCTATGTCCCGGGCTGGCACCTGCCCGGCGGTGGCGTCGAGTTGGGCGAGACGATGATCGAAGCGCTGACTCGCGAAGTCTTCGAGGAAGGCAACATCGCGCTGACCGGACCGCCGGTGCTGAAATCCCTGCATTTCAACCGCCGCGCCAGCCGCCGCGACCATGTCGGCCTCTATCTGGTCGAAGAGTTCGACCAGCCAAGCCCTAAGCTGCCCGACCGCGAGATCGCCGAAGCCGGCTTCTTCCCGCTCGACCGCTTGCCCCAGGGAACGACGCCGGCGACGCTGCGGCGGATCGCGGAGATTTTTGGGGGCGCGGCGGTATCGCCCTATTGGTAGGCTTGCTTGCTGTTTGAAAAATTCCAAGCTATCGCTCACCAAACGGGGGCGAAACCATGGATATCGGACAAGCAAGATCGGTGAACGTCTGGCCTTATGTGGGGCTTTATACTCTCATGATGGTGGGCCTGACCGTCGTGTTTATGGGCATATCGGTCATGTTCCCTTCATTACCGGACAGCTTCGGCAACGCCAGCGGCATTGCCATCGCGTTTGGGTCGACCTCCTTCGTCTCTTACAAATTCATCAGGAAAAACCTTCGGCTTTTTAATCGCGACGAATATTGGAAACTAACGCTGTTTTCGTCTTTAGCCTCCTGTCTGCTTTCGCTCATACTGGGAGGCCTTGCCGTTGCGGCTGGAGTCGTCCCAGGGAGCGATGCCATCCCTCTCTTCATCTGGGTTCTGATCCTGCTGTTTGCCGGACTTGTAGTCTTCGGCATCAATGCCGCAGGCTACTCCAGTCGGATGGGCAAGAGTTTTCTGAAAGCTGAGCTTGTCAGGCAGGCCCGTATCAACACCGAAACCTTCCGCTAGGTCACCGGTCTCACGCCGCCTTCCTGAATCGCGCCCGGTCATGCGGCGCGGCGTAGTCCAGCTCCGGCCCGACCGGCACGACGCGCGTCGGGTTGATCGTCTCGTGGCTGCTGTAATAATGCGCCTTGATGTGGTGCAAATTCACCGTGCCGGCGACGCCTGGCACCTGGTAGAGGTCGCGTAGGTAATTCGACAGGTTCGGATAGTCGGCGATGCGGCGCAGATTGCACTTGAAATGGCCGACATAGACCGGGTCGAAGCGGACCAGTGTCGTGAACAGCCGCCAGTCGGCCTCGGTAATGCGGCCGCCGACGAGATAGCGCTGCCTTGACAGACGGTCCTCCAGCATGTCGAGCGCCGAGAACAATTCGCCGAATGCCTCCTCGTAGGCTGCCTGCGTGGTGGCGAAGCCGGCACGGTAGACGCCGTTGTTGACCGCGGGATAGACCAGCGCATTGATCGCATCGATCTCGCCGCGCAACGGTTGCGGATAAAAATCGAGCCTGGCATCGCCCCATTCGTCGAAGGCCGAATTGAGCATGCGGATGATCTCGGAGGATTCGTTGGAAGCGATGGTCTGCTCGCGTTTGTCCCACAGCACGGGAACGGTGACCCGGCCCGAATAGCCGGGATCGGCCCTGGTGTAGATCTGGTGCAGGAAATCGAGGCCGTAGAGCGTGTCGCCGGTGGCGCCGTCCTCGGCCAGGAACGTCCAGCCGTCGTCGCCCATGAAATGATGGACGACCGAGACGGAAATCACGTCCTCGAGTTTTTTGAGCACGCGAAAGATCAACGTCCGATGCGCCCACGGGCAGGCGAGCGAGACATAGAGGTGGTAGCGGCCGGGCTCGGCCTTGAAGCCGCGTTTTCGCCCTTCGGCCGGCGCGCCGTCGCGGGTCACCCAGTCGCGCCACTGCGACTGCGCGCGCACGAATTTGCCGCCGCTCTCCCCGCTATCGTACCGGCGGTCCTGCCATTGGCCTTCGACTAGCAATCCCATGCAATATCCTTTCGCGTTCCTGTCCGATGTAGGGCACCAAGCGGCGCCGCGGAAATCCCCGATGCTGAACAGATCGTCAACGGCTGCGTCGTCGAGTGCGGTCGGCTGCGCGGGCCGATTGCGGCGGCTGAAAATTGGTGCTAGCGGACAATCCGCATGTTCGACTTTGCCGTGATCCGGTTCGACCGACGACGAAAGAGCGCCCGCGCTTGATGAAGCGCTGACTGGCGAATGCTGCCGCTTGCAGCAAACCTTTCCTCGCATACCGGAACGCAAAGACCATGAGCCTTGCCGACTTGAAATACCTGGCCGACGTGAAATACCTGCCGGAAACTCCGGCGCACGATCCTGAAATCGAAGCCATCAATGACGAGGCCTTCGGGCCGGGCCGTTTCGTGCTCGCCGCCTACAAGATCCGCCAAGCTGGCCCGCACGAACGCGCTTTGTCATTCATGGCCGTCGACGGCGCAATCGTCGTCGCCTCGGTACGGATGACGCGCATCGCCGCCGGTGCCGGCCGCGCGCTGATGCTCGGGCCGCTCGCCGTGCAGCCGGCCTTCAAAAATCTCGGCATTGGCCGCAAGCTAGTGGCAATCGCGCTGGAAGCCGCCGCCAAGGCCGGCGCACCGGCGGTGATGCTGGTCGGCGACGAACCCTACTACGGCCCGCTCGGCTTCAGGAGGCTGCCGCGCGGGCAGATCTCGATGCCGCGTCCGGTCGACCCCGACCGGCTTTTGGCGCACGAGATCGTGCCGGGCGCGGTGGCAAGGCTGGCGGGCGAGGTTTGCCACGCCGACCAGGCAAGGATTGCCGCGCACATCGCCGCGATGGCATGACCGTGCCGGTGCTGTCGCACGGTGGCTTGGCGGCATAGTCTGGGAACGGAGGAGGACGTCGAGATGAACCCGAACGGCCAGATTGCGATCGTCACCGGTGGCGGCTCCGGCCTTGGCGAGGCGACGGCGCGCGCTCTTGCCGCCGGCGGCGCCAGGGTTGCCGTCCTCGATCTCGGTATCGAGCGTGCGGCCAAGGTGGCGGCCGACATCGGCGGCATCGCCGTCCGATGCGATGTGAGCGACGCCGAGAACGGTGCCGCCGCAGTCGCGGAAGCGGCAGAGACGCTCGGCGCACCGCGCATCCTGGTCAATTGCGCTGGCATCGTTATCGGCATGAAGACGATCGGCAAGGACGGACCGCATCCGCTCGATCAATACCGCAAGGTGATCGAGGTCAATCTGATTGGCACCTTCAACATGATCCGCCTGGTCGCCGACCGGACCGCCAGGCTCGAACCGCTGCAGGGCGGCGAGCGCGGCGTCATTATCAACACCGCATCGGTCGCAGCCTATGACGGCCAGATCGGCCAGGCCGCCTATTCCGCGTCCAAGGCCGGCGTCGTCGGCATGACGCTGCCGGTGGCGCGCGATCTCGCCCGCTCCGGCATTCGCGTCTGCACCATCGCACCCGGCATCTTCAGGACGCCGATGATGGCCGGCATGCCGCAGGAGGTGCAGGATTCGCTCGGCGCCGCTGTGCCCTTCCCTTCCCGTTTGGGCGAGCCTTCGGAATACGCGGCACTTGCCTTGCACATCATCGAGAACCAGATGCTCAACGGCGAGACCATTCGCCTCGACGGCGCCATCCGCATGGCGCCGAAATAAATGCGACGGTGATGCCTTGGACGAACCCAGGAAAGACGTGATCCGCGCGACCGATACCGAGGCGATCAGGCTGGCAAAGACGCTGATCCGCAGCGCCCGTTTCGGCGCGTTGGCAGTGCTCGAACCAGGAACCGGTTCGCCGCTGGCCAGCCGGGTCGGCGTCGCCACAGACATCGACGGCACGCCATTGATCCTGGTATCGATGCTGTCCGCCCATACCGGCGCCATCCTTGCCGACCCGCGCTGCTCGTTGCTCATCGGCGAACCCGGCAAGGGCGATCCGCTGGCGCATCCGCGATTGACGCTCGTCTGCCGCGCCGTGCGGCTTGAACGCGGATCGAACGAACACGCCCGCGCCGAGCGGCGCTACCTCAACCGCAACCCCAAGGCAAAACTCTATGCCGGGCTCGGCGACTTCTCGATCTTCCGGCTCGAACCGGAGCGCGCCAGCCTGAACGGCGGCTTCGGCAAGGCCTATCTGCTCGACCGCACCGATCTGGTCGCGACGGGAGCGATCGTCGAAGAGCTTGCCGCCGGCGAGCAATCGGCGCTCGACCACATGAACGCCGACCATCTCGATGCGATTGCCCTCTACGCAAGTCATTTCGGCGGGGCCGAGAGCGACGGCTGGATCGTCACCGGGTTCGACGTCGACGGGATGGATCTCATATCGGGCGACAATGTCTGTCGGGTTTTCTTCCCCGAGCCGCTGAGAGCGGCGCGCGACCTCAGGCCTGTCCTGGTCGACATGGCCAAGGCTGCCCGATCGGCAAATTAATCACAGCCGCACGGTTAATCGGCTTGCATGGAAAGCAAGCCTTGAGATTTGAGCGAAATGTTCTACCTTTGCGAGTGACGCTGAATCGCTGGCGTGCATCTATAGGGAAAGTCTATGGAATCCGACGCTATTGCCCCCATAGCGGCGGATGAGCAAGAAGGCATGGGGGATCTATGGTCTCGAACAAACTAGTCGCCAACGCCGGAACCGCGGCTGCGTTTCTGACGCTGATGGGCAACGAAAAACGTTTGTTGATCATGAGCTATCTGGCCGAGGGCGAGATGTCGGTCGGCGCCATAGCCGAGAAGGTATCGCTCAGCCAATCCGCCCTGTCACAGCATCTGGCCAAGCTCAGGGCTTCCGACCTTGTCGAGACCCGCCGCGACCGGCAAATGATCTATTATTCCTGCAAGTCCGCGGCGGTGCGCGAATTGCTGCACATGCTGGACGGCATTTTCGGCGAAGGTGAACTGTCGCAGATGGCTCACCGGCTGCGTCGCGCCGGGACCTGAGCGGCCGGGCGGAGAACGCCCCGCCAAATCCGCTTTGCTGCCAAGTCCGCCTTGCTGCCAAGTCTGCCTTGCTGCCAAGTCAGCCTTGCTATTGAACGCGCTCGTCCGCGGCCTGCGCAATCTCGTCCTTGAACTCGACATTCGTGCCCGGCTGCACCATGGAGGCAAGGTCTTCGGCATCCCAATTGGTCAACCGGATGCAGCCATGCGAAAAGCTCGTGCCGATCTTGCCCGGTTCGGGCGCGCCGTGGATGCCGTAGCTTTCGATGGAGAGATCGATCCAGACCGATCCCACGGGATTGTTCGGCCCGGCAGCGATGGTGAAGGGCCGCTTGGTCTTGACCCCCTTGAAAGCGAAGTCCGGATCGTAGTGATAGGTAGGGTTGTGCACCACGCGCCTGACCTCTGCCATGCCGCTTGGCGCCGGCTTCTCGTCGCTCCCAATCGAGGCGGGGTAGACCGCCAGCCATTTGCCGGCACGGTCGAGCACACGCACCAGGCGGGCGCCCTTGTCGACCTCGACGGCGGCAACGCCGGCGGGAGGGTCGCCCCTGCTGACATCAGGCACCACCAACATCCTGCCTGGTTTCCTGAGGCTGGTGCCCGGATTGAGCATTCGCAGCAATTGTTCGCTGACGTGGAAGCGCTCAGCCAACCTCTCCACCGCATTGCGGTAGCCGAGCCGCCGCAAGCGGGCCATCCTCTCCAAGCGAGCCGGAATACGCCTGGTGAAAGGTCCGCGCACATCCTTGCGCATCACCTCATAGGTCACCAGCACCGGCTTGGCGGAGGTTGCGATAAGTTTGCTCCAGGTCTGTGGACTGAGCTTGCCATCGGGCGGAAGTCCGTTTGCCACCTGAAACGCGGCGACGGCTTTGGCGAAGTTCTGGGAAAGGCGACCGTCGATGAGGCCCGGCGAGAAGCGGGCGCGATCCAGAAGGATCTGCGCCTTCAGCAGCATCGGATCGACACCCGTCGGTTCGCCGATAGTGAATTGGGCCTGATTGACGGTGGTTGGATCGAGCTTGGCCGCGCGAGCCACGCCGCATGCGAGGGCAAGCGTGGCGGCAAAGACGAGGAGGAGCCTGATCATCGATGTCCTCCCAGGACCGCAGCAGGAGCCCGCCTCTATGACGCGGCATGGCCCTGTGTGGTTCCTTCGCCCATCGAAATTCTGCATTGAAGCGGCTTGGCCGAAGAGCCGTGCCGCGGAAATCAAATATCGCCGTGCCGCCAGGAGGCCAGGCAGGGCGTCTCCGCCCGGCGCCTAGTGATTGGATTTGACCGTTAGAACGGCGTGCATCCATTTGGACGCTGAGATACGGTCTGAACTCCTTCGGATCGGGCATCGTGCCTTCCGAAACCGAATCCCGATTCGCGGCCGACGCATGGTCCGCCGAGGAAGCCATGAATCCGATCCGCATAGACGACCCGCAGGATCCTCGCGTCGCCGCCTATCTCGACATCCGGGAACGCGATCTTGCCGGCCGGCAGGGCCGTTTCGTCGCCGAAGGCAAGGTGGTGCTCGACGCGCTGCTTGCCGCCCGTCGCTTCGAGGCAGAATCGGTGCTGGTGCTCGAGAACCGGCTGGCCGGCCTCGATGACGTCCTGCGCAAGGCGCCTGCCGGGCTTCCGATCTATGTCGCATCCGGCGAAGTCATCGACAGGATTGCCGGATTCCACATGCATCGCGGCATATTGGCGATCGGCCGCAAGGGCGCGGCCGTCTCCGCTGAAGCTTTGCTCGGCGCACTGCCCGCCCGCGCGCTGATCGTGGTGCTGGTCGGCATCGCCAATCATGACAATATCGGCTCAATCTTCCGCAATGCCGCCGCCTTTGGCGCGGATGCCGTGCTTCTCGATCCGACCTGCTGCGATCCGCTGTACCGCAAGGCAATCCGCGTCTCAGTCGGCGCCGCCTTGAAAATTCCCTTCGCCTCCTTTGCCGACGCCGCCGCCTGCACCGCCATGCTCGACCGGCAAGGCTTCAGCCAATTCGCCTTGTCGCCGCGCGGGCAGACCGACATTCGCGATGCCAAGACAAACGAACGGCTGGCGCTCTATCTCGGCACTGAGGGCGAAGGCCTGCCGGAAAGCCTGCTTGCCCGCCTGCAGACGCTGCGGATCGGTATGGCGCAAGGTTTCGACAGCCTGAACGTCGCCGCCGCGTCAGCTATCGCGCTGCATCATTTTTCCGGAGCCTAATTTAGAGCCGGGGCGTCCCGCTCGCGCTTGCGGAATCTCAGTCGGTCGAAGCGGCCTTCTGCAGCGCCCGCACCCGATCGGCAAGGCTGCGTCCGCCGCTCCCCGGCCGCGTATCCTCAGGCGCTGCAAGCGCCCGGGCGATCGGTGAATCCGGCCCGTCGAGCTTTGCCGTCAAGGCCACGACTTGCGCCGCCAGATCGTTCATCTCTTCGCGCAACGCCGCGCTGGCGCTGCCGGTATCGTCTCCGGCCTGTGATTTCGACGTTTCGACGGCAGCAAGATCTGTCTTCAGCCGCCTGTTCTCGCGTGCCAGCGACGTCAGCCTGGCCTCCAGCCGCTCGCGGTCGGCGTCGAGCTTGGCGGTTGTCTGTTCGACGTCGCCGTTGACGGCCACATTGACCTGACTGCCTGGCACGCCGGCAAGACCCACCGCAGGCGCCCTTTCAGCGCCTTTCGGCTTTTCGCGAAGGCGCACCAGTTCCTTCTCGCGGCGCTCCAGCCTGTCCTCGCGATCGGCCAGCGAGGCGAGCAGGCGTTCGACCTTCTTTTCCAGGTCGCCGGTTCTTTTCTTCTCGGCCTTCAGCGCGTCCCGCAAAACCTTGCTTTCGGCTGCCAATTCCTGGCTGCGCCTGTCCGCCTCCTTGCGCTGGCCGCGCAGCAGCGAAATGTCGCTCGCCAGCTTCTGCAGCTCGGATTCGCGCGCCACCAGCTCGATCTGCCTGCTGCTGGATGAAAAACTGGCGTCGTCATACATGTGCTCCAGTTTCCGCAGTTCGAGCCCGCGCTTTTCGAGGGCGCGCTCGGTCTCCGCAAGCCGTTCCGACAGCTGCTGCAGCTGCTCATCGCGCTTGCGAAGCTCCTCGCCCCTGGCTGTAAGATCGGCGACGACCCGGTTCTTGTCCTGTCGCTCGGCCGCCAATTCCCTCAGGGCTTCGCGGTCGCGGCCGATCTCGACCAGCTGTTCGGCGGCCTTCTCGCGCAATGATTTGACGGTCATTTCAAGCCGGCGCACCGAAACGGCGAACTCGGCGCGAATGCGATCCTTGTCCGCCTGGATCTCGGCCAGCGTCAACGGCATCGAGCCCTCGACGCGCTTGCGCGTCAGCGCCACCGCCCGCCGCCACACGGCCGGAGCAATCATCAGCGCCAGAAAGCCCGCGCAGAGAAAGCCGAGGACAAAGAACAGGATCGACTGGACCAAGATGACTATCCGTTGTGCATGGCAACCGCCAAAGGTCGACTTTGCCATCTTCGCATGACGGAAATCCGGCGCCACGGCAAGAGTATGCCGCGGCAAAGCTCAGACCGTGGGATCACAGGTCCAATCGCAGTGGCGCCATCATGCAGGTCAGAACGGATTCCAGGTCGCGCGCTGGGTGAGCTTGAGGTAGCCGAGATTGACGCCGAGACGAGCGCCGACGCCGGTACGGATCGGCACGAGCAGCACATTGTTGTTCTTCAGCACGTTGAAGCCGACGCCGGCGACGACATAGGCGGAGCCGGCGACGCCGCCAAAACGATTATAGAGGCTGCTCACATCGTCGAGATTGTAGACCAGCATCATGACGCGCGAGCCCTCGCCGCCGAAATCCCAGCCGAGCGACGGGCCTTGCCAGAACACTTTGTGGTCGCCCGCATTCTTGGTGTAGAGCGTGCCTTCGCCATAGGTCAGGCCACCGATCAGCGCCCCGGACCCCTCTTCGCCGAGCAGATAGCCGTTCGGCAGGCCATAGGTGGCGAAAATCTTCTCGACGACGGTTGCGAGCCCGCCCGATGTTGCGCCGAAGAATTTATGACCGGAATCGACGATCTCCTGCGCGGTGTATTCCTGCGCCCGCGCGGCCGATGCCGAAAAGGCGACAAGGCCGATGAGCGCGATCGTCATTGAGATGACACGGAAAAAAGTCCGGTCGTAGAATCGGGAAACCATGCTTCCAATCTCCGTCAGGGAGCACTTTCGCCGACGCCTCGCACCCGTACGGCTCTTTGGCGGCCGTTAAGGATGACTGTTAGGGGCAAACTATGCCGTAATCCTTTTTCAACCATTAAACTCCCACATGAAGATGGCGGTTCGAAGGCTGTTTTCACATCGCCCGCGCAGCACCCTGCTGCGTGAACACGCCATTTTCGACAATCATGATTTCGGATTTGTTGCTGCACGCACAAGCGCTGTGTATTCAGAATGCTTGGGAGAGAGCGTGATTCGTGTGGACAGGCGTGATCATGATCGCCCGGTCATTGTGTTGTGAAATTTGCAGGGATTTTTGCCGATGGCCGAGCTTTTCACCCTTTCCGCACCCGATCTGGCCGCGCTGCTGTGCAGCCGGGTCTGCCACGACATCATTTCGCCGGTCGGCGCCATAAACAACGGGCTTGAGCTGCTCGACGAAGGCGGCGCCGACGAAGACGCCATGAAGCTGATCCGCCAAAGCGCCAAAAACGCCTCCGCCCGCCTGCAATTCGCCCGCATCGCCTTCGGCGCTGCCGGTTCCGCCGGCATGCTGATCGACACCGGGGACGCCGAGGCCGTGGCCATCGCCTTCCTGAAGAACGAGAAGCCGGAACTGATCTGGAACGGAACCCGCGCACTGTTGCCCAAGAACAAGGTCAAGCTGCTGCTCAATCTCATCCTCGTCGCTAACGCCGCCATTCCGCGCGGCGGCAGGCTGGTGGTCACGCTGGAGAACCTGGAGACCGAGCCGCGCTTTGCGCTCGCGGCGAGCGGCCCGATGCTCCGCGTGCCGCCCAAATTCCTGGAATTGCATTCCGGCCACAGGCCGGAAGAGCCGATCGACGCGCATTCGGTGCAGCCCTATTACACGCTGCTCCTGGCCCGCGAAGCCAACATGACGATTTCGATCCATGCGACCGCCGACGAGATCGTCCTTTCTGCAGTCTGAAGTTCTGCTAAGAGCCGGAAAAGTATTTTCTCCAAATCATATTTGCGGCGTCGTCTTAACATCTGTGAGACCGGCTTGCAGATTAATTGCGTGAAGCATTGCGAAAGAAGATTTCGCTTAAAACACCTTCAGGAAAATTTTACCTAACGGCTTTTCGGCTTCTTTACCAGATCGGCCTATGGTCCCCGGCAGATGCCACGACGCTGTCGGTTTGCCGCATGGCAAAGAGGGTCCGGGAATGAAACGCTGCATGTTCGTCGACAATTCGAGCGTCATCAGGAAGGTTGCAAGGCGTATCCTGGGCGGTTCCGGCATGATGGTGATCGAAGCCGCCAGCGGCCATGAGGCGATCGAGATGTGCGCGGTCGACATGCCTGATATCATCGTCGTCGACGGCGCCTTGCCGGACATGCAGGCGCAGGACCTCATCCGCCGCGTGCGCGCCATGGAAAGCCCGGTAGTGCCGCAAGTTTTGATTTCGCTGGTCGAGGTCGACGTCGGGGCGATCATGCGGGCAAAGCGCGCCGGCGCCCAGGGCTACCTGCTGAAGCCGTTCAACCGGCCGCAACTGCTCGAGTGCTTCCGCGCCTTGAAGATTGCCGCCTGATCAGAGCCTGTTCCATCTGGATGAAATCGGGATGAGCTCTATCTCGTTGTTTTACCAGGTTCTTTTCCGAAAGCCGGCGCCCATTTTGGGATCATGCCCTTGCTTCAGGCGCTGACCCGGATATCTTCAGGCTCACGCAGCACATAGCCGCGGCCCCAGACGGTCTCGATGTAATTCTGCCCGCCAGACGCGGCGTCGAGCTTCTTGCGCAGCTTGCAGATGAAGACGTCGATGATCTTCAGCTCCGGCTCATCCATGCCGCCATAGAGATGGTTGAGGAACATTTCCTTGGTCAGCGTGGTGCCCTTGCGCAGCGAGAGCAGTTCCAGCATCTGATATTCCTTGCCGGTCAGATGGACGCGCTGGCCACCGACTTCAACGGTCTTGGCATCGAGATTGACCACCAGGTCGCCGGTGGTGATGACCGACTGGGCATGGCCCTTGGAACGCCGCACGATGGCATGGATGCGGGCGACCAGTTCGTCCTTGTGGAAGGGCTTGGTCATGTAATCGTCGGCGCCGAAGCCGAGGCCGCGCACCTTGTCCTCGATGCCGGCCATGCCGGAGAGGATGAGGATCGGCGTCTTCACCTTGGAAAGGCGGAGTGTTCTCAACACTTCGTAGCCCGACATGTCGGGGAGGTTGAGGTCGAGGAGAATGATGTCGTAATCATAAAGCTTGCCTAGATCGACACCCTCTTCGCCAAGGTCGGTCGTATAGACATTGAAACTTTCTGATTTCAGCATCAGCTCGATGCTTTGTGCGGTTGCACTGTCGTCTTCTATCAGCAGAACGCGCATTTCATTCCCCTTTTCTGCTGCCGGACCATTTCACGACCCGTCCAGGACCGGAGCAGTGATTGCCCTGAGCAGAGGCTGCCATCGAATGGTTAATAAAACCTAATTCCCCGTCCGTGACGGTATCAGATTTTTTAACCCCTTTCTACACCTTGTTGAATCCAATAACGAATCACAGACCCAAACCGTTAATGCGGCACATTAATAAGCCAGACTAAGTGACTCTTCGGACTCGTTGGCCAGGTTTCGCGACGAGAAGCAGAATTTTTACCCGCCCTTAAGTCCTGAGCCGTATGATTAACAATGCCCGTAAACGAATGGTTACCGCCGGCAAAAAACTTTAGGAGTTTGTTTCCCATAGTTCGGGGAAAGCCGGTGGAAACGGGGTCAGGCCTGGGCCTTGCCGGGTGAATTGGACGATATGTGCAGGTGTGCGTTTCCGGGAGTACCGAATCATGAAGTCACGTGAAAACCTCGTTCGGCTGAAGCAATTTCAGGTGAGCGAGAAGCGGCGGCAGCTGCTGCAGCTCGACATGATGATCGCCGAATTCGAGCGCATGGCCGTCGAGCTGGAACTTCAGATCGCCGCCGAAGAGAAGAAGGCCGGCATCACCGACATCAATCATTTTGCTTATCCGACCTTCGCCAAGGCGGCACGCCTGCGCCGCGACAACCTCAGGAATTCGCAAAGCGACCTCGCCCAGCAGCGAAATGTCGCCGAATCATTGCTGAGCGAGGCCGAAGCCGAGCTTTCCAAGGCCGAGATGCTGGAATCGCGGGACACCAAGACGCGCGACACGGAAGCCGGCAGCCGCAGCGCCATGATCGGCTAAAACAAGGCTTTAACGCGCGCCGCGCTTGAGCGCCATTGCTGCGCACCGAACGGTGCCGGCCTCAGGCACCCAGATATTCTTGGTGTTCCGCCGCCCGCGCGCGGGCATCCTTGATGTCGGGCACATGCTGCTCCGACCAGGCTCTGATCTGATCGAGCAGTCCTGCCAGGTTCTGGCCGAGTTCGGTCAGCTCGTATTCGACTCGCGGTGGAATGACCGGGAAGATTTCGCGCCGCACAAGGCCGTCGCGTTCGAGGATGCGCAGGGTCTGCGTCAGCATTTTCGGCGTGACGCCTTCGAGCTTGCGCGCCAGTTCGCCGTTGCGAAGCCGGCCGCGGCGCAGCGCACAGATCACAAGGTGGACCCATTTGCTGGCGAGCGTCTCGAGCACGGCGTGTGACGGGCACGACCGCCGAAAGGCGTCATAGCCGAAAGGGGAAACATCTTCACTATCCATGAGGTGCGTATATATCAAAAAGGTACATACTAGACAAGATAATGTAACTATCCAAGTGATAGTGGCACATCAAAACCAGCAGGAGAGCCTTCCATGCGTGCCATTATCCAGAATTCCTTCGGCGGACCCGACGTCCTCGTCATTGCCGATCGCCCCGCGCCATCACCCGAGGCCGGCGAAGTGCTCGTCCGCATCGAGGCGTCCGGCATCAATCCGGTCGATGGTGCGGTGCGCGGCGGCCACTATCCGCTGCTTGGCGAGCCGCCTTTTGTCCTTGGCTGGGACGTTTCGGGAGTTGTCGAGGCGCTGGGCTCCGGCGTCTCCGGCCTCAAGGTCGGCGATGCCGTGTTCGGCATGACGCGCTTTCCCAAACAGGCGGCAGCCTACGCCGAACTCGCCGCTGTCCCGGCTGATGAGCTTGCGCCGAAACCTGAAGGCATAGATCACGCGCAAGCCGCCGCGCTGCCGCTGGCCGGCCTGACGGCCTGGCAAGGCCTTGTCCGCCATGGCCGGCTCGATTCTGGCAAGCGCGTGCTGATCCACGCCGGAGCCGGCGGCGTCGGCCATCTGGCGGTGCAGATCGCCAAGGCGCACGGCGCTTACGTCGTCGCGACCGCCAGCCCGGAAAAGCTCGATTTCGTCCGCTCGCTCGGCGCCGACGAGGTGATCGACTACACAAGGGATGATTTCACCGGGAAGGCCCGCGACATCGATCTGGTTCTGGACCCGTTCGGCGGCGTGCATGCGGAGCAATCACTGAAAGTGCTCACGGCCGGCGGCGTTCTGGTGTCGCTGCTCGATGTCAGCGATGCCACCAAGGCAAAGGCCAGGACGCGAGGCATCCGCGTCGAGCGCATGTCCGTAGTGCCCGACCGTGCCGCTCTGGTGGAGCTCGGCAAATTGATCGACGCGAAAAAGCTGGCCGTCCACGTGGCAAAGGCGTTTCCGCTCGAACAGGCCGGTGCCGCCCATGCCTTTCTCGCCACCAGGCCGATCGGCAAGGTGGTGCTGACGGTCTGAAATTGCAGATCGTCGCCCCTCGCAAACGTAAGGGCGCTGATCAGCGCCCTTATCGGCCTAATGCCGGTATTGCTGGATGCGCGTGGTGCGCAGGCCGGCAAGGCCGTATTCGTCGATCGACGCTTGCCAGGACAGGAATTCCTCGGTGGTGAGCTTGTAGCGCTGGCATGCCTCTTCGAGGCTCAAAAGCCCGCCACGCACCGCCGCCACCACTTCCGCCTTGCGCCGGATAACCCAGCGACGTGTGTTTGTCGGCGGCAGATCGGCGATGGTAAGTGGGCTGCCGTCTGGCCCGATAACATATTTGACTCGCGGTCTAATTAGATCGGTCATCGTACTCTCTACAAAAAACTCAAAGACCCAATCCCCACCACATTACCGCCACAGCTTTAAAATTTGCCTAAGCAGACCCTAATGGTTAGGTAAGGATCATGAACGCGGCGTTAGCCTTTTCATCGGCATTTGAAACATCTGCCGGCAAGCGCATTGAACCCGGCAGGAAAATGAGCCGGCCCGGCAAAGCTGGCGCAGCCGAGACGCTTGACCTATATTCCGGCCATTGGCATTGAAGCGCCGCGCAGAACGAAAGAACCATGAACAGCCTCGATCTTCCCGGACGCCCCGAAAACACCCGCGTCGTCGTCGCCATGTCGGGCGGTGTCGATTCGTCGGTCGTTGCCGGCCTCCTGAAGCGCGAGGGCTACGACGTCGTCGGCGTCACGCTGCAGCTTTATGACCACGGCGCGGCAACGCACCGGGCCGGCTCATGCTGCGCCGGCCAGGACATCGACGATGCCCGCCGCGTCTCCGAGACGCTCGGCATCCCGCATTACGTCCTCGATTACGAGGAGCGCTTCCGCAAGGCGGTGATCGACCCGTTCGCCGAGAGCTATGTCGCCGGCGAAACGCCGATCCCTTGCGTTTCCTGCAATCAGACGGTGAAATTCGCCGACCTTCTTGCGACCGCCAAGGAACTCGGCGCCGACGCGCTGGCGACCGGCCACTACATCCGTTCCGGCGCCAATGGCGCCCACCGCGCGCTTTACCGGCCGGTCGACGCCGACCGCGACCAGAGCTACTTCCTTTTCGCCACAACCCAGGCGCAGATCGACTATCTGCGTTTTCCGCTCGGCGGCCTGTCGAAGCCTGAGGTTCGCGCCATCGCCGAGGAGATGGGACTGACGGTTGCGGCCAAGCAGGACAGCCAGGACATCTGCTTCGTGCCGCAGGGCAAGTATTCCGATATCATCGCCAAGCTGAAGCCGGCTGCCGCCAATCCGGGCGACATCGTCCATATAGACGGGCGCGTGCTTGGCCGCCACGAGGGCATTTTGCGCTACACCGTCGGTCAGCGCCGCGGCATCGGCATCGCCTCGGGCGAGCCGCTCTACGTCGTTCATCTCGACGCCGACCGGGCCCGCGTCGTCGTCGGCCCGCGCGAGGCGCTGGAGACCCACAAGATCTTCTTGCGCAACATGAACTGGCTGGGCGATGGCCCGCTGACCGCTATCCCGGCGGCCGGGCTTGAGCTTTTCGCCAAGGTGCGCTCGACGCGGCCGCCGCGCCCGGCCGTGCTGCATCACCGCGCCGGAGTCACTTCGGTGGAACTGGTCGACGGCGAATCCGGCATCGCGCCCGGTCAGGCTTGCGTGCTCTATTCCGACGGTGGCAACGAGGCGCGCGTGTTCGGCGGCGGCTTCATCGAGCGCTCCGAGCGCGGCGCCGAGGCCGAGGCGATGCTGACGCGGCTTGCCGTCCAGCCGGCGCGGGTTCCCGCCGAATAGACGGCGTTTTCTCTCAGGGCCTTGTATGGGCGACGGTGCCGGCGGTCAGGATGCGCAGCACGCGGATGGCCTCCTCGCCGCTGGTGCGCGGTTCGGCCCGCGTCTCGATGCAGTGGATGAAATGCTCGAGCTCGCGCGTCAGCGGCATGCCCTCACCGACCGCGACATAGGACGGCTCGTTGGCGGTGAACGCCCATTGGCCGCTGTCCTGCCACACCGCGTGGCGATAGACGGCAAGCTTGCGCTCCCACGGCTCGACATCGTCGAACACCGCCATCGCCTTGGTGCCGACAACGGTCAGCCGCCGTTCGCGGTAAGGGTTGAGCCGCGAGGCGAACAGATGGCCGCGCAGGCCGTTGGGAAAGCGCATGTGCAGATGCGCAAAGTCGCTGAGATTGTCGAGAAGAGCAGCGCCTTCGCCGCGCACTTCGACCGGTTCGGTGCCGGTGATGGCCAGGATCATCGACAGATCGTGCGGCGCCAGATCCCATAGCGCGTCGTTTTCGGTGTGGAACTTGCCGAGGCCGAGCCGATGCGAATGGATGTAGCGGACTTCGCCGAGTTCGCCATTGTCGATCAGCGCCTTCAGCGTCTCGAAGGCGGGATGAAAGCGCAGCACGTGGCCGACCATGAAGACACGGCCATTATCGGCGGCCGCCTGCACCGAGCGTTCGGCATCGGCCACCGTCAGCGCGATCGGCTTCTCCACCAGCACGTCCTTGCCGCCGAGCACGGCGCGCACCGCCATGTCGGCATGGAACTGCGGCGGCAGCGCCATGACAATGGCGTCGACATCGTCGCGGGCAAACAGCGCCTCCGGCTCTATCGCCAGGCAATCCTGCTCGCTGGCAAAACCCTCCGCACGCGCGGGGTTGACGTCCGAAACCGCATGCAGCGCGCCGAGCGCCTTTAGGGTGCGGATGTGGTTGCTGCCCCAGTATCCGCAACCGAGGACTGCAATGCGCGGTTTCATCAATTCATGACCATGGCTTTCGTGGCCGAGACATAGCGACGTGCCTCGCTGAACTCAACCCCGGCCTGTGCGCCCAAATGTCTGCCCGGCAAAGCTTTAGGCGCCAGCAATATGCCGGCGCGGCAGCCACTTCGATGCTTGACAGGCTTGGCCTCGCAACCTTATATCCGCGCGACCTTGGCGAACGCGCCGATATGCCTGCCGATTTAAGCTGGATTTCGGGCCTTCGCCGCCTTGGCGGGGTAGCTCAGTTGGTTAGAGCACGGGAATCATAATCCTGGGGTCGGGGGTTCAAGTCCCTCTCCCGCTACCAGCCCTCTAAAAGATGGCAAAAAACGTAAGAAAATCAATGGGGCGGCTTCGGCATGTGTCCCGATACGTCCCAATACATCCCTTGATGTGGAGTCAAATGTGGGTATGGTGCGCTTCTCGTGACTCCACACCGTAGGTTCCCATCGTGCCGCTGACCGATATCCACTGCCGCAACGCCAAGCCCAAAGCTGACGGCGCGCCGCTCAAACTCGCAGACGGCGGCGGCCTTTTTCTCGCCGTCACGCCGGCAGGCGGCAAATACTGGCGCATGACCTATCGCTTCGACGGCAAGCAGAAGCTGCTCTCCATCGGCGAGTATCCCGCTGTCCCCCTCGCCGATGCGCGCGCGCTCCTGTCGTCCAACAAGGCGATACTCAAGGCCGGTAAAGACCCTGCCCTACACAAAGCCGAGGCCACGACTGGCGGCCCGGATGCGTTCGAGACGGTGGCGCGTGAGTGGCTTCAGGCTCAAAAGGCAGCCTGGGTGCCCGATCACTGGCAACGTGTGTTGAGCCGCTTCGAGAACGACGTGTTTCCGATCATCGGCAAGATGCGCCTGCGTGACATAGGCGCCCCGAAAATTCTTGAGGTCTTGCGCGAGGTCGAGAAGCGTGGGGCACTCGACGTCACCAAGCGCATTCGGCAATCAATAGGCGCCGTTTTTCGGTTTGGCATAGCCACCGGTCGCGCCGATACTAACCCCGCAGCCGACCTGGTGGACGCGCTCAAGGTGCGGCCCAAAGTCAAGCACATGGCGGCGCTCGATGCCGACGACATCGGCGAATTTCTGACGAACCTACAAAGCTACGACGGTGAACGGCAGACACGCCTGGCCATCGAACTGATCATGCACACGATGTTGCGCACCAACGAACTTCGTTTCGGCACCTGGTCAGAAATCAAAGGGGACCAGTGGCTCATCAGCGGCGAGCGAATGAAAATGTCCCGCGACCACAAGGTGCCTCTGACGAAGCAGAGCAAGCGACTGCTGGCCGAGCTAAAGGAGATTGCCGGCGACTCCGAATGGATCGTGCCTGGCGCCAGCGGTGACAAGCCGATCAGCCAGAACACCATGATCTTCGCTCTTTACCGTCTCGGCTATCACAGCCGGCTCACAGTGCATGGCTTCCGCTCAACGGCCTCAACAATCCTCAACGAGTCCGGGTTGTGGTCACCTGACGCAATCGAGCGGCAGTTGGCTCACGTGCATGGCGACAAGGTGCGCTCAGCCTATAACCGGAGCGAATATTGGGCGGAACGGGTTAAGATGATGGAATGGTGGAGCGACTACCTGACCGAGCGGAACTCGAACGACCTGTCTTCGCTACTCGACTAACTCAACAAAGGCTAGTGCTCGAAGTCGACTGCGGACACCCTCGTCGTACCCGCCAAGCTTTTCGGGGCGATACCCTGTTGCCGCAATGATCATTCAAATCCGTTCGGCGAACGACGTGATCTCGCGCCACTGATGGCCATCGAGAGGCACGTCGAAACCGGTGCTCTTCCGCGTCCCCGCATCCCTGATGGTGTCCCAATCGAGTTCGAGAATTCGCACCGAGAAAGGACCGTCCCGAATGATGCCAAGAACGATCGTCCCCTCGGCCTCATGCGGCACCAGGAAGTGACGACCGTCAGCCTCACCCAATGCCGGGCTGATGTGGAAGCTGTACTTCGCGCCGCGAATGATGGCGTACAGGTGGATTTTCTTCGACTCAGCCTCGCGGTCCTCGTCCATGGGGAAGGCCGGATGCCCGCCGTCCATCTGAATGAAGCCCGCAACCGCGTTCACAGCGCCGCCCGCAACGACGTTGTTCTGCTTCCGCTGCGTCTCGCTGAACTCAGGCGACTTACCGCTTGAGAACCACCCCTCGTCGACCTTGAGGATTTGCGCCAGTGCGGTCATCGCTTTGTGTCGCGGTCTGGTCTCGCCGTGAAACCATTTGCGCACGGTCTCCTGCGTGACCTCGACCGCGTGCTTATCCAGTTGCTCGACGAACCAGCCGAGACGGCCGTGGTTCAACGGAGGCACATCCGGGTTGCCATCGCAGGCGCGCTCAATTCTCTTGGCAAAGTCTGGATGGGTAATTTTCTTCATGGGCAAAACCACTCCGACATTCATAGTGCACCCCCTTTCAACACGTTACGCCTAACTAATATATGCTAAAGGAAGATGTGAACATTTTAAGTGAAAGTCAAGTCCGAAGCGTGAAATTTCGAATGATCCGATCCTGAGTCGCATCTCTATCGTTCAGGATGGTTATCGCCCGTTCGTCGTATGTTCCCTCAGCGATGATCGGGTAGATGAGCACCTGTTCGGTTTGCCCTGGTCGGGGTAGGCGTTTGTTGAATTGAAGCCAAAGCTCCAGCCAAAAGGTGAGACCGTACCAGGCGGCGATGTGGCCACCGAACTGCAAGTTTGTGCCGTGACCGATTGACGCTGGATGCGCCAAACCGAGACGAATTTTCTTTTTGTTCCAGTCGGTTACGAAATCCTTGCACTCGTTTGCAACGACAGCGTGCGGGAATCGCTTTCGGATTGCGTCCTTGTCGAATTTGAAGCCGTAAGCGACCAGGATGTTCTCGCCCTGTGCGCTCTCCACCAGTTCTTCGAGAGCGGCCATTTTGGCATCGTGGATGTGCACCACGGAATGGTCTTCTCGGTACATATGCCCGTTCGCGAATTGCAGGAGCTTGTTAGCAAGCACGCCGTTGGAAACCGCCTCAACGTCGTAGGGCTCGCTAAAAAGTGTTGCTTGGAATTCCCTATAATCGTGCATTGCCCGTTCTGGCAGTGACACTTTCATGGGAATGATCTGAGCGTCTTCGCAGACCTTTTCTTGAGGGATTGTGACAACAATATCCCTTATCCGGTCCAGGATTTCTTCCTCGGCGCCTGGCTTGGGCGTGACCGCATAGGTGTACTGATTTTTATCGAACCAACGCTGCTCGAACTCACCCTTGCTGCGCCCGAGCCGTTCCCCTTGGTCCATTATGTAGACCTGACCCCAAAGCTTTAGCAGATCACCGGGGGTGCCAGTCAGATTGATGACGCGGGAAATCTTTCGACGCGCCGTCGTCATGACCCCAAAGCGAGTCATGTTGCCGCCCTTGCGGACCTTGGTAGTGATTTTCCCGGTCGCTTTGTCGACAGACTTGACCTTTGCTGCCTTAGTGCGAGCCTCTCCGGCAGCAAAACGGGAACATTCATCCACAACAACGCAATCCCAGGGCCATTTGTCGACGGTACCCAGGTACTTCGCCAGCCAGGGCAAGTTCTCAAAATTGACCAGCGTTATCTCAGCCCGACGCTCGATCGCTGCGATGCGTTCGTCAACCTCTCCGACTGCTACGGCATAGGAAAGTGCGCGAGTGTGTTCCCATGCGGCGATCTCATCGGGCCACGTGTTCGTCGCAACAAAGCGCGGAGCAATAACTAGGACGTGGTGAACCTCCAGGCGGCTGAGTAGGTGGTATAGCCCGTCGAGCGTGGCACCGGTCTTGCCGCTTCCCATGCCAGATATGATGAGCTTGGTGGCATCGCTTTTGACGATGTTGGACATGATCTGCTGCGCGTTGCGCAGGTCGCTCCGAGGACGGACGGCCTGGTTCATGGTGCCGTCACCCAAACCAGCATGACCTTCAGTGTACGGCGGCGCGCGTGCATAACCTTTGACGCCGCAGACGTTCTAGCCCTGGACTCAGGGGTCGAACGCGCAGCCTTCAACGATGCCAAACGTCGGGCTCTAATATCGCCTTTCGTCCACTCGGCTGCACGAGCGGCAGACATTTTGGATCGCGCCTCGGGAGTCGCGACGGCGGCCTTTTGTGCTGCGATTCGTCTAAGCTTTGATTCAGGAGTCGCGAAAGCGGCTTTTGTCGCGGCAATACGTCTTGCCATGACGGCAGGGTCGGCGCACGCGGCCTTCGTGGCATCCGATAGTTTTGCGCGAGTCGCTGGCGATGGTGGAGCTTTTAGCCGCGCTGAGATGGACATTCGGCTACGGCTTTCTTCGTGGAAGTATGATCGCGAAGAACTGTCTCGCCTAAGGTTGTATCCTTTGGCCCGATTGCAGGTGTCGAAATGATCTATCCAATGCAACTCTCTATTAACGAGCGCACTCGCATCAATAACGTCAAATTTTTCGATAATCTCAAACGCGAAAGCCGTCGTCCCATACTTCTTCAACGCAGAACTAATGTGCCTACTGTTCGATTGCCGGTTGTGAGCTTTCCAGCGTCGTTCAATGTCCACCGATTTGCCGATATAACGCTTTCCGCTCTCGACGTGTCGGATGCAATAAATGCCGATCGTCATACCAACAGCCCCGTCATCCGAGACTTCAAGAAGGAAATCGCGGACTCTCCGTCGTAAAAGACGTGCACCGTGACGCCGACAGCGGCAAAACGCTTGAATTCTTCCTTCTGTCCTTCCGACAGACGCCCGTCGCGGGACGGCGTTTTACCCTTTCGCTTCATCTCGATCAGGAGCAGTTGCCCGTAGCCAGCGAACAGGCGATCGGGCGCGCTGCGGCGGCCTATCCACTGAAGCTTGCGCACCAGCCAGCCGTTGTTTTCGGCCCACGCCACCACGTCGAGTTCTTCATTGGCCTCGACACGGCGTTCTGTAAAATCGAAATCGTCGAGCACCTTCATGCTGGCACCTGGCGCTTCGCGATCTCGGCTTCCGATGCGGCCGCGTTCATGTGAGCCTTGTTTTTCGCGAGAGACCAGCGAGGCGACTGGTAGCCGGATCGGTCCCAGGTCTTCCTGATCATGTCATCGGCGAAGGCTTCACCCTTTCGCCAGTAGGCCGCGTCGCGCGCCAACTCTGCCGTTGACCAGTACTTTCTGCCGCTCATGCTGCGGTCAGCCACTCAAAGACGAGTTGCCGGTTTGCCTTCGTCACGCGGATCGGCTTCGGCGGCACGACCTTTGCGCCGTAAAAGCCTACGTCCGACAAGATTGTCTCGGCCTCGGCGATGTATTTTTCGTAGTCGATGTCGTCGGGAAATTCATCCGGGAGCCGCATGCATTCAATGGCGCCGTCCGACTTCGGCACCTTGGCGAAATTGCCGGTCGAAGCGTGCGGCGTGGCCTTGAAGATCGGATCGCCACCAAGGCCATAGTAAAACCGCACGACCTTGCCCAAGTACTCGCCGCGCCAGGTCGCGCCACCGGTCGCTTTGATGACCGTGACGAACTGCTTGATGTCGCGGCAGTTGCGGATCGTCTCTGAAACCGGCGTGCCGTCCTTGATGCGGGCGAGCGCCGCGTCCGAGCAGATCGTCGTCTGTGGGTTCTTCATCAACTGGCCGCGCGGATCAAAATCCGATTTGTCTGGGTTCCACGGGTTCGATATTGGCCCTTTTCGCTTATGATTGCCGTCTGCTTTGATCGCGAAATATGAGTTGACCGACTGATTGTAGAGTCCAACATACTCGACGAATTCCAAGTCGAACTTGGTGTCACGCTCCCACTGATCGCAGATGTCGGCAAGCTTTGATGGGTTCAGGCGATTCGTGATGCCACCTTCGTCATTCAACTTCATGCCGGCATAGGACTCGCGCGGGCAGAAAAACTCGGCTCCGTCCGTATTGGCGCTTATTGTTCCAATGCCGGCAAGAAATGCTCTCTCGATGAGCATCAAGAGTGATAGTTGTCCAGTCAGCGTTGTTGCAATCAATAGATGTGGTGCAAAGGTGATCGAAAAACGCTGACCGAGGTTACCGAAACCGCCGCCGTTCAATGCGATCTTAAACCCCTTGTCGCGAACCGTGTCCTTCACCTTCTTCGCCTTCAGACGGTCCTTTCGAATGCCCTCATAAGCCACGCAAAACGCAGGTCCGGTGGCTGGCGGGTAAAGACCAAGAGACAGGATGATGGCTGGATAGTAACTGGCAACGTCGCATGAAACGATTACATGCAGATCGTCGGCTTTGACGGAGCGGTTGGACTCCATCGAGTGAAGCCCGCCGAGACCCATCTGAAAAATAGAGAGACCGATTTCGATTTTCTCTTTGGATAGCCAATCTGGAAGCTCAACTTTCCCGTCACCACCGATGATGAAATCATGTTTTTGTATTCCGGATAGAATATCGGAGAGTTGCGACGTTTCGAACTTGATGTATTCTGGCGCCGTGTAGCGGAAAGACAATCCGGGCTTGAGGTCGGCTTTCTTGACCTTATTTCCTAGGAAATCCTCGACTCGCTTCTTGATGATAGCCAGGCCCATCTGAGAATCAGACTTCGAGCGCAGGTCTATCCCGAGGTCGATGCCCAACGCCTCGCGCAATGCCAATGGCTCGGCTAGGGCCTCCCGCAGCATCCTGGTCGCATCAAGGTCATTGTGCAGATACTCTCGCAGCTTGTCGATTTGCTCATGCGAAAGCAGCATCGCCTCGTGATATGGCAGTTCACGGATGGTCGTCCCGTGCAGCCTGGCATGAAGCGCCTTGAGGCCGGCGACCGGGTTCGGCTGCGGCTCGATCAGGTCCACGTGGTTCTTCTTGAAGTCCCACGGGATATGAATGTCGAGAGCTTCTTCAACCTCCCACCAGCGAAGGCGGCCTTTAATGATCTTGTCACTGGCGATTTTCATTTGCGCCAGTGACGGGTCTTTCGTCAGGAAATACCACAGCAACGGGGCGTCGTAGCCCATGCTGTTGAAGCCAAACATGCGATGTGTAAGTAGGATGCGACGGAGCCAATCCTTGTCGATCGTCGATCTGTCGCTTTCTTCGAGAATGATGATCTTGCCATCCTCGACGCGGCGCATTCCTACGAGCAGCACGTTTCCGTAGACTTCGATATCAAAATCTAGGCTGTTCATACGAGCAGCCCTTCGTCCTTCAAAACCTTCTTCCACCGGAAGCCTCTATAGCGAGGCTTGTAACCATCGCAGACGGCATAGACGCACTGCTTCGCAAACCCCGTTTCGGCGACAAGGGTTCGCATATCGGACCAGACGCGGATGACGTTGAACGCCTCGTCCATCTGAACGAAATCATATTTCAGAAGGCTCTCACGAACCTTCTGGGCCATGGCGTGCAACTTTTCCTTGTCCTGCCACAGGCGCTTACTGTTCTCGGACTGCTTTTTCCGGTAGGTTTCCCCATACTGGTCAGCCCGAGTAAGTCGGTTCTGCCGCATGGCATCGCGCTGTTCGTCGGTCCAGCGGTTGCCGTAGTTTGGATTGGTCAGACCGATGCCATTGATCCTATGAAGCAGCCGTGTCTCATCCGACACGATCGTCATAGAGGAACTGTCGCGCTTGAGGTTGTACCCGGTCTTGCGGCGCAGACTCCCGAGGGTGTCCATCCAGAACACTTCTCGATCCGCCATCGTTTCGGCGTCTATTGTTTCAAAACTCTCAAGTATCTCAAAAGCGAATGCGTCGATACCGAACTTCTGCACGTCTGCCCACAGACGCCGATTGCACTTTTTCTTGTCAAAGACTGGTTTAACTAGCGAATTTCTATGCGCCCACCATCTGGCCTCGACGTTGATAGACTTCCCAACGTAGGCACGCCCGTTGATCGTGTTGGTGATTGAATAGATGCCGATCGCCACTGGCCGTCCCTCAGAAATCGAAGTCGTCGGACGGGGATGCCGTGATCACGGCAGCCGGCGCGGCACTCGGCTTGCGCAGACCCTGCCAGTAGACGGAGACCCATTCGGCCTGGTGTTTGGCGTCGTCTAGCGCGGTGTGCGCTACGCCTTCGAGGGTGCCGGTGAACTTGACGATTCCGTCAGCCAGTTCCTTGATCGTGCGGCAGTCGCGCACGTTCCAGAACTTCCACGGGGCTGGCTTGTCGAGGATGCGGCCGAAGGCGTAGTCGAGAATCGTGATGTCGAACGACGCCCCATTGCCCCACGGCTTCACACCGTCGCCGTGCTTCAGGCAGAATTCGTAGAACTTCTCGAAGACCAGTTGCGACGGGTGCCGGCCGCGCACGATCTTCTGCCGCGCAGCATCACCCTGCCCGAGCCACCATTTGATGGTCGAACCCGAGACGCGGCCGTATCGCACGGCATCTTCCACGTCGATCGCGGCGTCGAACGTCTCACCGAGAGTGCCGGTATCCGGGTCAAAGTAGACCGCACCGATGGCAACCACGGGAGCGTTCGCGGCCGTCCCCATCGTCTCAAGATCGATCATCAAATGCGTGAATTTCATCGTGTTTATCCCGTTAAAAGTGAAACCGAGCAACGCCGGAGCCTGGGCACCTTTCGGAAGGCTTGCTCGCGACAGAGGTCACCTAATCAGTCGGGTGTCTGGCGCTGCTCGGTTTCAGGTAGATCAGAAGTCGAAATCGTCCTTGGCTGCCGGCTTCTTGGCAGGTGCCGAGGTAGACGGCCCGTCGTCGAAGCTGTTGTCGGCTTCCAGCGTGTCGAAGTCGTCGTCATCCACATAGATGCCGCCACCGCCGAGGCGATCACCGACCTGGCGCGATCGAATTGCTTCGACCGAACAGGTGATGCGCGGCGTGCCGCCGTTTTCCGTCCCGTAGAACGAGACGATCACGTCGGAATAGGTGCCGTTGTAGACGACATCAAGAATTTCGCTGACTTCGATGATCCGCTTGTTGCGGTCGCGCATCTGCGGGCGCTTCAGGCCGCCACCGGGACCTTTCGCGCTAACGACGATGTTGCCTTCGTAACCCTTGTAGATTTCGCCGGCATCGTTCTTGAACCGATCACCCTTCTTGAAGGAAAGGTTGTCGGGCTTGTCATCCCACAGCGTCTTCCACCAGTCCTCGGGACGCTTGAACTCGCGTCCCGCTGCCTTCATCGCCGAAATACAGGCAGCTTTGTTGCTCTCGAACTGGTCGGCATGAGGGCCGGTCTTTTCCAGGATGAAGTTCGCCCCGTGTTTCGGCTTTGCGTTCGGGTCCTTGTTCTTCTTCGGGAGCGATGCAGTGTGCAGCGACTCGGCGAAAGATGTTCTGACGTTTGTCAAAGTGCAGGTTCGACCGGTTTTGTCTTTCTGATTTATGTGTCCCATGGTGTTTGGTTCCTTGATCTCTCGGTTGCTCGGTTTCTTCAGTCTAGATCGTCGAAATCATCCGACCACTGCTCAAGAGCAGGTCTCGCATGATCCGCTGGCACCAGTTTGGGTTTCCCCTCGGCACGATCTACCAGCGTCAACAGTTCCTTCCAGGTTTCTGGATGACCCTGCTTTTTCTTGCCCGGCTTCACCTGCTTTTCGATCTCGGTGATGCCGATCAGTTGTTTCGGTTTGTAAGCCCCGTCGCCAAGCGCCTGCACAAGCAGCGCCTCGGCCTTCTTGGCGTCTTTGAAATAGCGGTCACCGAGGTCGCCAGCGACAGCCTTTGAGCCCGGATCGGGATTGCCGTCGAGCGCGGCGCGCAGCGATTCCTCGTGCAACTCGGCAAGCCAGGCGCGGATTTCGGAAGCGTGCTGCACGATATACCAGCGGCGCTCCGGTGAAAGACCAGCGGGGTTCTTGCGATCTTCTGCCATCTGGTCCAACCATTGATTGCGGGCGGCGCATCCACCCGGCGCCTTCCTGACCTCGCACCAGCGGCACGCCTTCGTGCTCGGCTTGAACTCCACGTCACCTGACATGATCTTCGCGTAGACGAGCTTCATTTCCTCGCCGAACGCGAGCAGGTCTTCGAGCGTGATTTCCCAATATTTCATGCCGCCAGCGCGCGGCTGGTCGATGTTGAGGATGATCTTCTCCACCTGCGGGCGGCCGAGATAGTGCCAGGCGCCGAGCGCGTAAAGTCTCAACTGCTTGGTGCCCACGGCGTCGACTGGCTCGCCGGCCCCATACTTCAAATCCGACACGTATAAAGCCGTCGTCGAAAGCAGAAGTTCGAGCCACGTTGTGTCACAGGTGCCGAATTGGCCGGGCAGCCATGGGGACAGGTCAACCCTGATCTCGACGTGCGGGGTGCCGGTGTGCTCGCGGACCCAATCGATACCCGTCTGCAGGTGGTCGGCCATGCTCTCATCGACGGTGTATATGAAGCCGTCCGCGCTGATCACGGCCCCGACGAAGTGGTGCGGATCGAGGCCGAAGTCCAGGCACATCTCGCGGACTTCATGCGCCACGGTGCCCTCGGACGCCCATTCCGACGAGTCGCGCTCTGGAATGGTCCCGCTGCTGCGCAACTTGTCGATCAGGGCGACGGAGGCAGAGCAGGTGCTCCACCGATCTGCGCTCGACGGCGAGAGGCGTGCATGAGCAGTCAAGTGATTGGCCTCCATTGAGGCTCAGCGCGAGTTGGAAAGACACCTGCTCCAAGCCGCGCATTTCGGGCCATCGTTTCCCGCATAATCTCGGGCGATTCACCGAAACGCTGTTCACGCACATAGGAGTGAAGGTTGGGATACTCATCGGTCGAATGATGACGCCAGAAATGATCCGGCACGTCACGACGAAGGTTTGACCACTCGAAGTCATACCAGCCATCGTAAAGGCGTGTTTGCACCGGGAACCATCCGTGCGCGGCCAGCACGATCGGGTATCCTTGGCCGTCCCACGGGAGCACTTCGTGAACAAACAACGGGCCAGTCGGAGCGAACGTAGGTCTCTCCCAAAGATGCCAAATGATGCTGTTAACCGACTCGCCGACGAACACGTAAGGTTCGCGCACATGCGCAGCCGCCGCTGGCAGGCCAACAACTAGGGGCAGCGATAATGCACTGCCGAGGAACGTGCGGCGCGATATTTTGATCATGCGAACACGTCCCCCACGATCTGCCAGAGATCGTCTTCGTTCATGACTTCGTGGCGAACGAAATCGTTGTCGGGCTTCTTGCCGATCGGGCAGAAGACGCGGACAGGGCGATCGTAGGTCTCACCCTTGAGCATCAGTGTCGCGGTCGGCTGGTTGACAAACGTCTCGTGAATGTCGCCGGCCCTCATGCGGTAGGACTCACCCTGCAACATGGCGTCCACCTGCCTGATGAACAGTCGCGCGGGATCGCCAAAGGGGACGAGAACTGTATCCTCCCCCGCGCGCGGCTGCGGCGTATATACGTCGTGCGATGGGTCTAACCCTCGCGTCGTCGATTCCCGGTAGATCGCGTTGACCATCGTGCCGCGCAGCACGAAGCTATAGAAGTCGAACCGATGGTCATGCAGTTGCGTAGCGACATTCTGCCGAGGGATGGCCGAATGACCCCACACGTTGACTCGCTTCGAATTCGGCAGGTCGATCTGAATGAAGCCGTTGCCGTGGACGCGGATGCCCGTGCCCTCGGCGCGGATTTCGTCGAAGGTCATCAAGGGAGCGACTCCATGTCACCTTCGGCCGTGAAAGGCCCCTCGAAAGTGATTTCGGGGTGGCCCCACTGCTTGCGGCCGTCTTTGTCGAACAAGCCGTGTGGCGTGTTGAACGATGTCGGCGTCTCCACCAGGATTTTGCTCGGGAACCGAGTGCCGACCTGATTGGTGACCACAATGTGCCGGAAGGGGGGAAAAATATGGGACATGATAGCTCCTGGGTTCAGAGCGACCCGAACGGTCTGACAGCCTCGTCTCTGCGCATCCCGGTTCTGGCCATAATGCTTGCGCAGACGCGCTCCTGCCGATCGGTCTCGGCGGTATTGGCCCACTGGCGCGCAGCACGCTTGCGCTGGCCGCGTGTCGTTCCCAACGTCCGATGGACGCGTGGAGTCTTGGCCGGAACGCTAAAGCCGCGCCCGCCCGTCATCAGGGCCATGGCGTTCCTGCGTGCCAGGAAAGGGCCACTGTCCACGCCAAGCGGGTTGCCGAGGCGATGACTCTGCCCGGCATCGCGAGTTAGAATCTTGGCGAATGCTTTGCCGAATTTTCCGAGAAGGTTCACGTCTGTCTCCTGTGGTTCGAGGCGTTTCAGAAGCGAGCGGGACAGCAGCAGGGACTGCCTGGAGTCCGAAGGCTTGGGAGGACAGGTCATCGAACCCTCCCGCTCGCCGCTGAAGCGCCTCCCGGCGTCGGCCGGGAGGACAAGCTGTCAGCAGTCGCTCAGAGGTCGAGATCGTCCGAAGCAGGTGCCTTCGGCGCCTCGGTGATGTCGCCCTTCGCCGTCAGCTTGGCGATCTGTTCCTTGAACAGCGGAATGGCCGACTCCATGATGTTGCTGGCATCCGGCTTGGCGTCGGCGGCAACGTCAGACTTCTTGATCTTCTCGTGGTTCAGGAGGTCCCGCATCTTGGCCTTGCGGGCATCACGTTCTTCGGCCCGGTCGGTAGCCGTGATGTAGCCGGCGATCAGTTCCTTGATGCCCTCGTAGGGGTTGACGCGGTTTTCCGGCGAGGTCGAGATGTTCCCGTTGTCCTTCGGCTTGTCGTCAGCCTTGGGCTTGTCCTTCGCGGCAGTACCCTTGCCGGCAGCAGTGACGGCGGCGCCGACTTTCTCGAAGGCTTCGGTGCGCAGGGACAGAAGGCTCTCGGTGACGGCGACCAGTTTCAGAACGGCGGCCGTGTTTTCGGCGATAGCGGTTTCGATGCTCATAGTGTCTCCTTGGTGGGTGTAAAATCACGTTTGGCGTGAATGCATCAACCTTAAATCACGTTCCAGATCACGTTTCAAGGCATATGTGCAAAAATTTCACGTTAAACTTGATTTATGTAATGCGGCCGGGTAAGGTGGTCGAAATTCCAACCAAGGGGAAACCATGGACGCGCAGACTTACACAGGTCGCCCGAGCAAGAATGCCGATTTCAAGCTCTATGACGGCAAGCTCTATCAGGTGCTTCTCGAAAAACTCCCTTCCAAGTTCATCAAGTTCGGCCGCGTCGACACACTCAAGCTCTCTGAGGCAACCGGCAACGCTCGTTTCACCGTATATCGCTGGCTGAACGACCAGGTTCTGTCGCGGAAGGCGATCCACGCGTTGCTGAAACTGTCCCAGGAAACCGATGAGGCCGAAAAGAAGGATGCGCTGACGAAAGAGGACTTGATTCCCTTCGCCCTTGGCCTCTGATTTTCCGTAGGCGTATCATGGCAAATGCCCCCACGCTCGGCAGCGTGTTTGATTCTGTCCGTCCGCTGATCGAGGCTGGTGCATCCCTTCATTGGCTTGTGCCGTTCGAAAAACGGCCGATTGCAAACGATTGGTCCAACGTCCCCCTTCAATCCGAGGCGGCGTTGCGCGCGACCTATCGACAAGACGCCAATATCGGCATCCGGCTCGGCGAGCCGTCAAAAACCGAAGGCGGCTATCTCCACATCATCGATCTCGACATCCGAAAGCCGGCGTTGGCTGCCCAGGTTTGGGCGAAACTGCTCACGCTCTGGCCGGCTGCACGTATGTTCCCCTCCGTCATCAGCGGCTCAGGCGGCGAAAGCCGCCACCTTTATTTTCTCGCAGACAAACCTTTTCGCAAGAAGGTCATTGCCCACGTCAAAGACGAATGGGAAATCGTGCTTATGGGAACCGGCTCGCAGGCCGTGATTCCCCCGTCTATCCATCCCGATACCCGCCAACCCTATCGATGGGAACGCGCGCTCGATCTCGACATGCCCTTCATGATGTCGGTCGACGTGGCCACGGTCGAGAGTTGGGGTGCAGAACAAGTCAGCGCCGCGCCAGATGATGATGACGATCTGTTCGCCATAGTGCGCCGCGAGCCGATGGACCTGGACGCCGCTCAGATAAGCAAAATTCTAGCCGACATCCCGAACGACGGACCAGGTGCCCACTACGACGACTATGTTCAGGTTGGCATGGCACTGCATCACCAGTTTCGTGGCGCCAACGAGGGCTTCGAGCACTGGTGCGAATGGGCGAAGCAGGCCGTCAACAAGTTCGACGCGAAGAACGCCGCCGTCAGGTGGCGCTCCTTCAAGCAGGATTCGAAAAACCCCGTTCGCATGGCGACTCTTATTCAGATCGCCAACATGAACAAACTGAAAAACGATCTCGGGCTCGACGATGACTTCGACCTGCCGGCTGTAATTCCAGCCAAAGCCGACAGCGATCTATCCGACCTGCTCGGCGGCGATGACCCCCAACCCACCGCGCAAGCGGCCGCAAACGACGTTGCCGATCCCGATTGGCTGCACAAGCTGCACCGCAACGAGGAAGGCGAGCTAAAGAGCACGCTGCCGAACGTGGCCCTGATCGTCGACAACGACCCGCGTATCCGAGGCACCCTGGCGTACAACGAGTTCGCCCAGGAAGTTGTGCTCAAGGCCGAGCCCAAGCGCGTCAAGAAGAAGCGTGACTCGGCGCACGAGCCCGTGAATCTCGTCGGCCGGCTGTGGGAAATGAAGGACACGCTGAACGGCGACAACTGGACCGACAGCCACGATGCCGCCGTCCGATCGCTGATCGAGAGCAAGACGCAGTTGAAGGGTTACGGTATCAAGGTCTCCGACCGCGATCTGCGCGGCGGCATCGACATGAGCGCGCAAAAGCGTCGCTTCCATCCAATCAAAGACCTGCTGACGTCGGTCAAATGGGACGGCAAGTGCCGCGCCGAGACGCTGTTCATCGACTACCTCGGCTGCACCGACAACGACTACAACCGCCAGGCCGCGCTGATGATGCTGGTCGGCGCCGTGGCGCGCGTCATGCGACCAGGCCATAAGTTCGACTTCGTGCCGATCCTCGAAGGCGTCCAGGGCAAGGGTAAGTCCACCTTCATCGAAATCCTCGCCCTGCACTGGTATAACGAACTCACTGGCGACATCAGCGACCCGAAGCAGATGGTCGAACTCATGCAGGGCTCGTGGATTCTCGAACTCGGCGAGCTTTCCTCCATGGCTCGCGCCGAGGTCAACGATCTCAAGGCGTTCGTCAGCCGTAAGGAGGACAAGGTGCGGCTGGCATGGGAGAAGCGGGCCAAGGACTTCCCTCGCCAGTGCATCTTCATCGGATCGACCAACGATCGGGAATACCTGCGCGACATGACTGGCGGCCGGCGCTTCTGGCCCATCGTCTGCAACCTGGTCGGCCAGATCGACAATCCCCGGCTGCGCCGGGAGGTCATGCAGATATGGGCCGAGGCGGTCGCCATCTATCACGGGATGTCAGCCAAGCACGGTAGCGCAGACCTCCCGCTTCATCTCACCGACGAAGCCGCAGCCACGGCCCTGGTGATGCAGGAAAGCCGCCGCGTCGAGACCAGTGAGGAAATGCTTGCCGGCAAAATCGAGGCATGGCTTACCCAGCCGATCGGCACCGACGAAAGATTTGACGACCTCGATGCGGATGCTCCGAAAGCCTATCGCGACGAGACCTGCGTGCAGCAGATATGGGAAGAAATGCTCGGCCGGGACGGCTCTGTCCCCCACACCGAAGCCATGAAGATCGGCAAGGCCATGCTGATCGTCGGGTGGCCCCGCACCGAGGGTCCGGTAACCAGCCGAGAGATCAACAAAAAATTCGGAAAATGCCGCGTCTACCAGCGGCCCGGAGATTGAATACAATCACAAAGTAGGAATAGATTGAATTGACCCGCTTCGGCGGGTTTTTTCTTGGGAATGCGATTGTATCGTCATTTCGCAGAAGTTGCGAAATTTCGCACTTCCGAGATGAGCCACAACCTATTTCCTCACTTCCGCTCACCCTCTCTCCCCCTCACACCCGATTCCCATATAGTTTAAACTGGAGGTACTACCACCTGGTCTGGCGTAGGCCGGGTCTTCTGCTATCCCTTCTCTTTATAACTATTAGATTTTAGGGTGAGAAGGGTGAGAAGGTGAGAGAGCGTTGATTTTGCTACGTTTTTCCGCTCACCTTGTCAATTCCGAGGATGAGAGAGGTGAGCAGCAGTTTCTCTGCGCAAAAATCACCCGATTTTCGGTTAATAGTGAGGATTGCTCACGTTTGGTGTTCTAATAGTGAGGATTGCTCACGTTTTTCAGTTTCGCTGCGCTGAAATTCACATTCCGCGTGACTCGCGCTCGGAGCCCCCCGCCACCGGTCGACCCCGCCAGGAAGGACCCAAAGCCACTATGCCGTTGATTTCATTCAGCTATTCGACGCGGACACAATCGATTTGCAACGCGGACACAATCGATCGGACACAGGCTATCGTGTTGAATGCATTAAGTTATATCGCCATTGCAGCATGAGGCATGACACGAGCAGCGTCTCGGCACTGATCCGCCCTGCGGATTGACAGGACGCTAGGCCAAGGCAGCAGGGCAGCACGGCAGCAGGGCAGCGCCTGGACGATCAGCACGGCAGCAGGGCAGCGCCTGGACGATCAGCTCGGCAGCAGGGCAGCAGGGGCAGCTTCGAGCATGGCAGCATGGCAGCAGGGTAGCGTCGAGCACGGCAGCACGGGCTGCAGGGGCAGCGTCGAGCAGGGCAGCAGGGCAGCAGGGCAGCGTCGAGCACGGCAGCGCCTGGATGATCAGCACGGCAGCGTCGAGCACGGCAGCACGGGCTGCAGCAGCACGGCAGCGTCGAGCACGGCAGCACGGGCTGCAGCAGCTGGGCGCCGGCTTGCCTATAGGAAGAATCGCGCGCGACGAAACATTCCATTTGACATGCATCCGAGTTTCACTTAAAACGTGAATTACAAGAAACGGGAATGACGCAAATGACTAACACCGCGCTGGACTTCACCAAGGAATTGGGCGGCCTTTTCATCATGCTCGGCTTGCTGATTTGGGCAATCCTTTCGCCTATCGGCTTTGGTATGACCGCCCTGTTTGCCTTTGCCTGGATCATGGGCAATCTCGGCCTTGTGCTGGTTTTGCTTGTCGCGGCTTTGTTCGTGACGGCTGCCGTTGTCATCGCTGCCGAGCGCCGCGCGGCTTAAGTTTCGTGAATATCAAGAACGGAGTCGAGACCATGGCAGCGATGATCAAACCGCAACCGGGAACGCGAGTCCTTTGGGAAGAAGCATCGCCGCGTGGCGTGTATTTCCCCGATGTAGTGCATGAGGGAGTCGTGATTGATGAGCATCGATTTGCTTATCTTTCGCGCGGCACGGGCGGCGATAACTTTGTTCCTGTCGTTTGTGGTCCGGGTGATGTGCGAAACGTCGCTTGGCGCAAGCTTGTCTATTAATTCACTTTCAACGGGAGAATCACCGATGCTTGCAAAACTGATCGCTGCCATGTGCGCCACGGCTGCCGGCAGCTTCGCGCTAACCTGCCAACTGCCTGTCGAGCCCGTCCAGGCGCCACGGTTCGAAGTCCGAGTCGTGACCTATGACGGGCAGCTATTCATTGCCGGCAGCGGCGACGATTGCGTTGCAGCGTGGCAGGGGGCCGACGTGCCGAAGGGCTGGCAATCGATCGAATGTGTCGACGCCACGGCGCCGCGCTTCGCCTTTCACTTTTAACGGGAGAGTCACCAAATGGAACGCGAATACATGAAAAGCTTAGTCACGCTGGCACGCCACGCCTATTTGCACGGCTTCACGATCACTGCCGACGTCTACATGAGGCAAGCGCTTTGTTGCGCCAATCGGCTGCAGGACTCGAAGCTGCGCTCGGCCGTTTTCGTGATCCGCAACAAGATGCGGCCGCGCGTGCGGGCAGCGTTGAATCCATCGCCGACAGCCTGAGACGTGGCGCCGGATCACATCGCCGAGTCAGTCTTAATCGAAATGTCGCGGCTATTGCGTGCCGCAGAAACCATCAAGGAGTCGACCATGGGAAACATTCCACTTTCTGCCCGCGTCAAGGCTGCCGTTGACTACGGCCGCTGCAGCGGAACCGTTTGGGTTCACACAACGGCGCGCTTCCGCGTGCGCCTGGAAATCGAGCCGGATTTTGTGTACCGATATGACGGCCACGACGAAAACGGCGAGACTCAAGCGAAGCTTGATTCCGGCGAATATGTCGCTTTCGATTCGGCTGTTATAGTCGAGTTGGACGGCGAAGAGATCGCACGCGACAGCCTGGGCGGATCGGTCTACGCGGCTGATGAAATCGCCGAGTTCTGGACGGCGCACCGCTGCAGCGACCCTATGAACCGAAACTGTTCGATCATGCGGGCAGCCCGTGGCGGCAACGTCTCAATCTGCCATTACTTTCCGGGCATGATCTCGGAGGCAATCGACGCGGCACGATGCGCCGTCGAAATCATGCGCATTCCGCCAAAGATGCGCGGCGACATTGCAGCCTGATTATTCCGTTTGACATGCCGAATAGTTTCACTTAAAACGTGAATTGCAAGAAACGGAGTTGAGACCATGACACGCAAAACCAGCCTTCGGACCATTCGCCGTAACCGCGCAAAGCGTTTCGATCGTTTCGTCCAGGCGCTTACCGTCACGGTCTACATGACCGGCGCCGCAGCCGTGGCAACCGGGCTTATCGCCTTCGGCTCGACTCTCTAGGTTTCACGTTTTTCGTTAGTGTCAACAAAAGGAGTGCATATCATGAAATACGAATCCCCATTTCGCCGCGACACTTTCGCCAATCGCACGGAAGGCCGCGTGAGGCGCGAGACGCGCCGCGCCGTGATCGCTGCAAAGCGTTCCTGGACGTTGAGCTAAAGCTTTCTGGCGCGGCTACGGTCGCGCCTTCCATCCCTGCCAAAATCAAACCGGCTTGCGCCGCGCCGTTGAGCGCATAGGCGAAGCCTTGCCCAAAGGATCAACTGCAATGCGCATTTATGCCGCCTGTCTCGCCTCTTACAACAATGGTGTTTTACATGGCATTTGGATCGATGCCAGCGACGACATCGACGCGATGCAAGCCGAGATAAACGCCATGTTGCGCACCTCGCGCTTTCCCAATGTCACGGTTTCCCTGCCCGATTATGAAACGGCAGCCCGTGCGGCCGGCTGGACACATGAAACCGCACGATTTACGGGCGCGCCGTCTTTCCAGCGCTCAGGGGACAAAACCGCCTTTCAGTTCGATAGCTGGAAAGACCTTTGCGAGAGTGAGGGAATCGAACCGGCTGAAAAGCTTGTGCCTTCGGCCGAAGAATGGGCGATTCACGACTCGGAAGGTCTCGGCGATTTGGGAGAATATGCCGGGCTTGCTGAAGTCGCGCGGCGCGCCTCCGTTGCCGAACTGGCAGACGATAGGGACATTCCTTTGGCCGTCCTTTTGCAGTTTGCCAGCGACTATATGAACGGCGATTGGGACTCTGCCGATTTGGAGTCTGAAGTCGATGAAAGATATCGCGGCAGCTATGACACATGGCGCGACTTCGCCGAAGAATTCACGGAAGAAACGGCCGACATGAACGCAATCCCAGAATGGCTGCAAGGTCATATCGATTGGGACTCCATTGCCCGTGACTTCGAACTGAGTGGCGACTTTACCGCCTATCGTGACGGCGAAGTCGGCAGCCTTTATCTGTTTTGGGCTTGCTAGCAGTTAACCAGAAACCGGTTAATCAACCTTTCACCTTTCAAGGGAAACTCACGCCATGTTTACACCTGTCAACCTGAATCGCTGGACTCGGCCGGACTGCTACGCGGGCGCCGAATGGCCGGAATATTTCTCGTCGGGTTGCGGCCAATCCCGCGACAGTGACTCGCTTGAGCGCTCAAACTTCGAGTGTATGTTGAAAGCATTAGGTGGCGAAAGCGAAACCGTTCGCGTGATCCGTGAATCACATTGGGCGGTCGGTTGGGTTGAATGGGTTGCTATCCACGAAACCGACGATGCCGCGCTCGAAACTGCCGACGAGATCAAAGCCGCGCTCGAAGATTATCCCGTGGTCGACGAGTCGCATTGGTCAGACCTGGAATTCACGGAGACGGTTGACTATTGGGCCAGCATGTCGACGCGCGAAAGGGCAGATTACATCCTGTCCGAAGTGAAGCGGTATCACTGGCTAAAGCCGAGTCTTATGCGCTTCCGGCCGTTGCTCAAGTCGGACTATTCGCCGGGTTGTGAGGAGGGTTTGAACCGCGACCAATCAATGGTTAGCCGCGCTCTTGAAGAGTCGTTGCGCCATTAATGCGCGTAAAATTTCACCTTTAACGGGAGATTCACCAATGCCAAAGTTTCGCGACCTCGCAATCGGGCAAGCGTTCGATTGGATCGGTTCGGCCGGCAACAATTCGTTTTTCGAGCAATGCCGCAAGATTTCGACGCGTAAATATGTCGGGTTGCAAAACGGCCGCGCCTACACTGTCGGCACGATCAACGCCGAAGTTTTCAACGTTGAGCCGGGCGCCATTGCCGAGCCCGAGCCCGTGACTCCCGTGCTTTTCAGGATCGATCGAAGCGGCACCAATAAGCAGGTAACGGCCGTTTTTCCTGCCGAGCCGGCCGATTATGAAGGCCGCTTCTATTCCTGTTACGCTCATATCGGGCAGCACGGCAGCGCCTCGCGCGAGTGGTGGCAATCGAAAACGCGGCCGGCGACTCCTGCCGAGTATGCTGAGCTTAAAGCCGAGCTTGAATCGGCGCCCTATGGCTATCGGCTGCAGGTTTGCCGGCGAATGACGGCCGCGCATCGCGCCGCGTTCAACGCCACGGTAAAGGCGCGCCTGTCATGATCACGGATCGATACACAAACGGCAACGCGCAACGGATGGTTTCCGCTTTGAAGCCCGGCGATAGGTGCGACCTGGAAAGCGACATTTTCGCCGACCATTGCGGCGGCGCGATCGATAGCGCAGCAATGGGCGATACTGAGCATCCGGAATTCCAGTTTGAATTTGAAACCGTCCAGGCAATCGAGATCGAGTCGGCCGATTGCATCCGCGTCGACTTCGAAAGCGGCTTTTCGTGCGGTTTTCCGTCTGACCATTGGCTTGACGTCGACGCGGAACAAATCCGGCAATGACGCAACTTTCACTCGGCAGCGGTGCGGCGATTCCGCACCGTTATTTGACTCGGCACGTCGGCATTTTCGGCGCCACTGGCACGGGCAAAACGACGACGCTAGGCGCCATAGCTGAAAGGGCGCCCTGCCCTGTTTTGATCCTGGACGCGAAAGGTGATTTGGAGTCGCTTGGCGCCTCGCTCTTGCGTCCAGCCATGCGCGTCGACGCAATGGGCGCCGATTTGATCGCACGGGCTCTAGACCTGTCAGACGCGCAAGCCGGCGCCCTTCAAATTGCCCTAGCATGGGCGGAAGATTCCCGCCGCGCCGTCGTGACGTTAGCGGACTTGCGCGACCTGTTGAATTCAGCCCTGCAGCACGATCTAAGCCGCGACTACGGACTCATTTCGCCTATATCGGTTGCAGCCGTCCAACGGGCTCTATTGCGCCTTGAACGCGGCGCGCCATGGGCTTTTCAGGACTCGCGCCATGATCCGCGCGACACAAAGGGAATCACGGTTTACGCGGCAAGCGAGTTAACCCATTTGCCCGGACTCTACGGCGCCTTTGTCGCTCATACCCTGGACACGCTTTACCGTGGTCTCGGCGAAGTTGGCGACGTGCCAGCGCCTGGACTCCTTGTCATGATAGACGAGGCGCACTTAGTTTTCGACGGCGCGACTCCAACCATCGTGCGGCGGATCGAACAAATCACGCGGCTAATCCGCTCCAAGGGAGTCGGGCTGATTTACGTCACGCAATCGCCTTCCGACCTGCCGCATATCATCGCCGGGCAGCTTGCCACGCGCATTCAACACGCGTTGCGCGCATCTACGCCGCACCACCATAAGGCGCTGAAAGCGGCTGCCGAGACCATGCCGGGCAATATCAGCGCGGCAAGCATTCTAGGGCTCGGAACCGGTCAAGCCATTGTCAGCGTGCCAGACCACAACGGCGCGCCGCTGCCCGGTCGCGTGGTCGCGGTGCAACGCGGCCGGCTGCCGCTGCATAGTGTCGGGCTGCCGCTTCCAGTGATCCGGCAGACGCGACGGGAAACGACCTGTCAGCCCGCGCCGTTCCGGCCGCCTGATAAGAAGGCGCGGCCGTGGTGGTATTGGCCGGCCATTGTGGCGGCCGCAATTTATGGTCCGATGATTCTACTAGCGATATTCTGAGACTCGAGCCCGGCAGCCAAAGCCGGGCTTTTTGTTTGTCCAGGCGCTGCCGTGGAGCCTCGCTGCCGTCCAGGCGCTGCCCTGGAGCCTCGCTGCCGTCCAGGCGCTGCCGTGGAGCCTCGCTGCCGTCCAGGCGCGCTGCCGTGGAGCCTCGCTGCCGTCCAGGCGCTGCCCGTGCTGCCCGCTGCCGTGCTGCCCGCTGCCGTCCAGGCGCTGCCCGTGCTGCCCGCTGCCGTGCTGCCCGCTGCCGTGCTGCCCGCTGCCGTCCAGGCGCTGCCGTGCTGCCCGCTGCCGGCCGTCCGATTGATCGTGTAATGTTATTACATTTCATGCCTGTTCCGCGCGATTCCGGGCGAAAATCCGAAACCTCGATCGACCGACACACGGCGCCGAAAGCTCGATCGACCGGACACGGCGCCGACCCCCGGAGAAATAGACCCGTCGGAGAAATAGACCCGTCGGAGAAATAGACCCATTCACAGATTTATGCCATCTCGGACGCACCAATCATAAACTGATTGCGCGCTAATAGTGCCGCCGCCGATGGTAACTGTAAAAAAACCGTAGCCAGCAGTCTGTCCGGCTTTGGATTTATATGTGAGAAGAAGACCATGGAATGGTGTAAAACCACCGTATCCGCCAAATGAATTTTTGGCGTTCACTAGACCGCAGGCTATGTCGGCACCCTCGACTTGCTTTATCGCCAGCAATCCTTTGAATTTGGCACTGTCAGGGTCTTTTAGAGACTCCTTTACGCCGTCTTGAATGGCTTTTTCCTGCGCCTGATTGACGCTGTGAGGTTCAAACGCCAGGGCAGGCGATGTCGCCGCCAGGATGGCCACCAACAATGCTGCTCTCATGGAAACCCTCCCCGGAGAAAATCAAACAGGCTCAACTACGCCGTTCTAATACCGGAACCGTCTTGGTCTCGCAATCGTAGCCGCCCGTCTTGGCCGTCTCGACGATCCTACCACCCTCCCGCAGCACCACGTTCGACCAGGTGCGTTGTGTCAGCGTCGCTTCGTAGGCAGCTTTGGCCACCACGAAATTGTTCATCTCGCCTACCCGTTCGAGAGTATTTCCCTCCCCATCGACACATTCGATGAGGTAGCTGTAATCGTAGATGTTTCGTGATCCCATGGCGATCTCCATTCGATGGATCGCCGCACTCGGTCGAGCAAAGCATGTTCTCATTTCGTTCTCAAGACCCTCGGAGAAATCTGCACCCCGGAGAAAATCAGACCGATTTCACTTGACGATCACATATATTTCACGTTAAAAGTGAATTATTGAAAACAGGCCGAAGGGAGGCAGCAAGCCATGGCTGACATCGAGACCACATATCGCGGCCACCTGATCAGGTACGGCGAGAATTCTGACGAATGGTATTGCCGCGATCTTGAAGTAGGCGGTGGTTCACACGTCTCGCTCGCAAAGTTGAAGGCTAAGATCGACAAGATGTATCTCGACCTGCGCCGAAAGGCAGCAGTCAAGGTTTTCGAGGTCAACGGCGGCTATAGTTCAAAGCCGAGCATCACGGAAGCCACGATCATCGAATATGTAAGGCCATTCGCTGAGAAGGACTGGAAAGGCGTTGTCGGCCGGACCCGACATAAGGTCGCCACCGTCGCCCAACGCAATGGCAGCGAACGCGCCAGCCGAGCCGAGAAGGAATTATCCGACCTTATGCCAGACACGTCCGAAGCTCAGGCCGCGTTCGCGGAAGCCCTTCGACTGGCAGAGATAGCGGCCGAGGCACAGAAGGCCGCCACCGAGGCGCTGAACCGCATCCCGCGTCTAACGCTCGATGACATCGCTGAACTGGTGAGAATCAAGGAGAGCGAGACAGCATGACTGACTATTCACATCTGTCAGACGCCGCACTGGTGGAGATGTCGAAGCTCGTCAAGTGCAGCCTGAATTCCACCTACGGCAACATCCCGCCGCTCGAACTCCCGAAGCATTTGGAATGCTACTCACAAATCCACGCGATCCGAGATGAACAGAACCGGAGAGCCAATCTCCTGACGACATATGGAGGCGGAAAATGACCGTGGCCGACCTGATTGCCCAACTCCAGCAGATGCCACAGGATGCCCAGGTCGTCGTCTTCAATGGCGACGTTCATGCGCCATCAATGTGTGCCGGTGCCAAGCTCATGTGGGCAAATATGTCGCAAAAATTCCCCGAGTTCTCGGACGGCAGCAAGCCCGGTGACAAGCAGGTGGTGTTAGCGAGGTAGCATGAAGAATCCGCTGCAAATGACACGACATGACAACCTCACACTGGTCTCTCCCGATGGCGCCCTGCACGTTCAGGCTGGAACGCGAACAATCGCGTTCCAATACCGGCGCGAACCAATCGTCTGCGGGCGAAAAAGAGAGCGGTTACCCGACACCAGTTTGATTCCTGGGTCGATTATCAACGTTCTCGCGGACGGCGATTACGTTGAGGCGATTACGTTGAGGCGGTTCAGATTGTCAAAGGGCCTGCACCATGAGGGACCTCGTGCCTAAACTGACGCGCCCGTTGCAGGAACGCATCCTCGAAGCCGAGGAATGGGGTAGCCGTTACCTGGCCGACGCCAATGATGCCGCCGAAAAGGGCCAAACTGCAAAAGCGGAAAAGCTCTACGACAAAGGTCAATACTGGCTCGATCGGGCCAACAAACTGAGAGGGTGGGGAGAATGACTAAACCTGAAAGGAAAACGACGATGTCACCAAGCCCCGAATATCGGACGAAAAACCTCACCGCACAAATTCAAGATTTGGCGGTCATGAGTTGCGCCAATCGCTACGACCGCGCGCGCATTTTCTCGACATGCATCATCTGGATTGCCGCCATTGCGGCAACCGCAATCATAGTTGTTTAGGCGCGATGCGACCGCGCGACACGGCAAAGCTCTACGCGAGCCGGCGATGCGGAAGACGCCTTGGTCGGCCGCAAGACGAGGATGAGCGTGACCGAGATTCTGGAACTGGAGAAGGCAGCGCGATGACTGAGCTTTCCGTGGTCAAGGGAGATGACTATTTCGGCCTCATCGCCAACGTGGTCGGGGTTGACCACATCTTCCGCATGGGCGCCAAAGTCTGGCTTTGCAACGGCACGGGTGGCGAGGGCTGGTTCCGGTTCGAGTGGTATGGGGCGTCTCGCAGCGGCCGACCCGTTCAAAAGTGGGCGCCGACCGAGCGCTTAACCAATTTCCGCGCTGCCTGGGTGCCACTGCATCTGCGCGAGCGCGTCTTCTATATGCGGCCGACGCGCGCGGAAGCCGAGGCATGGGCCAAGAACATGCAAACGTTTTCCGACGCCCTCCGAGCCGGGAGCAAAAGCCCCTTCGAAGATGGCTATCTCAAACTGACGGAAAGCATGTGACCGACATCGCACCGCTGATGTGGGCCGCGTTCAACAAATTTCACTTTTAAGTTGACATTCACCAATTGCCGTGTGAATGTCGGACATCAAACGAGGGCAGGAGGAATTCCCACATGACCGACCCCGAAGCGCCAGCCGCACGCGAGGTTGCATGGCTGATCGAGCGCAAGGACGCATCGTTATTCCAGCAACCGCATTGGTACCATGAAGAGCCGAACGGCTGGCACTGGTGGACACCTGCCGCGCATGAGGCGAAGCGATTTACATCGAAGGCGGAAGCGGAGGCTTTTCCCGCCTACCAGATGATCGCCAGCGATCCAACCATCAGCATAACCGAGCATGTGTTCATCGGTTCGCTTCCCGAAGCACCAGCCGCACCGGTGGCAGTGAGCATCAAGCCAATGAGGTTGAGCGACGGTCAATGCGATTATTTCGTGTCGTTCGAGCATGGTGGCCGCGAGGTCACGCCTCACGTCTTCCGCGATCGCTTCAAGGCTGAATACCATGTTGCGCTCTACCGGTGGCTGTTCGGCCAAGGTGACGAGCCGGATATCATGGAATTCGACAAAGACGAATGGCCGGCTCGGACATATTCCGAGGAAGAAAAACAGGCGTTCGCCGCTCTCGTTGAAGCCGCTAATGAGCAGCTACGCACCACCATAGACGAGATGTGGGCTCAATTTGACCGGTTGCGGGACGCCACGAACAGGCGCAAATGCGGTCAGGCATTCATGGTCGGAGGTCGGAGTGTTGCGCCATGGGGCATTGTAGACCACGCCATATCCGCGCTCGACCTGTCAATGATGCGCGGCGACCGCATCGAAGATCAGCAAAAAGAGATCGACCGGCTTCGTGACGCCCTCTCCAAGGCCCAAGCCGCCCCTGCCACTCTCAGCAATCCCGAAGCGCCAGCCGCACCGGTGGGCGAGGACCAGATCAAGCACATGGTTGGCCGCTTCCTGATGTGGAAGCTCCCGGAAGACTTCCGGCCAGATCATGGCATTTCGTACACCAACCCGTATCCCCACATTCCGACGCTTCCCGGCCCGATGGGAACGAACATTTTCGACGCCGAGCAGGCCGAAGCGATGGTGCGGCACATGATCGACGGGATGCCCGCCCCAACATCGGCGGTGGATGGGTTGGAAATCGCAGCGCGCTACCATGACGCCAAAGCGGCTAAGTGGCGAAAGGAAGCCAAGAAACACAAGCGTCCTGGCGGGCGGTTTTCCGACTGTGAGCAGCGCGACCTCATCCGAGCGGAACGCCACGAGACAGACGCAGCCGCCTTCCGCGCCCTTACTACTCAAGCCGTCCCTGCCACCATGGGTGGGGCGGGGGAATTCTTGGAACGCATCAACGACCTGATCACATCAACCTACGAGAAGGACGGTGACGGATACTACGATACACCGGTCACGATCCTCTTGCGAGACATCCGTTCCGCTCTCGTAACCTCCCCGCCCGCTTCAACATCGGCGGTGGATGTGGAGATGGTGAAGGCGTTGGAGTGGAAACTACGCAGTAGCGCGTTCTCCGATGAGTGGAAGGCCAATTCTGTTGTTGGCAGATACGATGTCGGCATCGTCACGCACGGCTTTATGGCAATCCGCAGAAGCGTCGAGGATGGCCAGGACGAGGACACCATCCTTGCCGAAAATGTGGCAGAGGACGAAGCCAAAGCCGCCGCACAGGCCGATTACGAAGCGCGCATCCGTTCCGCTCTCGCAGCAGCCCCGCCCGCCCCAACATCGGCGGTGGATGTGGGGGTGACCGCGACCGCCGCAGAAGAGATCATCTTGGCCGTCAAGAAACTCATCAATGCCGAGAACGACCACGCCAGAAAGAGCGGGGTGGAGAGCGACCCGACTAATACAACGCGTGATGAGGCAGATCATTGGCATGCCGAACTTGTGGGCTTCACGGTGGCTGACTGTGATGCTGCGCTAAAGCTCATCCGCCGCCGCCAAAAGAAACGCAGAGGGATAGGCCAATGAGCAGCGGCAAAGCATTGACGGCCGAAATGTTGGCTGACGCTCTTGGCTGTTTCTGGAATGCAGCCATAGGCGATGCGCGGGACAAGCAGGACAGCAGGGTCTTGGCGGTTGCCAGTTCTGTGGCCGAAGGGTTCGCGGCTGTCGAACGTCGCCTTCGCGAGCACGCTCAGCCCGCCCCAACATCGGCGATGGATGGGGTTAAGTGGGCCACTTGCGAGGACAAAGAAATTGGATGGAGGTTGGACCCAAAGTTCATTGAGCAGATAGCTAAGGAAGCTGAGGATGCGACTGGTTATGACGCAACATGGGAAATCGTCGAGCACGTCTATCTCGCCGCCCTCTCCAAGGCACAAGCCGCCCCAACATCGGCGATGGATTTTTATCCGCCTGCCGTAGGCGACCCGCTTCCCGCGCCCATCAAAGAAAGCATAGGCGCGGTGAAGGGCGCGGTGGTGAAGGCACTGGAAGATGCTGAGGATACTCTGCGTTTGGTAGAGCGCCCTGCGCTCCGGGACCCACAACACGGAGACGAGGTTGAAGCCCTTGGTTTGCGCATAGGCTTTGGCGCGCTCATGTCATCCGCTTCAGCCTCATGGCGTGAGCATTTAGCGACTAAAGGCAATCCGGTAGGCGGCGAGTTCGTTGCCGGTCCTTGCCACGGCACTGTCGTCTCGACGCTAGCCAAACTTCGCTCCGCTCTCGCAGCCCCAACACCGGAGCTGAATGGGGAGACTGTTCTCCTAAAGCAGGTGATAAATCCACTGTTCACCTTCTATCGCAGTTGTAGATACAAGGTGGTCAATCGCACTGGATACGGGTTTCTGCTGGAAGATGAGCGGGGAAATCGTGCGACGGTGCACGAGAGCTTCATCGTTGACGAAGCCGCCCTCATTCCTGTGCAATCATGAGGTTCCAGAAACAGCGTCACAACACAGCCGATCCCGCGCTCGGAGACTGCTTCAGAACCTGCATTGCAGTCATCCTTGAACTGGATCGAGACGAAGTACCTCTCTTCCTTGCCAGCGACGGGCCGGGACAGTCCACGGCAGCGGCCGAATGGCTACGAGCGCGCGGTTTCGACATTATCGAGACTTGGTTTGAAGCGGTTTCTCCCGCCGATGCTTTCGGTACGATGCAGAAATGGCTGGGCGACGGGTACCCTTATCTACTCTACGGCGCGACTAGTCAGAATACATGCCATGCCGTCGTCGGGTGCGGCGCTGAAATGGTTTGGGACCCTTCGCATTATGACGCGAGGATAGTAGGCCCGCTCCCCGGCTGCGATTTCTATGGCGGTGCCGCTGTATGGCGTGAAAGGTGACGAGGAATCTGCCACCCATCGACTTTGAAAAGGAAAACCGCAACATGCATTTCATTCTGGACTGTGACGATGTGCTGCTCGACTGGCAGCGCGGCTTCCGGCTTTGGCTCCGTGCCAACCACGACATTATTCCCAATCAAGGTGGGCCGAGTTCATGGTCTCTGGCTGCCTGGCTGGGCGTGACGGAAGCACGCTCTTTCGAACTGATTGCCGGCTTCAACGCCTCGCAAGCCTTCGGCGAACTCTACGCCATGGACGGTGCGATCGACGCCGTGGCCAAGCTGCACCAGGCCGGCCACCGTTTGACGGTGCTGACCAGTTGCTCGGCCGATTCTGTCGTCCTGAAGCGGCGCAAGGAGAACCTGCGGCGGGTGTTCGGCGTCATGATCGAGCGCGTTATCTGCCTCGCCCTCGGCGAGAGCAAAGCTGGGTGGCTCGAAGTGCTCAAGTCGGGCATCTGGATCGAGGACAACTATAAGAACGCCATGGTGGGCATGAAGGCCGGCCACAAGACTTTCATGATGCGGCGTCGGCACAACCGCGCCGACGAACTGACGACGGATTCCAAAATCGTATGGATTGACGATTGGCGTCCGGTAATATCACTTTTTAGTTGATTTTCTCGTTCTTAAACGTGATACTTGAAACGTTGAAACCCCGGAGAAATTTCGTGAAGAAGACTCACATTCGCACCACTTCGCTGCTCGCATTGGCCCTTGCCGTAGCCGGCTGTTCCGCCACGACCAACGGCAGCGGCAACCGTGACTACACCGACACGTCCTTCCAAGGTGCCGGCAATAACAACGCCATGATCTTTAGCGGCCAGTACGCAAGCCCGCATTCGTTCTGACCGCGTGGGACGACGTTCAAGAGTACCGCGTGTCGCCCCGCGTACCGCCTCGAAGACAGTCAGACGGCTGTTTGCCATCCTTCGCGAGCGGCGCATTGCCCAGGCCGATTTAGCCGCCGCGATCGACTACAGCACGCCCGGCTTCGCCTACTGGAAAAGCGGCCGCACCGAACCGCGCATCACCGATCTCGAAGCTGCCTTGTCGGTCCTCGGGCTCGAACTGCAAATCATCGAAAGCAAAAAGGAGACAGGTCTGTGAGACATCTCGCGCAACTCGTCGGCATGTATGTGCTCGGCGTTGCCACCCTCGCCGTGGTACTGGTCGGCGCCATCCAGGTTGATTCATACGACTGCACGCGGCGCTATCACGCCGCATCGTGCCAGCGCGTCGTCCTGTTGCCGTGGGAGGCACGCTGATGGACGCCGAAACAGGAGCGTTCGCCTGCCTGAGCCCCGAGGAGATGGCCGCCTACGAAGGTGTGGAGGCCATGCAGAGGATCGTCCACGAGACGGCCGTCAACGCGGGTTGGCATCTCGACCGCAAGACCGGGATCCCATTCGAGCGCAATTTCGGGGAAGTCATCGCGCTCTGTCATTCCGAGTTGAGCGAAGCGCTGGAGGCTCACCGCAAGGGCAACGGGCGCGACGATAAACTGCCCTGGCACGATGCGATGACGGTAGAACTCGCAGATGCGGTTATCAGGATTTTCGACATTGCCGGCGCTCGGAAGTTGAACCTGGCTGCGGCAATCCTGGATAAAAACAAGTTCAACAAGACCCGCGCGGACCACCAGCTGGCGAACCGCAACGCCGTGGGCGGAAAGGCGTACTGATGAAGATGACCATCCGCCTCGGCGAGGACTGGCAGGGCAACCGCAACACCAATGCCACCTACGTGGACAGCGACGGCCACCCTCGGTCGACCCGCATCAACGGCTGGGTTCCCGAGCATGTCGTCCAGGCGTCACTCGCGGCGCACCGGCGCGGCATTGCCCTCAACCAGGAAGGAGTCACGTCATGATCGACCGCAAGACGTTCACCGTTCCGTTCGGCCACGTCGCGGTGCGCGATGCCGAAGGTCGCGCCACTGGCGAAGTTGTACGGCAAACGAGCAATTCACGGAGAAATGTGATGGAAGATCAAGGGCTTAAAGTCAGCAATCCAAAAGACAATATCGGCATCCGAAAGTGGAGGCAGTTCGCGGCCGTCCCGCTGACCGTCATCGCCGAGATCGGAGTCGGAATGCTGGAAGGCCACCTAAAAGGCTATAGGAGGCATAATTTTCGCGTCGCAGGCGTCCGCGCCTCGGTCTACGTTGACGCTGCAATCGGCCACATCATGCAGTGGTGGGAAGGCGAAGACCTCGATCCCGACACGGGTCTCTCGCACATTACCAAGGCCATGTGCTCCCTTGTCGTCCTGCGCGATGCGATGATCCAGGCCATGCTCAACGACGATCGGCCGCCGAAGGGCAACCTCGATCAGGTCCGTGCCGATCTGAAAGCCGTGGTCGACTCCATGTTCGAGAAGTACCCGGAAGGGCACGCGCCATTCACCGAGATCGGCGAGCAGAGGCTCAAGGCCATGACGGAGGTCAGAATCACCAACGGCCTGTCCGAAGCTGCGATCAAGGCACTCAAAGAGAGCGGATTCGCCGATATCCCAAGCGACTCGATGTTCTCTGACGCCCTCACCGAGATCAGCAAGCCATGAGGCGCCCGTTCAGAGCAGCGGCGCAGCGCTTCCTAGTCTGGCGCTATGGCAGCGCGGCAGACTGGAACTGCACCTATCTCGAAATCGCACGCGCCACCGGCATCGACGCCAAAACGGTGTCGCTGATCTGCCGAAAGCACGGCTACGAGATCGAGCCCGACCGGGTGGCCAGGCAGTTCAGCGTCATACCTGTGGACAATTTTATTTCGCTCAACAGCCCCCAACTTCGAAATCGCTATTGACGCGACTAATTTCACGTTTATAGTGACTTTCACAAACGGAGACACCGCATGGCGTACCCCAACAACGAGCCCGACGACCTCGATATCACCGAGACCAGCCAGACTGTCGCGGCCGGCCAGCTTCGCGCCTACATCGAGCGCATCGAGCGGCTTGAGGAAGAGAAGGGCACGATCGCCCTCGACATCAAGGAAGTCTACTCGGAGGCTAAGGGAACAGGATTCGACACCAAGGCGATGCGCGAGATCATCCGCTTGCGCAAGAAGGATCAGGCCGAGCGCCAGGAGGCCGAAACCATTCTCGATCTCTACAAAGCCGCCCTCGGGATGATCTGATGGCCGAGGCAAAGCAATTCCACATGATCAAATGTGAGGACTGCGACGGCTCCGGTTGGCGCGGCCACGGTATGGGTGGAGACACCTGCGGCAAATGCAACGGCAAGGGCACGGTTCCGCTCGTTAGGCCTGGTATTTCTGGCTGCCCGCATTGCGGCTATCGGCATCCGCCTGACGGAATGTGCGTGTGAGCGCGATCCAATTCAACATTATCCAAACACGGAGACATCTATGCGACTCGGCGAACTGCGCGGCTTGATCCGCAAGACTAAGGGCAGTCCCTACGTCAACGTCTATCCCTTCCCCGGCACCGACAAAGGGTTCCGTCTCGTCTTGCAGAAGACGCCACTGCTCGAAGAACTTGAGCGCGTCTATCCGGGTGGCAAGGCGGTCGAAACCGGCCTAGAATTCAACGTTGAGACCGGGATGCTGAAATCCACGGCCTACGACGAGCAGATGGGTCTGACGTCCGAGCAGAAGGCCGCCGCCTTCGAGGGCACCAGGGTTGCCGCGCAATCGCCGGCCGCAGACGATGACGATCTGCTCGACCTCGGACCCGTGCCGGTGAGGGGCGTAAGCCCGGTCACCAAAGACGATGACGACGATTTGCTGGTCTGACCATGGATGACGCCGCCCTCGGTTTAAAGCTCGTCACTGCGCTACGGGCTATCTCCAATTCGCGCGACGATCGTGGTGCCCCGGTCAGGGGCAAGCTCACAAGCCTGGCCCTGAACATCGGGCCGGAAGGCTGGCAGGCCATCTCGCAGTTCTGGCTGACCAACGATTGGATTGTCAGCGTCGGAAAAGACCCGGTTGCCTGCATCGTCGAGGTTCTGACCACGCCACCGAATTTGTCGGAACCCTACGAGCCGAGGAAGCGAATGACCGCTGCCATGCCTCGCTTACCTGTGAGCGAGATACTGGTCGCGGGAAAAGCACCTGAGCAGGTGTCGGTTCCGGCTAAAGACGACACCGACCTGGACGATTTTTTGCTGGTGTGATGCTGCGCTTTTCGTATGCGTGGGTAGCGGACGACGGTGAGGATCACTGGTCCGACCATCTCTATGCGATCTACGACTCCAAGCTTGGCATGACTGACCCTATCGCCTGGACCTGGACTCGAGACGACGCAGAACGCATCGTTGATGCGCTTAACCTGGTAGACGGTCAACGCCGGCAAGCGCTCATAAAACTCAAGGCCGATCCCAACGATTTGAGCGATTTGCTCGCCTGATCAATCACTTTTAACGGGAATCTCTCATGACCTTCCACATTCGCAAGGAGACCTGTGACCGTCCGTGTTGGGTCGGCCTATCGGGGAAGGTCGCGGAATGAGCGACCACAGCTACGCCGACGCACTGGTGGCATCTCAGAAGGTCCACAAGCGGAAGCCCGCTGACTTCTACCCGACGCCGCACAACGTGACGGCTGCGTTGATGGAGTTCCTTAAGCTCGATCTAGGCACGATCGCGTGGGAGCCCGCCTGCGGCAACGGAGCCATGGCTGACGTTCTCGGGCACTACCTCGGCACCGACGCCGTGTGGTCCAGCGATCTGCGTGAGGATTGCGGCTACGGTGACGCTGGCGTCAACTTTCTCACCTGCGACGTTAATTTCAAGTGTGATTGGATCATCACCAATCCGCCGTTCAACCTTGCCGAGGCTTTCATTAAGCGCGCGCTATTGATCGCGCCGAACGCGGCCTTCCTGCTGAAGTCGCAATATTGGCACGCCAAGAGCCGGATCAAGTTGTTCGAGACGCACCCACCCGCCTTCATCCTGCCGCTCACCTGGCGACCGGCGTTCCTCGAAAAGGAGCGAGGCAAAAGTCCGCTGATGGACGTGATGTGGGTCGTATGGATGCGGGATGCCTGTGAAACAACGTACCGGCTACTGACGCGACCGGAAGCCGAACATGAATATGTGGAATTTTTACATTCCCGCTTTCATTTTGAAAGTGAAACTTATATAGGAATAAATGCCTCTGACCCAAAAAGGAGTCGCAGTGATGAAAAAATAGTCAATGTCAATTCATGTCTGATTGACATCTTAGGTGATTTCGTGTTGTCGAAGGAAGACACGCCACAGCTTGTCCCCCCGCCCAAATCAGAAGCATTCGCAGGCACTGATTTGACAGCCTTGTTGTATTAAACGCCTACCACTCAGGGAAAAATGTAATGAGCTTCTGTAGCCTATCTTTCGTGGGAGTCGACGCCAATGGCGAATACCCAAAACCGCTACCTTGGAATCCTATTCGATCGGGGGACTATTCTGTAGACTGCGCCACCGGTCGCGCCTACTACTTGGAGTTGCACGACTTTATGTTAGCAAAGTCTAATTCAACCTTCTTGTCGCGAGTCTTGAGCGCGCAGGTTCAGGGGGGAATTTGGGACGCAGTGGAGATTGGCTTTAGCCAGGCTATGAGCGAGCGGTTGATGCTTGCTGCGGCTTAGCCGCACGGAGGAAGGCCATAATGTCTCCTGTTGGACAGGAGCCCGGAGGCGGTCATACTAACCGGGAAATCTCATCAGCGAATTTCGATCTCTGTGCTACCACGCGCACCTTTGTCGACGTGGTAGTTGAAGCTGCGCATCGAGCGGCCGGCGAGATACCCGTTAGCCGCGTGGTAGGCGTCTTGCGCCACCGGTGCTCGATGGGAGTAGACGTGAACCCCGCCAATTTCTTGCAGCGTGTCGTGATGGATGTGGCCGGTGTGGAAATGCCGGGTTGTCGTATCCGACCAGTCCTGCCGGCGCACGTTCGCCATGATCAGGGGCATGTCCTTGGGCTTGGCTTTGTCGCCGTGCGCGCCGCCGAGCAGGTTCACGCCAAACCGACGCCAGTAGAAAGGGTTGGGACTGGTATCGACATCGACGCTTTCGGTGTTGCGGAAGTACATGCGCAGCGCCTGGCGAATGCCGACCGTTGATTCTGGATCGTGATTGCCGGGCTTCGTGACGATCTCGACGCGATCGTGTTTGGCGGCGATGTTCTCACCGGCTTCAGCCAGCAGATCGCAGGCGGTCTCCAGCACCTTCGGATAGCGCGTATCCACGTCGAGAACGTTGCCCGACCTCTCAGTCATGTTGCGGCTGTTGTCCGCATGAAGGATGTCGCCAAGGCCGAGCATGATGGCGTGCTAGCTTTTCGGCGACTGGCCGATCAAATCGGAAACGGTCTCGCGCAGCACCTGTTTGGCGATCGACAAGTCCCAGTCGGGCCCACCCGTCTCCTTGCCGTGGGCGAACAGACCGAGATGCCAATCGCAGAAGATGTAAGCGGTCAGGCGCTCACTGTCGCAGTCCGTGGGCCGAAGGATGTATGGCGCGCGCGGCTCGAAGTTTTCGAACGCCCGCTGGATGATGTCAATCTTCGCGTCGAGGTCCGGTCCATCCTCGCGCGTCTTGATCCACTTCGCCATGACGCGATCGTCAGGGCCGACCAGTGCCGACACGCCCTTGATGGTGTGGCCGGCCGGCAGCATGAATTCTTCACCCGATTCCGGCTTCTGCTGTATCCACTCGCGCTGCAACTCGCCATCGGGACCAAGCTGCGTCGATGTGCTGTGAATCTGGAAGCCTGGCAGGACTGGCTTCGTGCCGAGCAGTCCGCGTAGCGAGGCCACTGACAGGCGTGCAATGAACGTTGTACGTGAAAGACCTAGCGCGGCGGCGGCGGCGGCTTTGTTATTGCCGTGAGCCCGATATGCGTCGGCCGCTTGCTGCGCAAGTTCGTCGGAAAGGGGGATCGCCAAAACTGACATCCATATGCACGAGGAATTTTCAGGCGATCAGGCTGGACCTTTGATGGCCAGCCAGATCAGGCCGAGGATGCCGACTGTGATGACGCCGACAGCGGTGATCAGGGTTTGTCGTTTGACGGTCTCGGTCGACTCGCGCAGCTTACGAATGAACTGCATGTCGGCTTGAGCTTCGATCGGCTTGTCCACGGCGAAGCCGAGGGTCAGAAGCGTCTCTTTGACAGCGGCACGCGCGGCCTGGTCGGCAATCGCCTTGACTTCATCCTCGGTCATTTCGGCTCCCGCGCCTTCTGCCAGGCGTCGTAGAGAGCGGCGCAGGCGTCGGTCTGATCGTTGGCGGCGCCGATGGCGTTGTCGGCCTTCTTGTTGGCGACACTCTGCCGATCGCCGAGCACGATTCCGCTGTGGTGGTGGCGGCGGCACTTGTCGGGCCAGTCGGGCATCCGACGAGCTTCCTGGACGCGCTTCTCGGCCGCTTGCAAGGCAGTCTGTGCAGCCTCGGCCTTGGCCTTGTCGGTATACGCTTGCCCGAGCAGGGCCTTATTTGTTGCGCAGCCGGTCAAGAAGGAACTGGTCAACAGTGCAGTCGCCAGAAACAGGGTGCGCCGTGATCTCTGCCAGTTCATCGGCAAGACCCTTTCTTTTGCTGTCGGTGAGAGTGAGCTTGATTTCCAGATCGACGCGGGCTGCGCGCTCGGCGTCCGCGAGCTTGCCGGCTTCCTCGGCCTTTGCATCGGACCAGGCGCGGATGCGGCGTTCCTCGATCAGTTGCGCGTTGAGCGCATCCATCTGTGCGCCCGCTATCAGTTCGGCGGCATACTTGTTGACGGCCGTGCGAATGGCTGATGTCTTGTCGATCCATAGCCAGGCGCCGGCCACGAGGAAGACCCACATCGGCAGCGCGAGCTTCAAGGTGAGGAACGGACGGACGAACTGCCAAGCGGCGAGAGCGATGCTCATTGACGGACCTCTGTTTCGCCCCACTAATTGCACGTTTCAACGTGTGTCACAAGTTAAACGTGAATTTAACGCGGATACGAAAACCGCGCGACCGGCCCTTGACCTTCCGCGCGGCAATCTTGCCATCATGACCAGGCGGCTGAAGGCGTGAGACGAATATCCGTTGCTGACCGACAATCGTAATCCAGATAGTCGACCGCACCCGGCGCCGTGGAAAGCACCAAAGCGGCGCCACCAACGGTTTTGAGGTTGCTGGATTTAGTCAGGGTGCGCGTTCCCGTACCGTCTTGAACGACACGAATGCGACCTCGCCGACCGACGATGCAGTTCGTCGGGTTGCCAAGGGTTCGATTGCCAGCCAACGTGACTGTCCAGTTGATCCCTAGAGCCATATCCCAGGCGATCGTTGTGGCGTCAGCCAATGCTTGTTCGGCATTTGCGGCGACCAGGGCGTCGGTCGTAACGATCTTGCCGGCTGTCATCGCCCAATAATTTGCAGCGGTCGCAATTGCCGCCGCTGCCATCTTGGTCAGCGTGATCGTTGCATCGGTGATGCCGGCCGCAACGATCTGGCCAAATCCGAGCGTGGTGCCCACACGACGCAACACATGACCGTCGGTACCCGCTACCATATCGGCGTAATTCGCCACCGCATTGCCAGTGACACCAAGTACCGAAAGGGCCGCACCCTGCAATCGTGCCGCAGTTACGCTGGTGCTGCCGTCCGTGATGATTTCGAAGCAGGCGCCGTTCGGGATGATGACGGCAGAACCATAAGCGGTCGCCACGCCGGCGACGATCTTGTAAAGCTGGATCGCCACGTTGGAGCCGTCCGTGGTGGCATTCCAGACCTTCCACGACTTGACCTGTCCGGCCGGTGTGCCGCCGCCCCAATAATTGGGCGCAGTAAGCTGGAAAGTCTTCGTGCTGCCTGGCGTGCCATTGAAGATCAAGAACGGCGCCCGTGCCGCCAGATTGTCCCGAAGATTAATACTTGCCGCAGCAGCGTCGAAAACACTGGCATCCCACGCCTCGACATAGGCTGTCCCGGGAAGATTGGCGACTTTGCTGTCGTCATAATCCGTCTTTTGATAAGCCGATGGCACATTGTCGAAGTGGAAAAAATGCCCGTATTTCTTGGCGACCATGAATGCAAAGGCGCGAAGACCTTTTTGTGTCGGGTGTATACCATCACTTGTATTGTACTGGTCATTCAAGAGACCAGTGCTGAAACAATCTGCCAAGACTTCATCACGGTCAATGACCATAGGATAGGTCTGTTTAATGTAATCAATCTCAGCCTGCATATCGGCCGGACCATTACTATAATTATAGAGAGACCTACGTGCCGGCGTCACGAAGATAGGGATCATGCCCGCCGCAATTGCCTTGTTGTACATCGACAGCCAGTTGGCCCGATAAAGCGCCGAGTCAAAGCCAGTGGCAAAGTCGTTCACGTTTGCTGCAAGGATGCAGTATTTGGCATTGACACCCCATGGTGCCACGTCCGTATCGAAACGAGCCTCCAACGTGGTAGACGACTGGCCGCCGATTGCGCCATTAAAGATCGGGACGCACAAAAGACCTTCGAGGTAGCGCGGCCATGACCGATCCGATGTTGGATGGAGCAGTGAACTCGTGCCGGTCTCGATGGAGGTTCCGATAACGGCGATGCCACACTTTTCGGTCTGGTTCGGTGCTTCTTCAAGTTGCACTCCACCAAGATACAAGTCACCGCCTGCAAGCGTGCCACCAAGCCCATAGCCATGGTAGAACCATCGGAATGTTCCAGTGCCTGTACCAAGAGCGATGGCAGGATCGGAAAGTGTATCATAAGTGGTAGTTGTCAGAGCTTGCACGACTGCATGAACACGTCGAGGTTCCCGCCCGATCATCTTTGCACCGTGACCGTAAACACTAGTCCCATTTGCGATAGAACGCATCCACATGAAACGACGCGGGCCGGACGTAAAGCCACTAACATCGACACCGTCAAATGGCGCGCACGCAACAATACTAGCGATGTACCGCTTGCCTGCCACCAGCGCGTAGTCGGCAGCACGAAGGTCCGATATCGTGTCGGTAAACACATCAGCACCGGTGACACGCTGGAGAGTTATACCCTCCCACTGCATAGTGTCAGAACCGATCGTTACACCGGTCTTTCCATAATGGGCATCTGCTAGATTTTCAGAACTGGAGTTGATATTGATCGGCTTGCCGATCTCCAGTTTGGAGCGCTGACACCGAAACCTATTTTGAGGCGACAAGATGAGGGGCCAGCCCTCGAATGGGCGCTCATTCAACGCACGATTGATAACGGCTTTCTCCGCATCGCCCAAAGCAACCCGCACATAAGCGCCATCCACCGCAAGATTCGGCGATATGAATTTGATCTCGTTGGCGTCCGCGCGAGCCATGTCGTTATCGACGGTCGCATCCCAATTATAAAAACCGGCTTTTCCGGCATCTGTTCGATAGGCAACCGGAAAGGTTGCCGTGTTCAGCGCCTTGATGCCGGTAGCCGTAGTCGCCGGTATTGTCGAGGCAGTATAGCCGCCCGCAAACAGTGCGGCGGCTTGATCCGACCATTCCTTCGAGGACTTCGTGCCGGCTCCGGCAGGGAGTGTTCCTTCAGCCCATGCCTGAGCAAGGACTGCCTTGGTGCCTGAGTTGGTCTCGCTAACGCCAGCGGCGTTCTTGGAGGCGAGCGCAGCAGCGGCTGAGCTTCCTGCGTTGGTCTCGCTGACGCCAGCCGCGTTCTTGGAGGCGAGCGCAGCAGCGGCTGAGCTTCCTGCGTTGGTCTCGCTGACGCCAGCGGCGTTTTTTGAGGTGAGCGCAGCAGTCTCGCTGGCGCCAGCCGCGTTCTTGGAGGTGAGCGCAGCAGCGGCTGAGGTTCCTGCGTTGGTCTCGCTGACACCAGCCGCGTTCTTGGAGGCGAGCGCAGCAGCGGCTGAGGTTCCTGCGTTGGTCTCGCTGACACCAGCCGCGTTCTTGGCGTCATCGGCTTCGCCGGCAAAACCCTCTGCGTCCGAGACGGCACCATCGAGCGTCGCTTTCCGGACATCGACGGCACCCGTAAGGGTGTTCACTGCAGTCGTGAGAGCGGCGATTTCAGCTTCTACGGTCATGATTTCAAATCCTATGAGAACGCCATGGCGTTGATGTAACGGGTTTGCGAGTCGGTGAAGGAAGTCGCCATCTGAAGCATGGCGGTCTGAATAGAAGTGAGGGGTCCAACGGCGTCCGCTATGGTGGCGATGTTCGCCCCAACCGTGATCACCATGTCGATGTGCTCGGCAACGGTTGTGACTGGTTCGATGATGGCCTCGATCGCAGACCTATCTGCCGCCACCGCCACGCGGTCGAGACCGGTCTGCACACGATCCTCTCCGATCGCGAGACGATCTGCGGCAACTAATGCCGCATCATCGTGCGCCTTCAGGGCGGCAGCCTGCGCCAGGATGACGGCCGTCCGAGCATCATCGACCTTCGACGGGGCAACCAGTTCGGAGATGGCAGTCAAATCGGCCGTAGCGGCGTCGGGTACGGCGACGACAAACGTGGCGTAGCGCTCCCGGTTCCACAACTCGGGCCCGACCGCGATGCTGCACCAATAGACAGTCCCCGCCCTGCCATCCACGTTCGGCCAGAGAGGGATGCTGATGTGGCCGGCCGGGTCTGTATCGACGCTCACTGACACCGGCAGCACGATGTTTGAGTCGTCGTAGTCTCGGTGCGTCAGCTTGAACGTGACGGTCGCCGGATAGCTCGGCGTGCCGTCAGGATTGAGGATCGTACCGGTGACAAGGCAGGTGTCCAAGGCGCTCATTGCACGTCGTCTCCTTGCGCCGGATCGGCGGGAACATCTGAGATGAAGGTGGAAGCGGTGCCCGGCAGCATGGCTTTGAGCATCTGCCTCAAATCCATATGTCCGATGCCCATGTAGGCGCCGCTGATAGCGAGGATGAGACCGATCGCGGTTGCTGCCACGTAGGCGGCCTGCGCATAAAGGATGGAGAGGAACACCGCTGCCCAGGCTAACGCCGTGTTGGCGATGACCATGCGCTTGGTAAACCGGCGCGACGAAGACTTCGGCGGGCTCATCAAAGCTTCGCCTTGACCTCGGCACGGAAGCGATCACCGCACTCACGTGCCGTGTCGAACGCCGGATCGAACGGCAGCTTAGCGATGTCCCATTTGCCGCGCTGCTGGATACCGAGATTTGCCTGGACCTCGGCGTGGGACAGCACTGTCCTCGGGCCAACGGGGATCGTGTAGCGGCGACAGAGTTGGGCGACGACACTGGATGCCATGTCCCACTGCGTCTTCGTCAGCGGCTGTGTGCCAGCCTTGAACGGCCGCTCGATCGCGCCGGCCATGGCGCACAGGGAAACACCGATCGAGCCGGTGTTGCAGTTGAGCGTGTGCGCGGCGTAACCGCTTTTCGCCTTGGGCAAGGTGTTGAGGTCGATCGTCGGGATGCCCCGGATTAGGCGACCGTCGTCCTCGATCAGGACGTGGTAGTGCTTTCGGTCAAACTCAGTCGCCTTGTGGGAGCCGGCCGTCCAGTGGAGAATCGCCCGCTGGATGGTCGCGTTCGGCAGCCAGTCGCCGGGAATGTTCATCCTGCAATCCTTTTCGCTTGGCGGCGCCGCCAGTTGACAAGCTCGATCATGCAGTGGTTCGGCTCGACCAGTCGGTGCATGACCTGGCAGAACAGACACTGGGTGCCGTAGCCTTCGGCCATTCGGGCGCACAAAGTCTGATCGGCACGCCCGCCGAACAGCCGGTTCAACAGACCCGAGAGACGATAGAAGTTCATGCTGCCGGCGCCTTGTGAGGTTCCGGCAATCAATCGCACGTTTTTACGTGACTATCAAGTTAAACGTGATTTCAACTGATCGGTGAAATAGCGTAGGTAAAGGCGACGCATTTGACGGACGACCCGAGTGTGAGAACGCCGGGGTCTTCTACCGAGCCCGTGGCCGTTTTCTCGGCCGATGAAACTCTGTAAAGATTGGTCGTGCTGGCACCGGTAAGGCCGTTGGAATAGCCGCTCGAATAGGCCGATGCCGTTGTCGTGGGATAGTCGGCGCCAGCGATCCACAGATACTTCTTCGAGCCCCCCCCTGGTGTCAGCGATGGAGGATCGGGGTTAAGAGTGGTCGCCACCGTCGGGGTGCCGAATTCAATCACTCCAGACGTGGCGGAAATCTCACGCATGATCGAGCAGGTGGCGTTGTTGCCATGTGTAATCGTGACGCCAGTCTCGCCGCCAGCCGCAATCTTGTAGAAAATACCAAGCGTCTGCGTCCCGCCGTTTGAGATGTTGCCCGAAGGCCATAGCGTGTAGCCTGCTGGCGTCGTGGGGGCCGCTGCGTTGGTCTCGCAAACGAACTCAATGACGATAAGGTTTCCGGCTGTCGCAGCGGCCCATGTCAGCACAGTGGAGGTAGCGCGCGCAGCCGATCCTGAAGCGACTCGCTGCACCACGTTCGGTGCCACCGAGGCACCCATGGTGGCCAATAGTGCCATTTGGCTGACGGATGCCATTACGTGAGTCCTACGCCAGAGATTCGCCAGCGGGTAGCGGAGACCTTGAGCGCGGTAGCCTGGCCTCCCGAGGCCAGTGTACGCGAGCCTGTGCTGCCGGCCGCCCCGACCAGCACCAAAGTGTCGGTGTCGATGGCGATCGTAATGACGCCTGCGCCGATATCGTTGTCGAAGGTCAGTGCTGTTCCGTTCGGGTAAGGAACAGCGGCATTCGAGGGGATTGTGAAAATGCGCGCCGTCGCGTCGGCAGGCGGGTGATAGATCGCCTTACCCCCGTCGCTGAGTACAAGTCCATAAGCTGCGCTTTGGCTGTTGATCCGAATCAGCGACGAAAGCTGCGCATCGTACGCTTGAACGTTGGTGCCGATCACCAGACCGAGAAGCGTCCGCATGGCCGCATAGTCGGCGGCAGAGACTAGCGAACGGCCGTTGGCAGAGGCGTCGGTGATGTCGGCCACGGCGATTGCCAGGGCCACCTTTAGTGCGGCCGCGCTGATCGCACCGGTGAGCGCGGCGACCGAGAGCACCGCATCTGTGGGCGTGCGAAGCTCGACCCAATTTGCCAGTGTCGTCGCAGGCGCGGTCTTGAGGATGTAGGACTTGTTCAGGTCCGAGCGAACAGCGATGTCGCCGCGCTGCGCCGTCAGGGCCAGCATAGCGGCCTGAGACGCGATCTCGAAAGTATCCGTGATCGCCAGCGCCGGCAGGATCGCTTCATCAAGCAAGCCGCCCGCATCGAGCACTGGCACGTTTCCGGCGCCAGTGCCGGTGTTCTTGGTCGCAGCCGTACCGATGTCTTCCGCGAGCTTGGCACTGTCAGCGAGGTTCTTGGCGATGGTGCGAATATCGGCTGGCGTGATGTCGCCGGTCGTGTTGTCGTTGAGATTGGTGTCGGCATCGCTGTTAAGCTGAGCCCTGGTGCGCACGGCCATAGCGTTTAATCCTGTCCCATGATGATGCTGCCGATCGGGAAGCTGATCGTGTCACCGTCGTTGATGATAATCGAACTGATGGCCTTCCAGGCGAGCAGGTTGCCCGCCGTCAAGGCATCGAAAACACCGACATGGGTGATGGTGCCGAAGTTCGCACCGGTCGCCAGGAAGTCGATGAGGTTCGTGTTCGCCATTGCCCCACCGGCAGCGGCTCCGAACGTCACAGCCTTGCGCGCATAGCCGCCGCCAGCGACCTGCGTCCCGCCGCCCGCGTCGGTGGGCGCTGCTGTGTAGAGCGCCAGATAGATGGTCGCGGTCGACGTATAGGGCGTGTTCCGAAACACGTGATCGAGGATTTTGTTTTCGAGATAGTCGGAAAAATCAGCCATGTGCGTTGATCCTGATGGGGTTTAGCGGAAGCCTGCCGAGAAGCCCGACGTGAAGGCTCGCGCGCGTGACGCGGAAAGTGAACCGCCGCCCTGGAAGGACACCGAGCGGAGGATTTTCTTCCTAGGCGAGATGGTCATTGAGCCGGCGCCGTTTATCGTGGCGTCGCTGAAGAAGCGCGTGATCAGGTAGACGAGCAGACTCATTGCCTGAAGCGATTGAAGCCCGTCCCGCTCTGCCGTTACTGAGATGCGGGCGCGCCTGATGCCTGCCACGTCAGTGAGCGGAATGACCTTGGATGATCCGGCCAGCATCGAGTAAGTGACGATCGGCGCACCGGCTTCGGTGGTCACCATGACTTTCGACGTCTGGCCCACTTCGCCGGCAACGCCCGAATCGTTCCACTTCATCGCCTGCGTGGACTCGAGTACCCGGTTGCGGTTTGCCCACGTCACCGTCAGTTCGGTTGCGTCGTTCGCATCGACAATCCCGAAGCCCACGCCATTGACCTGGACGTTCGCAGGCCGGTTCGGCAGGTAGGGGCGCTCGGTCAACGAGACATTCACCTGCGGCGTGTCTTCCAAGTCGAGTTGCCCGGATGTGGTTTTGGTCTGAATCCAGTAGGCGGTGTCCTCGAAGGCGGAACGTATCGTATCGTCGACCACAGGGACCGCTGGCGGGATGACGAAGGCTCGCGTGCCTACCGGCCAGTTGCGCGGGATCGTATCGAGCATTCCACGGTTGAGATGATATCCGTCTTCGTCGATCGCCTGCACGGTGGCGATCTCCGTGTATTCGTCTGGACCTAGGCCGATCAGGATGAAACTGCCGGCGATCGGCTCGGGGCCGCGCAATCCGGTGAGTTCTGGTATCACGGTTTCCGATTCAGCGATCAAGCCGGTAAGGATTGCCCAGGTGCCGCGATAGGGGCCGCTTCCGAGAGATTCCCGCGTCGTGGTGCCGTTGACATCGGTCACATTCGACACGAGGTCGTAGCCAACATCATCATCGCTGTCGGCGCCTACGGTCACCGCGCTCAGGACTTCCGGGTAGACCAGTTCAGACGGATCGCTGAGCGACAGCGCTGCCGCCGTCATGAACGCTGGTGCGGTGCCCAACTGGTAATAGGTTGCCGCCGTTGGTGGCAGCGATGGATTGACCCACGCGGTATCGCCAGGGACCAGGTAGCTCGCATGATCGAGACCGAATATGTCCTCGTAGAGGGTTAGGTCGACCGTATTCTCGCCCTTGTTGACCTCGGAGACGCGAAACACGATCTCATCGATGTTGAACTGCGGCCAGGATACCTTCACCACGTCGTTGGCAACCGTGTCCCAAAAAGCGCGGGTGACGGTTGCCTCGCAGGTGGCAATGGGATTGACCATAGTGGCCAAATCGCGATCGGCTAGCTTGATGGCCAATGCCTCGGAGGCCACGCCATAGTAGTTTTGCGATGACGAGACGACGCCACCCTCGGCCGCGATGCCGGCGAGGTCTTGCGACGAGACTGTTGCTTCCTTGCCGGTCTCAGGGTTCGTGTAGGTGACGACGATTTCGTTGGAAATCTCACCCCAAGCCTTGCGCTTGAACGACGACAGTTTCGCATTGCTCGGATCGATGATCGGCAGCGCGTCAACGTCGTAGTCGCCGCGCAGAAGCTTGAGCGTGTGCTTGCCGGTCGAAGGGTTGACGAACAACGCGGCCTGAATATGCGTGAGAATTTCGCCGATAAACTTGCCGACTTCGCTTTGCCGGGTCCAGATCATGTTGAGGCCGAAGCCTTCGTTGTAGAGCGTCTGCGCGGCGGCCTCGAACGTCGGCTTGTCGATCGCACTCGGCAGTTCGCCCATACCCCAACCGGTGTTGGTGAGGCATTCGTAGATCATGTGCGCCGGATTCGAGGCGTACTGCTGATTGCCCTTCGAATCGTCCGGTATGCGAAGCATGGCAATGGCGGGATTCAGACCGATGGAGGGTCGCCGCACACGCGCTGACAATGCCCGCAAATAGGGATTGTTGGCGCCTAAATAGAAACCGCTTTTGTTGTTGCCAGGGTTACCGGAAAGGCCCGGTATAATGCCCGGCACCCACCAGGGCGGACTGCTCGGCTCAGATGCTGCTTTCGTGCCGGTCAGAAAGATGCTGGTCAGGCCCCGGAAACCAGGGCACGTTGCACTGGTCAGCCCAAGTTTCGTGGCCAAGGTCTCGGGCATGGTCTGGTCTGACTTGCCCGGCAACCACCAGACGAGACCTTTGACGCCGCCCTCTTTCTTGAGGCCGCCGAACAAGCTCGGCTTGTTGATGGGGAACACAGCCTGATCGGCCGCATCGCCGCGCCAGAATTCCTTTTCACCGTATTTTAGAGCTATCAGGCTGAGCCCTTCGCCAGCGGCGCAGATGCCCACGTGCAGTGACATCGTGTATTCGTGGATTTCAACCTTGCTGGATTTACCGCCCATCGGATGCGCCCTTGGCACGGATGGATTCAACCACGCGATCGATCACCGCGTCATACCCGTAGCCGCGCAATTCCGATGCTTTGGCGCCCTCGCGGATGAACTTGGTGAAGTCCAGCCCTGCGGTCTCGAAACCCTTCTTCGCGCCCTTGACGCAGTATAGGACGCGGATGTCGGCGATGGTGAGATGGGGATCGGTCACGCGTTAATCTCCCGCGTCGTGGTTGCCTTCTCGCCGTACCAGACGATGTTGACGCCGGTCACTTCGATCTCGCCGAACACCACCGGAATGGGCCGGCCGCCTTCTGCGGTCGGACTGTCCATGTCGGTGACTTCATCGGTCTTCTCGCTCTTGGACTTCGGCATCAGCAGATAGCCGAGTGCCTGCAAGGCAATGCCGATGATGAGGTTGATCAACAGAGGGATTAGGAAGAACGGCATGAGGTAGACCTATCGCATAATATCACGTGTTTGTCACGTTAAACGTGATTTTAATAGAACTGGTTTTTCTGCGACAGCGGGTTTTCCAGGGGTATGAACGGTTGACCGCCGTAGTTGCGGATATTTGAACCACCGGCCACGCTGTCGATGTGCTGGTTGCAGCCGCTCATCTGACGATTGCAGCCACGGATCACCGACAAGGTTGTGCCAGGCGCAAGCCCTCTGCCGGCGCCACGGACTGTGATCACCAGCCCTGCGGGATGCACGGCCGAGATTGTCCGCAGTTCCTTCTGGCCCGTGTCGGAATTCGCCCATTCGAGCAACCCACCAACGTATTGTGCGTAGGTCGCGCCGAGGCTGGCATCCATCGTGATCACGTTGCGAACGACTGAAACCGTTTGCCGCGTCACAGTTGCGGCGGCCTTGCTCGCACCGCAACTGGTCGCGTCGTAGAGCGCGTGCGGACAGCCGAGTTGGTAGTTGCGCCGCAATCCCGGCCGCTTGATCGATGTGGAGACCGGCACGCACGACAAATCGAGTTCGTTGTCCTTGTAGGCACCGCTGGTGATGCGACCGAGCCAGACAGCGGGGAAATTCCCCACGGTCACGGCATCGCCCACGTGGCCTTCGAAGATCGTCAGGTTGACCACCTGAGACGGCGGATAGGCGAGGAACAGTGTGTCCATCTCCGAGCCGAGCGCCATCGACACCGTGAGGTCGGACTTGTCCAGCGTGCCGTCATGCGACAGGTCGCTCTTTTTGATTGGCCAAGGGTGAAAGGTCGTGTTGATCGAGTTTCCTTCGCTGTCGAGAATCGGTCGAACGATATCGGTCTCACCGTCGCAAAAAGCGAACGGGCCGAGCGGCACATCAGCGGTTTCGTTTTCAGCACCCCGGATAAGATAGAGGGTGATTGGCGCGCCGCTGTAGCGACTGGATTCTCGGGTGTCGAACGTCATTGTCGAATTGATCCTTAAAGGCTGTCCGGGATGCCAAAGATGTAGTAGCGCATCCCCAGCGCCGGGTTATTATCGGGGTAGACCGGATTGGTGCCGCCACCATCCATATCGTAAGGATTGCTGCCCGCCATGTAGAAATCCACACTGGTCTCATGCAGATTTGCCCACGAGCTTCTGGCGGTGCATCGGCCGGTCCATGAGCCGGCGTCGACGAAGACCTGATGTATTCCGTTATCGCTATTGGACGGGACCCTGTTGTCTTCCGGGAACACCACAATTTGCTTGACGAATGGTTTGAATTTAGGGTCCGGATTGGCAAAAGAGACGGTGGCCATCCGTTCACCCTTGTAGCGAGCACCGCTGGCGACCACGGTCGGAAAGTCAGTCGGCCAAACAAGCCACCCTTCCGCGATGATCGGCATATAGGCCAGACGCGTGTCGATGATGATGTCGTTCAGGCCCGGCGCGAGATCGGACGAGCCTGGGCGCTTGATCTGGATGAAGTCTTGCACCCCATCGTTGCCCTTCAGGAGCACCTTCTTGCCGCCTGTCGTGTGAGCCTGGTCGTCGGAGGCGTGAATGACATAACGAACTGTGATCGCAGATTCCGCGAGGTTTGTGATCAGAATGCTCTGTGCCTGTACCTTGTAGGTGAACCCCAACTCTTGGTCTTCGCCCGTGCCAATGAAGTAAGGCGGGTTCCAGAATTCGGCATCGGCCTGCCGTTTGACATGAAAATCCATGGAAGTCAGGATGCTGAGTGGCAGCGGCGTATTGATTGTCACCGTCCCGCCGAGCGCGATGTTTACGTCCCCAGCCGCCATGATTTTGGCCGGGATTTTGTCCTCGTGGAAGATGTAGTGGTTGGGGTCCGTGTCATTAACGTCGCGCCCCGGCAATGCGAGGCGGGTCGTCGTGGGGCTCAGAAGCAGCACCTGCTGACCAGAAACGGGTGTCGTTGAGTAATCTGGCAGAGGAACGTCGCGTATTGGCAGACGCCACACGGTTTCGACATAACTTTTGCCGCTGGAGGTGAAAATCCTGTAGCATTCCCTGCGATAGTCATTCCAGTTTAGGTTCCTAAACCCTACCGTCCAATTGGCGATTTTGCCATTCATGCTTACTATTTTGCCGCTATAATTGCCCAGTGTTTTATCAAGCAGCGGTCCCTTAAAAGTATCGGTCGTTCCTGCTTCAAGTTGCTTATACTCGACCAGCGGCATATACCCAAAGCCCCAGAATTCTTTGAATAGATGCTTAGACCAGTTACCATACTCGCCCTCGTTGTAAATTTGGCCTCCGCAAGTATTTCCCATGACGCCGCCGGAGTTTGTGGTGATTGGCGTGGTCCAGTGAAAATCACCTGGATTAAAGAACCAAACACTCATACCGTTCCAGCCGCTGCCGCCGTAGGTTATGTGCAATTCGGTGATCATATACTCGATATGACTGAGCTTCGTGTTCTCGCTGTCGAACTGAAACTTGCCGACGTTGGAGGACGGCTCGGTACGCAAATCGGTCCCATTATCCAGCGCAATGCGCAGCGCTGGGTTCCCATTTGCATGAATTCCGAATCCGAGTTTAGGCATCAGGGCACCGCAATGGAGATGAAGCCGGCGTCCAGGTCGATGATCATTGTGCCGGCAAGGTTCTGCAAAAGGCCCGTCGTTACAGTTCCGAGATCAGCGGAGATCGCTGACAGAGCAGTGACATCCAATCTATCCGCAGTGACAGCGCCAGCCGCGAGCAGAAGGGTCGTGATCGAATTCGCCTTCATCTGAGCGGTATCGACCGAGCCAGTTTTGATGTGCGAGCCGTCGATGATCGTGCGACCATAGTCTGTCACGAGGTCCAGGCCGCCCTTGTAGGTGGCCAGCACAACACGATCGGCCTGGAACGCGGTGGCCACCGTCGTCGTCGCGGCGAGCGTCGTGCCGCCCTTGACGTAATAGACGTACAGGGTGCCGGTGGTCCAAATTGCAGATGAGCCCGAGGCGATGTTGAACGTAGCGACATTTCCATCGTCGCCGATGTACTTGATCGTGCCTGCAGACCACGCGACGCGGTTGGTGGCCGGCTTGTTCGATTCGAATTCCAAGCCTTCGATGGTGAGCCCGCGCTGACCAAATGATGCCTTATCGGCCGTCACACTGCCCACGGACAGCATTGCGCCGTCAATGTATGTGCCGCCACCGGCAATCCAGTTCGACAGATCGACGCCCGTTGAGATCGAGATGCTACCAGGCAGAATTTTCGTCGAGCCGAGATTCACGCCCGCTGCCGGATCGTCGATCCTGTAAGTGCCATTGACCAGTATCTCCCCGGTCATGGTGGTGCCGGCGATCAGCTTGGCCGCGTCGAGGTCTGTGATGTGAGCGTCTTCAATGACCGCGTTGGCGATCTGCGCAGAACCGGTGATGACAGCATCATCCGCGACCAACTGGTTGGCGCCGATCGTCTGCGCCAGGATGAGGCCGCCGTCCGTGAACGCCTTGCCGAGGACAAGCTGCAAGTCTGTCCCGCCTCGGTAGATGGCGAGAATGACGGAGTCGTCGGCGTAGAGTTGGGTGAGCGAGGTCGTCGTGGTGATTTCGGTGGCGCCCGGCACATAGCAGACGTAGACCGTACCGCTGATCCAATCCACTTGTCCGCTCGGCAGCGCCTGGATTGTCGGCTCTTCACCCGACAGGCCGAAACTGATGTTGCCAGCGGTCCATTCCAGGCGGTTGCCGGTGTCCTGCCCTGGCGCGAACGTCACTCCGATGAGCGCAACCTTGATTTCACCGCGCAGTTCTCCGGTCGTGGCGTTGGCGACCGTTGACCACGGCGAAACGTTCCCAGACGTGTCGACGGCGCGAACCCAAAAGTTCAGCGCTGTCCCCATGTCCAATCCGGCCCGAACGAAATTGTTCGCCAGCGTCGTGTGCGAAGGCGTGGCGCTTTCGAGTGGCGTAGCATTGCTGGCGCTCTCGTAAAGCTCGTAGCGCGCCAGGTCGCTTTCGGTATTGGCAATCCAGGTGATCCAGATCGATTCGAGGCCGGCGTTGATCTGGATGCCGATCGGCATGGCAGGCGGGATGTCATCGGCCGCCGTGGTGTGCGTCACCGGAGCGCAGTACAAGGACGGATTGCCCGATTTATCGACGGCTCGGAGCCACGCGCTATACGCGACGTTTGGCTTGGCCGCCATCGTGTAGATTTCGGCGGACGTCTGAAGTCCGATCCAACTGCCGTCACCCTCTTTGACTTGGAAATCGTAATACAGGAAGTCACCTTCGCTGTTGAAATCCCAGGCGATCGTCAGGATTGTAACGCCATCGACGATCTCGGACGTGAGCGTCAGACCTTCAGGAACGGCCGGTGGCGTGGTATCGATCAGCGCGGCGATATCCTCTGGCGTAACCGATCCGAGGGCACCAGTGGCGGCGCCTGCGATCAGCAGGTTCAACTTCTCCCTGATGCTGAGACCAGATTCGCCGTTCTCGATGAGGTTGATTACGACCGGCATCTCAATCCTGCCAAACCGAGCCGTCTTGCCACTGACCGTTGTCGCGCCACTGGCCGGTTGCCAGAATCCAGTTGTTGCCGAAACTATCCTCGGAGGCGAGGTTGGCCAGCGTGACAAAGGACAGCGAAATGTTGGCCACGCCGTTGCTGATCCACTGAATGGTGAACGCGTCCTGCGCGAAGCGCGCCACGAACATCCACGAGATCGACGCAATCTGATCTGCGGTGGTGCCGATCAGGTCGGTGGTGGCGATCAGCGTGTCACCGCTGTCGGTGGTCATGCCGGTAATTTCGTGAGGGATCAGGTCGCCGCTCTTGGTTCGGATCAACAGGGATCGGTGAGCGTTGTCCGCACCGTACGCGTCGAAGAACTCTGTCCCGGTGACCCTGATGTTGTGGCCGGTCACGATTTCCACTGGCGGGAAGTCGTTGCCCCAAGTCGAGACGAAGATTTCGCCGGCCCGGCCTTTGGCGCGCAGAAAGACATCGAGCATAGCTATGGCGTCGGCATGGGAAACCGCCAGGTAATTTGCCGTCAGCGTCCGTGAGATGGCAGGAACCGGCGTGAAGGTCTTCGTGACGCCACGGCCGTAGTCGACGGTCTCGAAGGCGAGATTAAAGACCATTTGTGGCTGCTGCAGATAGTTCGGTTTCCGCAGAAGCACGTAGCGGCCATAGAAGATCGCGGCTGGACCGAAAAATTGCGTGGTCTCTGCGTCGGGACCATCGTCGATTGGCAGCGGGTCCGGTGTGCGGACAACTGTGCCGGGCTCGACATCGAGCTTGAGCGCCGACGTGGCAGCGAGCGTAGTGTAGATCGATAGCGTGGTGCTCTTGCCAAGCGACGCCGGCAGCAGCGGAAGAAGTTGCGCGCCATGGCCGACTGAGCCGACGACACCAGTGGTCAAGACAACCTGGTTGCCGGAGACGAAATCAACGATGATCTTGCGAGCCTGTCGGCCAGACAGAAGGGCGCAAGTCATGCTGCCCGTAAGCCAGGCAGGAACGCGATCCACGGTCAGAACTGTCCCGCCGTTTGCGACCGTTTCTATCAGGATCGCGCTGTCAGCCGAGAAGTCACTGATCTCAACTTTGCCGTCTCTTGCCAGGTGAAGCGCGTCGGAGAAGCCCCGAAGCCGGTCACCATCGAGCAGCACTGCGGCTTCGATCGAGCGCCGAGGCTGGACGCGCAAAGACCGACGCTGCTCACTACCATCGCGGGTCGTGAAAACGTCGGTCTTGAACTCGTAGGTGTCCCGCACACCGTTCTGCCAGTTGGGGACGATGGGAAGAAATACGGCCATGCGTGTCTTTCACGTATATGCGTGAAAATACCTTCTAGCGTGATTTTTGCAAGCGCTAAGTGTTGTTGATCGCGGCCGCCACTTTCCGCGAATTCCTGGTGAGGAAATTCAGGAAGATGCGTTCACCGGCCACGTTCGAAAGAGCGTGTTCGAGCAAGTCGGCAGGATCGAAGAGATTGATGTTTTTCAAGTTCACAGCCTGCCCTTGTCCTTGGCCTCTGCCGCCGCCACCAGCAACAGCGCCTCCATTGCTGACGTGGCGCGGATCGTCCCTCGTGATCACTTCTTCATCCTTGAGAGCGATGATCGGAACCTCGTTTGGCCCGAGGCCGGCGATGCCACCACCGTGGAAGCGCTGGGCGCCAGCAAAGATCATCGGATTGACGGCCTTGCTGCCCGAGCCTGACGAACTGCCGACGACACCGCCCCCGTGGAACAACGAAGTAATGAAGCCGCCAATCCCGCCGCTGCCGCCAGCGCCTGAGATGGCATTGAACAGCGCCTGTTTGATGATCGCCTTGCCGATCTCGATCAGGAATTCCGCTATCCCCTGAAGGAGCGCATTGAAGAACGCCTGTACGGCGTTCTCGCCATCGGCAATCGCCTGCGCGAACGCGCCGAATGCATTGGCGCCGATGTCCGCCAGTTCCTCGTTGATCTGCTGCGCCTGCGGCAGAAACTGCTTGTCGAGCTTCTGCAGCGTCTGGCCGATGCCGTCGTTGATAGCCCGTAGCTTTGCGATTTCCTGCTCGGCACCGCTGCCGCCGATCGCCTGCCAAAAGGCAATAGCGAGCGGAATGGCTTCTTTCAGCTTTTCTTCGACGCTGCCGATCTGGCCGATAACGTCCTGCACCTTGCCTTGATCACCGGCCGTTTGCGCAATCTGCAAGCTTTCGAACAGCGCTGTGCGCTGTGCGACCAGGCGATTCACCGCATCGTTCGCATGTTGAAGATCGAACTGCGCGGCGGCCTGTTGCTTTACCAGGTTGATCTGCTGCTGCGTAAGTTCGACACCGGCCTTCTTGGCGCGGACTTCTTCGTCGGTGAGAGCCTTCGCAATGAACGCTTCCCGATTTTCCTTCGTCTTGAAATCCAGTTCCGCTGCGGCAGCTTCGGCACGAGCGTTGAAATCCCTCTCGTATTCCTGCGTCTTCTTGGCCTGTTCAGCGATACCTGCGTAGGCGGCAAGGACACCCTCGGCTTTCGCCTTGTGGGCATCCATCTGCTCGCTGACTTTATCGAGCACAGTGCCCGGCGTGCCACCGTTCCTTTCATCCGAAGCATTGATCTTGGATGCGCTGCCGGCGTTGATTGCTGCGTAAATCTGCAACAAGCTGTCGCCGGCTTTGACACCGGCATCGCTTAGATACTTGCCAGCGGCTTCGACCTGAGCCTCGACTGACGAATTCTGGTTGACACCATACCTCGCCTGATTCTCGGGACTGAACTGGATAAGTCCCGCGTATTTGCCGCCCGCGCCACCCATGATCGCGGGATTGAACGTGCCTTTTGTCTCGAAGGAAATCGCGGTCAGCAGGTCTTTGGCGCTGAGTTGCATCTTCTCGGCGAGCGCCGAAACGGCAGCCACCAGTGCAGCCATCTGCGCGCCCTGCGGCGTCCCGCGTTGCGCGGTGTATTGCGCCTCATAGTTGACGTGGGTTGCGTCGAACGCCATCCCCGCCTGATTACGGATTTGCTTCGTCTGCTCGGCCGTGAGATCGAGTACGTCCTGGTTGAGCGCCTTGGCCTTTTCCAGCGCGGCATTCTTCGCCTTCAGCAATTCGGCTTCGATGTAACGCTCGCGATTCGTAAGCTCGACCTGCTTGGTTTCGAGCAGCAGCGCTTCACCCTGTTTGTCGATGACTTCCTGGATGTCCAGGCGAGCCTTCTTGTCGGCCTCGGTGAGCGCGCCTGCTTCTTGCTGCGCAAGGCTGCCATCCTTGATGGCCTCAAGCTCGGCGCGGCGCGCATCGACGATCTCCGCGAGCGCGGCGCGCTGCGCTTCCAATGCGCCGATATCGGCGTAGACGGTATGACCCTCCTCCAGGAGTGCTTTTTGCTCGGCAAGCGTCGCGTTGATCTCGACGAGCTTTGCGCGTGCAGCCTCTAGGTCGGGCGTACCACCCACCGCATTGGCGACATTGTTGGCGACATCCGCCACGGCCTTCACGTCTTGGGCAAACAGTTTCAGTTGCCGTGCCGCGAAGCCAAGGACGCCGGAACGCTCGATCGCGGTGACGAGATTATCCCAGGCTTCGGCCATCGCATCGGTCGCCTGAGTCCATTCGGACGCTTCCCCGGCAGATGCGGCCAGCTTGCCAGCCAGTGCTGCCTGCGCGAAGCTCATCGCACCCGTGGTGTCGCCGGCCTTTTCCATGGCCCGGATCGTTTCAAGCTGCGATGCGGTGAGGAAGTTGAGTTCCTTGTCGAGGTCCCTGACATCCTCGACCGTGCCAGAGAATGCGGTGGAGAGGCGTTTGCCGGCCTCACCAACGCCCTCGCCGGTTACGTCATCCAGTTGCTTCGCCAGCTTAGCAAGAGGCTCGAAATCCTTCTGCGAAATGCCGTCTTTGACAAACTGCTTGATGATGGTTCGGGCAGCATCGGTCGCAATGCCGAATTCACCCATTCTCTGAGTCGCGTTCGCCAGTTCCTCGGCGCTGTAACGGCTGCCGTCCGCCGAGAGCGCGAGTTCCCTTGAGAAAATCTGGATCGACTCGGACAACGCGTGCATCCGCATCGCAGCGGCGATGAACGGCGACAGCACAGCGGTCACGCCGGTTAGGATAGGGATCGAACGGGCGAGCGCCACCATGACGCCCGGCCAGATTTGCGCGAACTGTCCCGCCTGCTGGGCGAGAATCTGCAACGGCGCCTGGCCCATGGCGAGACCGGACACAACGTCGTTGACCTGGTAGCCGAGGTTGGTCAACTGCCACGGCTTGAGGCCGAAGACTTCAACGTCTTGCGCATCGCCCTTGGCACCGCCCTTGGCACCGCCTCTGCCGCGTTGGCGGGTGAGCGATTCAGTTGCCGCGTCAGTCTTGGCCTTGAGCGCGCCCTGCGCGGTGGCCGCCGTTTTCGAGGCTGCCGTCAACTTGTTCAACTGTGTTGCAGCGTCCGCAACCGCCACGGCTTCCCTGTCTGCCGCTTCTGCGTTTCGGATGAACGCTGCGAAACCCGATTGCGTCGGATTATTCAGCCGCTCCTGAATCTGCGCCTTCAGCGCAGCGACTGCCGCTGCTTTTTCGTCGGCAGCCCGAACCCTGTTTATGGCATCGACATAGCGTGACCAGTGGGCGAAGCCAGACTGGACAACGGCGTTGAGTCGCTGCTGTATTTCCACCTTCCGTGCGGCGACCGCAGCAGCTCGTTCCTCGGCAGCAGCACTCGCAACCAGTGCGGTCTTAGCGGCGTCCGCAGCACCTGCCTCTCGCTGCATGGCGGTAGCGAGACGATCGAACGCGGCATAGCCGGTTGTTGCCGCACTGTTGATCTGGCCGAGCGCTGCGCGCTTCGTCTGAATGGCGGCAGCCGCCTCGCGCGAGCGGTCGCGGACAAGCTTGATGGTCTCGCCAAGCTCGCGCATCTCGGCCGCGCTCAGCGAGCCGGCCTTGGATGCATTGGCCTGGACGGCGCGGTAGCGTTCGACTTCGGAGTTCAGTCGCTTGTAATTGGCAACTGCGGCGTTGAGTTCGCCTTCTGCCACGCCGAGGACCGCCCGGCGACCCGAAGCCTTGGCAGCGGCGGACAGTCTGGTCTGCTGCTGCTCAAGGTTCTTCAGGACTTTGGAATATTCGTCGCGCGCCTTGACGGCGAATTCTACGACTCTTTCACGTGCCATCAATCATGCCCTTCAGGTGCTTGGTCAGTTCCTTGGCGGCTTTCTTGGTAGCGGCAGGCTTCACGCTCATGTTCGGGATGCTGGAGAGCGCCATCTGCAAGAGTGAGATTTCCGAGGCCATTTGAGCGTTGATGCGTCTGACCACGTAGCTCGCTTCTGCAAAAACCATCCACACTGGATAGGTGAGTGCGGTAGGGTGTCCGTGATCGAGCAATAGGCTCACTTGGCGGCGGACACCCTCTATCCAGAGGCTCAGGTTTTCGGGAATGTCAGGCTTACCACCCCCTGCATTGCCCCGGCGACGATCTCCATCAGTTTTTCCAGCCCACCCTCACCCACGAGCGTGAGCTTGATGATTTTTTCGAGTGATTCGGCCTGAACACGCAGCGGAAGCTTCGCGGCCGTCGCCGCGCTTTGCGGTGCGTCCATTCCGCAGGCGATGACCAGGGAGGCCAGCGGCACAAAGTCACCGACCATCCGAATGGCGATCTCTTCAACGCTACCTTGAAGCGTTCCTGCGATTGCCTGAGTGTAGAGTTCGGCCAGCACTTGCTGATGCCCACGGACGATGAGGGTAATGTCGGGGAGGCAGAGGCCGCGAACCGCAATGGATTGCCCATTGAAGTCCACGGTCTCTGTCGGGAAAATCAGCGTCTCCAACTGATTCATGTTCGTGCCTTACGCCAGCACCCGGCCGTCGCGATAGGCGAGCGCCAGGATGCCTTTCTTGAGGACGGTGATCGACAGCGGCAGTGTCTGGAAAGCCGTCGACTCGGGGTCGTTCAACATCGACATGTCCCCGTTCGGCGCAAGGATCGCGCGCGGGATGGTGATGTCAGCCTGGGCGCCGATCGGATTGAAGGAGATAAACTTCAACTCACCTTCGATCTGCTGTTCGCCAGCAACCACCTGCTCGCGCGACGATGCCGCGACGTTGTATGTGACCTTGAGGGTGCCACCGATCGCAGCGCTGCCCACCGGAATCTCGACGATCCCGAGATCGGTGTCGATCAGGTAGTCGGTGCCGAGGACGCGAGGAACAGGCGTGCCTGCACCATCGGTCACGGCGGTCGTCGTCACCTTGCGATAACCGGACGGATTGGTGTCGCTGCGGCCGAGTTGGAAGGTGTCGCCGGCCTTGACCAGGAGGAACGTCTCGATGAGACCCGTCTGAATGGTCGTCGAGAGGGTCGTCGTATTGCCCAGGTACCAGTACGCCAGGTTCTCTGTCTTGATGTCGTCGGTGACCACCGAACCGTTCATGGTCGAGGAAATGATAAGCTGCTTGTCCAGCACCTTGAGGCCCTGCTGTGAACAATAATGCTGCAGGGTTTCGGAATCGCGTGTCAGCGTGAATTCCGGACAGTTGCCGAATTCGCGAAACGGGCCGGGGGTCTGCGTGCCGGCCAGGTACTTCGCGAAAAAAATCTTTCCGCGCGGGACCGTCAGGTTGTTGGAATTGAAGTCCATGCTAAAGCTCCTTCTCTAGTGATTGTCACGTATAACGTGATTTTGCGTTAAGCGAAAGGTGTCTCCAAATTTTCTGCGAGTGTGAGCGTCACCGGAACCAGAAAATATGCGACGGCGGAAACGTCATCATCCGGGGGACGATGCACGGGTTGCCCGATCGAGAGCCCCATAACGCAGGGGCCAGTGCCACCGAGGCCAAGCAGGTTGAAGCGCTCCTTCTTTCCTGCCACCAGGGCTTGGACGACCTCGGCGGAAAGATGGTAGGCCGGGTCGAGCGGATGCGTTTTGTCATCCTTCACGAAGCCCTGAATGAGGATTCGGAACTGATTGACGGCCTCGACTGAATTGGAGGTGCCGTTTAGTGGGTCTGCCGGCCGAAGGTCTTCCAGCACTGACAGCATTGGGATCGGGTCGTTGTCGCCGTAGATCGTGCGGCCTCGGAATACCCGCTCGGCAACGCGGCCCGCGCTGTCCGTGTAGTCGGACAGATCGCCGATGTAGCCGCCTGCCGGTGTGATCGACTTGAGGCGAGTGCAAACCGCCTTCATGACGCGCAGGCGGAAAGGGTCAGCCATTGTCCAGCAACTCCAGTTGGCGGTTGAATTCGTCTTCGAGGAAGTCCAGCATTTCGGGTGTCATGTCTTCGAAAATGCCGCCGTCCGCTGATGCGGCGCTCAGCGCCTGGTCGACGGACGGGCCGTAGAGCAGCCACAGGTTCTTGCCGATCGACTTGGGCTTGTAGGCACCGGCCGGCGCCGCGCCGTTGGTGCGAACGGCCAGGCCGACGTTGTTGTTTCGAAGGCGCAGCAAGAAGGCGCGGCTGATCGATTTGCGCTGGCCGGGCTTCACCATCACATTGACCTTGCCGCCAGTGTGACGCGCGCCACCTGGCAGCACCGTCTGCCGGCTGAACCGCGCGAGCGACGTTGGTGACCCCCGGCCTTCAATGATCGTTGTGAATGCCCCCTTGCGTGCGCGAGTCTTCACCCACAGGCGCTTGCTCGATGGCGACACGTATGAGGCAGGGAAAGCTATCTGCTCGCGGGCAGCGCGGGCGGCGCGTGTGCGGCCACGGTCTGCGGCGCGGTTGAGCGCGCGTGTCAGCGCCATTTCAACCGTGTTGCTCATTTCAGGGACGAAAGAGAACTGGTCGAACTCGACCACGATCAGCGCCGCGCTCACAGCAAGATGCCTTCGAAGGCGGCAGAGGCAGTGTCGCTTTGGGCGAGCAGCGCAACAAGATCAGCTTTGGCAACCTCGGAGACTTCCACCCACAGGTAACCCTCACGCTCTCTGCTCGGGCCGGTGATGTATGCTTCGGAGTTGCCAAAAATGACGTAGGCGTTGGTCAGAACTTCGCTCAGTTCATCTGTAATCTGGAAAACGATTCGAGTGGCAGTGTCGATCTGCGACGCTGACCAATCAGCACCTTGAACGTCGGAAACGATCGGGCGCCCATGCAGGCGCACATCGACGCGCATGGGAGTTCCGGCAGTGTGTGTGAGATACACTGCCGGAATCTCGAAGGTCCGGTGAATGGCACCGAAAGCCTTCCGCTTCTGATCGCGCCAACCGGCCATTAGACGAGTGCGTCCGCCTTCGCAGCTTCCTCGGCGGCCAGTTTCGCAGCTTCCGCCTCGGCCAGTTTCGCAGCTTCCGCCTCGGCGAGCTTGGCGGCTTCCGCCTCGGCGAGCTTGGCGGCTTCTTCGGCGGCCAGTTTCACAGCTTCCGCCTCGGCGAGCTTGGCGGCTTCCGCCTCGGCCTTCGCAGCGGCTTTCGCCTCGGCCTTAGTCTTTTCGGGTTTGCCCTGGACAAGAATCGGAGCGGCTTCCTTCTTGAAGCCGGCGAGTGTGATTTCGTCGTCGGTGGCCTCGACCACCGCGCGGAGCGCGAGCATGGATTCCAATTCCTCGCCTTCCAGTTCGGCGATGCCGTTCGGATAGACAACAGGCGGCTTGGCGTCGTTGGCGCGCATGATCGTGTGAATTGCCTTGATGAACATCTATGTCTCCATCGTGTTTTGAGAAATCGGCCCGGCAGTGATTTGCCGGGCCGTGGGCCTTATTTCAGGGTCGTGGCCTAGGCCAGGACGCGGGCCTTGAACGTCCGGTTCGGGTAGAGCGGAACCGGAAGCGGCGAGGACTGGTGCATCAGGAACTGTTCGCCGGGGTCCTGGGTCGTGAACATCTTGGCGAACACGCGCTCGTTTTCGAGACCGTTCTTGATCGCTTCCACGTCGTAGATCGCGCCGTAGCAGCGGACGCCGTTGGCGCCCGGAGCAACGAGAAGCACGTCCTTCTCGTTGAACAGATCGATCTTGGTCTTGCCACCGGAACCGTTCGGGATGTCCACCGTGTCCTTGTAGGTCAGGACTTCCAGGCCGTTCGTCAATTGACCGATGCGGGTCAGCGGACGCTCGGTGCGCATGATGCCAAGGTCCATCTGCACCGAAGTGTTGCCACGGTAGTTCGTGTCCAACGCGGCCTTGATGCCGGTGTTCTTTCGGAAGACCGGGGCGACCTTCGCGCCCACGATAAGCTGCGCCGCAGAGCCGCCACCGTTGGCGAGATACATGGTGCTCATCCAGCCTTCGACATCGCCGAGAATGTCGGTTGTCGGATCGTCCCAGAAGTTCGCCGACTTGACGACGGTGTGGCCGGCGTCACGGCCGAAATCGAGCAGGACGGACGGATGGTCGGCGCCCTGATCGCGGTCGTAGTTGATCTGCACCTTGCCGTCGATGAGCGCGCGAGCGGCCATCCAGGCTTCGCGGGTGTCGATCATGCGCAGGTGCCGCTGGGTGATCTCGGTCGTGCGCATGTCGAAGCGTTCCCCGATGGTCGGCTTGCGGCCGGCGTTGCGGAAAACCTCGGACGGACGGATGTTCTTCACATCGGTCGGACGCACCGCGTCCTTGAGCTTGATGTAAGGAACGGTGATGGCGTTGATCTTCTCACCCCTGGTGCCCTGCGTCGGCTTGCCCTGCTCGTAAGGCAGCACAAACGGCGCGAGGAAGCGATCAGCTTCGGGCAAGTCGCCGAAGCGGATTTCGCCGTCTTCGGAGTAGTGCGACAGCGTGAAATACGTGTCGAGGAAGTATGACGGGATCGCCGCCATACGCGTGTCTTCGCGCAGAGCGAAAAGGTCTTTCGGAGTCCAGAGTTCGATGCCCATGGCAGTCTTTCCTTGTTAATGTCGCGGTCGGATGCGAACTTGTTGTCGGGGTTACGGGGTTGCCACGGTCGCGCCGAAGTAGACTTCGCGAACGACAATGTTGGTGGGGGTGGCTGCGCCGGCGAACGCGTTGAGCTTCAGCGCATCCGTGTTGTAGGCGGCAGGCCAGGTGATCCGGTGCTTGGCGAGGCAACCCGCGCGCAGCACCGGGATGCCGATGTTGGCGGTCAAGCCGTCGATCGGATACAGGGTGATGCCGATAGCGGGAGTGCCCGGAGCAGCCACGACGAGCTTGCCGGCACCGTCGAGCATGACCGGGGAGTATGCGGCCAGGGCCGCGCCGTTAAGCGCGATCATGTCCACGGTCACGACCAGCGGGGATTCGCCGACGATGAGCCCTTCGAGCGCCGCGTCGATGGTGTCGTTCCACTGCGACGGAACACCGGCAGTGTGAGCGAGATTGGGGGTAACAATAGCCACGTTGATGGCTCCTTCTGGGTTTGAGGTTTAGACGCGGGGCTTTTTAGTGGGCCGGGCCTTTGGTCATCAGAAGCGCCTTTTCGGCGCGGCTCATTTCGGACCCGTTGCCGTTGGCATCGGCGTCGGCGTCGCCGCTGATTCCCGCGCCGCCGTTCTGCATGGCGGCCTGGAGCATCCCTTTGGGAGCACCAACGTCGGCAACCGGAGCAACTTCGGCATTGAGATTGCCGAGGAACTTGCCGGCCTGTTCCGCTGACAAATCGGTTTCGAGGGCAGCCGCAAGAGCCGCCTTCGGGCGGTCCTTGGCGTTATCGTGACCGAGGATGGCGACGACGCGGGCACGCTCGCCCGAGGCGCCTTCCTTGACGCCCTCCGCTTTGCCCTGCTCCTTGCCGGTCACCAAAGCGGCGGCAACAGCAATGTCGAATTCGGCCTGGGTGATTTCGGCCATCTGTTCATCTCCTTCTGAGAATGTGGCCTCAAAGGCCGTTATCGCGTCGTCCAGGGCGCCAACCTCGTCGGCCAACCCGTTTTCGATCGCCTGTTGAGCCATGAACGTGTGGGCACCAGTCGCATCGACTGCCTTCACGTCCATTGACCGGTTTCTCGCCACCATTGCGACGAACTGCTTGTGGAACTCATCCACGCGCTCTTGAATCCGCTCGCGTGCCCCCTCGGACAGTTTCTCGTAGGGGTTGCCCTCCATCTTGCCGGGCTTGGAGCGGATGATATTGATTGCGACGCCCGCCTCATCGAACATCTTCGAATATTCGAAATGGGTGACAACCACGCCGATCGAACCGACGCCGCCAGTGCGAGCCACGGTGCCGTGATCGGTTGCCGCAAAGACGTTGTAGGCCGCCGAGTACGCGTGCTCGGCGGCGAACGCGCGGATCGGCTTGATGCCTCGAACCGAGAACATGCGGTCCACCAGGTCGAAGTTGCCGGCCACCATGCCGCCGCCCGAATTCACGATCAGAGCGATACCCTTGACCGTGGAGTCATCGACGCCGCGCTTGATCGCCTGCCAGATGTATTCGTAGCCTGTGGCGTAGCCGCCGAGGGCAAAGGGGAAGTCGTTCAGCAGCACGCCCTTGACCGGAACATGCAGGATGCCGTTCTTCACGACATACGGACGATAGCGCGAACGATAGTCGTCATCGGAAAACCAGAAGCCAGCCGGGTCGCTACCGGCCTTCTCGATCTCACCGAGGCGTTCGGCCACGGCCGACAAGCAGCCTTCCAGCCAGGCACTGTGCCCTTCGTCGATGAGCGCCGGCTGGTCCTGAAAACGTGCGAGGATGGGGTTCATTCTTTACCTCCATCGCGCGGCGAAGCCGTCAGCGAATTTTCCATGTCCTTGGTGTCGGTGTCGTAGATCGACGGATTGCCGTAACTCTCGTCGAGATCGCGTTCGCGCTTGACCTGACGCGCGATCTTGCGCCAGTCGCCGCCCGAGCTTTTCGCGATTTCGATTTCCTTGGTGGACAGGCCATTCTTGACCTTCAACACCGAAGCCTGTGTCTCCTTGAGCGGATCAATTTGACCCTGGCCGGCGCCGATCCAGTCGCACGCGCTGAATGCTTCCGCGTTCATGCCATCGTAGAAACGTGGCAGCCCGCGACGCTTGAAGCACTCCAAGTCCTTGTAGTTGATGGCTTCTTCGAGCCACAGCCGATAGATGAAGTTGGCGATTTTGTCGGCGACGGTGCGCTTCAAGGACATCATGGTCTTGAAGGTTTCACCTGACGATGCACGCGCGCTTGAATAGTTCGTCTGCGTGTAATCGCGCGACAACTGCTCATAAGAGACGCCGAGGGCCGCCGCGATATAACGCAGCAGGCTCTGCTCATACTTGTCGGATGCCGGTCCCTGCGTACCCGGGTTTTGGAGCCTCAGTTTGGTTCCAGGTGCAAAGATCGGAATCTTCGCGCCATCCATGTGCAGGTTCTTCGCCCCGCTGGAATACTCGTTGATGGCACCGAGATAGGCGCTCATCCACGTCGTCGTAGCGTTGCCGTCACCGGCCGCGCTGCCGAGCGCTGCAGCCACGTCGTTGGGAATCTCGGACTCGATCGACGCTGCGTAAGTCGCGGCGACCACCGCCTGTTGAAGGAGCGTTTGACGGAAATGCTTCGTCATGCGCATTTCCGAGAGCGCCGCGACCATCTCTGACACGCCGCGACTCTGATCCGGCCGCATCTGCTCGTAGATGTGGTTGATCATCATTCGCCCCCACGGCTTCCGAGCCGGGATGCGCTTCCAGACCATTGAGGCGGGGAGCGCTGCGGTACTAGAGCGGTAGTCGCTCGGGTGCGCGTTGCGGATGTAGTAGGCGACTGGCGCGCCGTACGCGTCGATTTCAACGCCCTTGCGCACTCGATTCGGCGAGCCGATCAGTCTGTCGCGCGGATCGGATAGACGCGCCGTGTCAATCATCTGCACGGCAGATGCGAACGGGCGGCCGTCGTCGAACCATTCGGCTGACAGCAAGGCTTCGCCACCGGCCAGGTGAACGCCGATGCCCAGCCGAACGATGTCCGTCAGCGTCTTGCGCCTGGCGGCATCCGGCCAGCACTGGTCGCTTTCGGCCCAAAGGGTGAACTTGGTTTCGATTTCTTCCTGGGCTTCGGATTCCCACTTTTCGTCTTCTTTGCCGAAAAGAATCTTGGTTTCCGGCTTGGCGTTAAGCAGAAAGCGCGTGCCGACGATGGAGTCCTTGCGGATGGCTGAGCCGCCTGCGATGTAGGCGTCGTTGCGCACCGTGTCGTAGCCACGGGCGTCTAGACCGTCCTTCAGCGGGAGCAGATCGGCGTCGGCGGAACGAAGCGCCGGCTGCCACATCGCGAGACGGTCCATCTTGTCCGCGCCATCATAGGCAACGCCGCCCGCTGCCACCGCCGAGGCAACGGGCGGCACCGCATGGGTCGCCGGGGAGACGACGGCATGTGACCCAAGCAGGTCGGAAAGATCGAGGTCACTCATCCCCACACCGGCCTCAAGGGGCGACGGGCACAAGCCGTCGTTCCAGCCAGTTGCTGTTCGAGTTCCGCGATGTAGGCTTTGAGGCGGGAGGCGTTGGCGCTGGTGTAGCGAATCGTTTGACCGTCGCTGTCGCGAACCTCGACGGCCGCCTCACCGATCATTAGACGGTGATAGGCCGCTTTCGCTTCACCTAGGAGTACGGCGACATCCACCATTGGTCATCCAACGTTAATTTCACGTATCAATACCTTAAACGTGAAACTAGCGCAACATAATATTGCTTTTCAATTTAAAAGTGAATTCAGGCGAGGTTTTTGCCAAGCTCTGCGAACGAGGGAGTCTTCGATACAACTGCCTCTTGCTGCACATCCCCTCCGAACACCAATTCGTTCTCATCCCAATCGGCAGCCCACACTGGTGGCTCGTCATAGTTGAGACGATCGATGTTGAAGATCACGTAGGGGACATTCTGCTCGACCGGGCGGATCGCAAGACCGAGAGCATAGTAGGCAAGATCGAAGGATTCGTTGCGGCGTTTGCGTGGGTTTTCCCAGCCCTTTTCCGTTCGAATTTCAGTCGTCATTTGATTGTAGAACCACGGCGGCATCCAGTCGGGATAGCGCAGCATTCCGCCCTTTCCCGCGTCCTCGCCGCCATTCTCGACGCGGCGTGCCAGCATACCCGACACGCGGTCCTTCATCAGGTTCGAATTCAACAGGATGACCGGTACGTCGCCTTTGGCAATGGCGAGCTTTCCCTTCTGACTGGAATCCGGCCACGTCGTGCTCGCGTGCGGCTTGGTCTTCGAGGGCTCGCCCTTGACCAGGCAGAAACGACGATGCAGGCCATCACCGCGTTTCCGCAGCTTGCGCCAGAAATTGTAAGCGTGACCTGTGACACCCTCGGCACCACCTGAGTCGCCGCCAGTTGCCCGAATGCGCATACGCCGCCCGCTCACATCCGCAAGCGGATAGGTCTTCAGCAACACGCCGTCGATCAGAACATCCCAATCCTCCCCGAACGCGGCCGGATCGATTGGCAATTTTTCGCCCGCGCCGTTGAGTCGATCCGATAGCCGCAACTTGAAACCATCGATCACCACCATGTCGCCGGTCGCGGTGAAGCCTTGTATCTGAACCACGAAGGCGGACTTCTGCACATCGACGGTTGCGATCAGGAAGCGGACGCCATGCGGCACCGTAGGTTCTTCCTCGGTCGAGCCCCAATCTTCCGCGTTGGTCTTCAGGTCTTCCGGCGACCGCTCCGACAGGCGCGACAGCGGAATGTAGAAGGAGCCCTGGTCGGTGGTGACGGTTTTGCGCAGCGGCGCGTCGTCCCCCGTATCCTCAAGCGCCTTCATGGCTCGGAGGTATTTCTCGACCAATTGCCCCCAATCCTGATAGGCGGCGGCCGGCCCTTTCATCCAGAATGACGCGATGCTCGACCGTGCGGCTTTCATACCGTTGCGCTCGACGATCTTCTTTTCAACCGGCACCCATATCATGCCGTCCTTCACCCATTTGCCGACTTCGTTTAATTCCTCCTTCATGCCGGGTTCGAGGATGCCGCCGCAGATCGGACATGCCATGAAGGTTTGCTCGCGAGCTTCCATGATGTCGACACTGTCAGGGTAGCGCAGCAGTTTGAAGTCGGGTTCGAACGCCTCCTGACAATGCGGACAACACCAATACCAGCGGCGGCGATCACCACGGTTGTAAAGCTCGAAAATACCACGGATCGGCGGCGCCTCGTGCGGTGTCGAGGGCATCCACTTCGGGTCCTGGATTTCCTTGTTCGGGTTCGGCGACGCTTCGGCGAAGGTCATGCCAAATCGTTTGAACGTGGTCGTGCGCATCTGCGCCAAGTCGAAGGGGTTACCTTCACCCTCGATATTGTCGTCCATGCGTTCATAGTCGATCAGACCGACGCGTGGCATGGTGATGCCGGAAAGATTGCTCGCCGTTGGGTAGGTCAGCAGCAATCGCATTCCTGTATCGAATTCCTTGTCGAAGGTGTTGTCGTCCTTGCGGTGCGTAAGCTGGTGTTGTCGAACCAAAGTCGAGGCTTGCAGATACCGCTCAAGGTCACCTTTCGACCATTTGCGCGCATTCTCGCGATCCATGTGGACAAGCATCATGTCAGCCGGATCGGTCATCACCGTATGTGACGTCCAATTCAGATGGATCATCGTTTTGCCTGTGCGGGCAGGCCCGACAAAGATGCACCCCTGAAAATCCAGACTGGTGAGCGTGTCTTGCGGCTCTTGGATGTAAGGCGTGCGCTTGAGCGACCAGGGTGTGCTGTGGCCGCCACCGCTGCCGATGCGCGTGTACTTCTCACCGGCCTCGGTGACAGTCAGGCGCTGCTGCGGTTGCAGGCTCTCGAAGCCTCGGACGACGATGCTCTCAAGGGTCTGGTGCCGGGCTTCGCTGATCAGTTCCGCCACGGATGGCGGGCGCATTCTCGCGGTCATGATGCTCGCCGGGAAAACCATTCTGTTTGATCGGGTCCGACGATGCTGTAGGAGTGTTGGAAAAGGTCGTGCATAAGTTGGTGCGCTAGTTCGCGCGCCCGCAGCCCAAGTTTCTCCGTATCGGAGGGGAAGCGCGGATAGTTTATCAGACCGACACGGACACCGACTTCCTCACCTCCCGTATAAATATAAGTGACAGGCTCCACAGTGACACATAAGCCAATGCCAAAGCAGTAACTTCTGCAGGTCTGTTTTGCTTGATCTAAATCACCGGCTATGAAGATGTCATAGCGAATTGTCGGGCAGGTGGTCATAACTAGCGTCCTTCTTTTGGGTGCATTTGATTTCGGCATTGAACGTTGCGCGATCCACAAGCGGAAACGTGGTCGTTCCATCCGGGCAACCGCATGAATAATCGGGAACCCAACCGCATTTCGGGCAAACAGGCATTGTATCGGCGATGCTCATGCTCATTCTCCGGCTAATTCGCGCAGTATCCGTTGGCGCAAGCCATGCCGTCCTTCTCTGGAGGCAAGTCTTCTGCCACGTCGTCTTCGACTGGATGTTCAGGTTTGAATTTGCCGCGCGGACTATTCGCCCAAGACACGACTTCGCGGATGCCGACTGCGCCCATGTGACGATGCGGCCTAAAGAACGTGCGCGGCTTGCCGTTCCTAGTCAGCCCAAACTCGCTATTCATCTCAGTTTCGAGGTCTTCAAGCTTCGAGATTTCGGGCTCGGTCAACGCCTGGATGTCGGCGCGATTGCTGTTAATGCACGGCCCACATTCCATGGAGCGATGCGGCAACGGCTTGACACCAGCCCGTTCGAGGTAGCCGTCTCGTTCGGCTTCCGTGGAGTCCGCGAACGGAGTCAACATCACCCGGCCGCCGTGGTTCATCGAACGCGCGAGATAGCGAGGGAAGTCGGCTCGGGCACTGCTTTCCTCCCTCCGCACGCCAGTCAGGCAGACTGCCCTACGCTCAGGATCATTTTCTGCTAGCCAACGTTCGCCAGGTTCGATTTTGAGAATGTAAGAACACCACTGATACTGTTGCGTCGGGAACGCTTTCTTCATTCGAGCGAGTTCGACGAAGCCCAATGAGGTGGTGCGATCGGTCCAGAAGCCAAGGCTCTCGACCCACCATTCCATGTGCTCGACGCGGTTCATCCACCATGGTGCTGCCCATTTGGTGTCGCTGAAGACCACGGCAACGTCGCGCAGTTCCTGCTCGCGCGCCCACTGGATGAGCGCAATGCTGTCGTTGCCGTATGACGAGAAGATCACGAAGCGCGGCGGCGTCGCGACGGGTCCGAACATTTCGCGGCAGGGGTTCATTCGTCACCCGGAGTCGGCCGCGTGTCAGTGTCCGCAAGCTCCTTCTCGATCTCGCGCGAATGCGCGTTCGTCTGGAACTCGCGCGGCAGCAGTTCGAGTTTATCCCTGATCTGCGTGTTCATGTCGTTCACGCGGTCAACCAAGAAGTTGTACTGCTCATCCGTGAGGTTCTGCCGCCCAGGCATGTCCTCGATCCACATCTTGCTTTCCTGCCGGATCAACATCGAGACCCGAGCGAAGGTCATCAGCACGTCTTCATCGTGCCAAAGCTGCCCAGCCGCCATCAGGGCGCGGATGCGGGCGTTGGTCATCTCCCAATACGCCTTCGACACGATCGGCGGCAGTGAGGCTTGGTTCTGCTGCGACAGCCAGTCTTCAATGCTGCCCTGCGGCGGGATCAGATACGACATGCCGGTGAGGAAATCATACATCGGCTGCGGCTTGCCGGCGTGCGTGGTCCACGAGTCGACCGGGCACCGCTCAAGACGCTTCTGGATTTGCTTGGGCTGCACGCCGAGGATGTTCGAGAAGAACGTCACGCCCACGGGGCGCCGGAACTCGGTGTAGTGGGGAAGGTTCTTCGTCGCGTCCCTTTGGAGCCTGGCTGCGGCTTCTTCCTTGGTCGGCCGTCCGCGCTTCGGACGCGGTGCCTCATCGTCGCCTAGCAGGTCTGACAGATCGTCGTCGATCATTCCGAGGGTTCCGCTTGGACCGGCAAACGAAACGAATAGAATTCGTCGCGGCCGATCTGGGTGATTATTCGGTCGACCGAATTGCCTAAGATCGACTTGCCGTGATCGTGCCGAGACCATGTGGAGCCACCGCTCCAATGCGAGCCTTCTTCCTGCAGCCGACAATGCAGGCATATTCTCTGAGCGGCTAAGCCGGGCGATCGATATTCCGTCTCGCCAACGATCTCATGCTTGCAGGTTTGTTGAACCAAGAAGGCAACGGCCGAGAGTTTGCGACTCGCCTTGACACGTGCGTCCATGGCCGCCGCGATCCGTCTATTAAGTTTCTTCACGCTGAGTCCCTGTCCAGTTCGTCGAGGAATGGGGCGCGGCATATCTCGCCGCCGCAGCCGCAGGTGTCAGGATGGAACCTCACCTGCTCGGGGATAAGCGTCTTCGGCTGAGCGGTTGGGAGCCGCGTGACGCGCCCCTCGGCCACGGCCTGCCTGATGAGGTTTGGCACGGTGTCATGCACTGAAAATGGCCTCGTGCCACGCCTTGATTTCGCTCGCCCGCCATACGGCGACTTTGTGCGAAACGCGTTTCTGTGATGGGAAAAGGCCGGCTTTGATGCGGCGGTAAATTTCCGTTCGAGATAGCGTGGTGATCTCGATCACCTGCTCGATCCGAAGGTTGCGGTCCAATTCCATTTCACGTCTCCAAGGTCTTGCCTCCTTAATATCACTTTTAACGTGACTTTCAAGCTCAAAGGGACTAGACGTGAATTATTGATCCGGGCTCACGGATCGACTGACGGTTTAGTTGGGGTGGTGCGCTGCCTCGAATTTCAGTCGCAACATGGGGAGGCTGTCATGACTTAGGCGGGTAATTCCGCCAGTGGCCGAGCCGGGGACAACCCCTCAACTGGAGAAACCCAAAATGCCAGAAATGCGCGCCAAGGTGAAGATCACCAACATCGCCAGTTATCCCACGGTCGGAACCCCGACCCAAGAAACGCTCACCTTCAATTTCCCATCGAAGGACGGCGCATATCCCGCAGACGGTAGCGACGAGGATCAGCAGTTCGCTAAGTTCAGCCCTTGTGGCTCGCTCTCGCTGACGGTCACCAATACGGCGCTGGTCGGCAAATTCAAGGTCGACGACAAGTTCTATCTGGATTTCACCAGAGCCGACTGATCACGTCCGCTTTCGATGTGAGACTACCCAACCCCGCCCACCGTGGCGGGGTTTTTCTTTGTCGAGAGCCGGCAAAATCGACTGTATCGCATTTACCCTGTGGACTCTTTTTTCGCAGAATGCTGACTGGCATCATGTAAACGTTTGATATTGCTGGTAATTCAAGTCCCTCTCCCGCTACCAAATTCCAAGAAAAATCAGATACATAGAGATGTACGGTGCCAGTCGTCTCATGTAGCGGGTCGCGCGATTTTGCAATTTTGACACCCGGTTTTGCAGCAGGGCGCTTCTCTCAAGACAGGGCGATCCGATAGCTGCGAGGGCCATGACGTTTCGGTGCTCTAGATTGCACTCCCGTACAAGCCTCGAGACAACATCCCATCGCAGCGGTGGCTCTCCTACGCTTTCTTCAGAAATTCCGTCCGCAGAACCAGATTGCCTTTGTGCATTCAGCCCGTTGAGGAGATCGGCGAGTTCCTCGGGATCGTGCTGGTTCATTCCAACGATGGTTCGGCTGCCCATCTCGGCGGGCCGCCCGGTACGAGCATCATTGACGGTCCAGGTGCCGGTCGGATCCTGAAAAGGCCTGTAGCCCGCGGCGGCTCCAATCGAGTGGCCGGCCGAGATAAGGCCCATCGCCGGCGCCATCACGCGCAATCCGAGACGGCTGGCGACAAGACTGGCAGTGACGGGAACGGCCGCATGGCTTTGGTTCGAGGCGCAGGGCGTATCGCCCGGTTTTCTACAGCCTCAAGACAGATGCGCCACGCATCACTAATTGAATGCGCCGCATTTTAATATATGCTGCAAGACGTAGAGATAATATCTCAAAGCTGATCAAAAAGGGGGATGCGACCGTGATAACTGCTCCACAGTTGCGTGCCGCGAGGGCGCTCCTTGGCATCGACCAGCGCAGGCTTGCCGAATTGTCCGGTCTTTCCGTGCCGACAATTCAACGCATGGAAGCCAGCGAGTCGATTATTCGGGGTAACGTCGATTCTCTCATGAAGCTGATCGGGGCACTTGACCTCGCCGGCGTGGAATTGATCGCTGAAGGCGCCTCCAGCCAAATCGGCGGGCGCGGCGTGCGACTGAAAGCGGATTTTGACCCCGCCAAAATCCTTGGCGGGGTCGATACGGATGCCAAACTCCCCGTGAGGAGCGTGGCGTGATTTCGGGGGCCGCGGTCCTCCTGTGGGGCGTCGCTGCGCTCCTGGGGACTGCGGTGCTTGCGATTGCGGAAAGCCGCAGATCCGACTCGGGAACACGCCTGATCTACGGCTTGACGCTAGGTATATCGGCGGCCGTGCTCATGGTTCTCGCGAGCCGCATCGCCGACAATCCCGTCACCCCGTCGACTGTGGTGTTGCCTCTTGGATTGCCATGGATTGGCGCTCATTTCCGTTTGGATGCGCTCTCGACTTTCTTCCTCATCGTCGTCAACTTCGGCGGCTCCATGGCCAGCCTTTATGGCCTCGGCTACGGCAGGCATGAGTCTGCGCCGCATCGGGTGCTGCCGTTCTTCCCGGCTTTCCTAGCCGGAATGAACCTTGTCGTGGTGGCCGACGACGCCTTCACTTTCCTGCTTTCTTGGGAATTCATGTCGCTCGCCTCCTGGGCGCTCGTCATGGCGCACCATCGCGAGCAGGACAATGCGCGGGCGGGCTACATCTATCTCGTGATGGCGAGCTTCGGCACACTCGCGCTGCTGCTTGCGTTCGGCCTGCTCGCCGGATCCGATGGAACCTACACATTCGACGCGATGCGAGCCGCCGACCCGACCCCGTTCGCCGCTGCTTTCGTCCTGGTTCTCATGCTGCTGGGCGCCGGCTCCAAGGCTGGACTCGTCCCGCTTCACGTTTGGCTGCCACTCGCTCATCCGGCCGCGCCAAGCCACGTCTCGGCTCTCATGAGCGGCGTGATGACCAAGGTCGCAGTCTATGGCTTCATACGCGTTATTTTCGATCTGCTCGGTGAGCCGGCATGGTGGTCGGGCGTTGCCGTGCTTTTCCTTGGCGGCCTGACGGCGGTTCTCGGCATCCTCTACGCGCTGATGGAAAAGGACCTGAAGCGACTGCTTGCCTATAGCACCATTGAAAACATCGGCGTCATCTTCGTAAGCCTTGGTCTCGCGCTCGCTTTCAAGGCGAACGCCATGCCATCGGCTGCAGCGCTGGCCCTCACCGCCGCGCTGTTCCACGTCCTCAACCATTCCTTTTTCAAGAGCCTGCTGTTTTTCGGCGCGGGCGCCGTTCTGACGGCAACCGGAGAGCGGGATATGGAGAAGCTGGGCGGTCTCATCCACCGCATGCCCTTTACAAGTTTTGCCTTTCTCGTCGGTTGCGTCGCGATCTCGGCACTTCCACCCTTCAACGGCTTCGTCTCCGAATGGCTGGCCTTTCAGGCCATATTGCAGAGCCCCGATCTGCCACAATGGGGACTGAAGGTCATGGTGCCCGCCGTTGGCGGTCTGCTGGCGCTGTCAGCGGCACTGGCCGCGGCCTGCTTTGTAAAGGCGTTCGGGATTACATTCCTCGGCCGGCCACGCTCGGCCGCGGTGGAACTGGCGCATGAGGTCGACCGCTACTCGCTGGCGGCATTGTTCATTCTCGCTGCCCTTTGTCTCCTGGCCGGCATTCTGCCCGGTCTTGTGATAGACGGCCTCTCATCGGTGACACTGCCACTGATCGGCAGTCGGATGCCTGTGCAGATGGCCCAGCCCTGGCTGTCTATCGTGCCGATTGCAGCGAGCCGCAGTTCCTACAACGGCCTGTTGGTGTTCCTGTTCATCGCCTTTTCCGCATCCGCTGCGGCATATGTGATCCATCGCTTTGCATCACATGCACTCCGTCGGGGTCCCGCCTGGGGTTGTGGCTTCCCGGATGTGGTCCCGAGCTCGCAGTACACGGCCGTCAGCTTCGCGCAGCCTATCCGCCGCGTCTTCGGCACGTTCGTATTCCGTGCAAGGGAAACCGTCGAAATGCCGGCACCTGGCGAGACCGGTCCGGCTCGTCTGAATGTCGAAATGCATGATGTGATCTGGGAGACGCTGTACCTGCCTATCGGCCGGGCCCTCGACTTTGCGACCGACCACCTCAACCATCTGCAGTTCCTGACGATCAGGCGCTACCTGACCCTCGTCTTTCTCTTTCTCATTGTCCTGCTCCTGGTGCTCGCACTATGGCCGTGATTCTCGAGTTGGCCGTTCAAGGCGCGCAGATGGCGCTGGTGCTTTTGCTGGCGCCGCTCCTGACCGGATTCGTGCGCAAGGTGAAGGCACGGCTCTTGCGCCGCCAGGGTCCTTCCCTGATCCAACCTTACCGCGATCTCTTGCGGCTGATGCGCAAGGAAGTCGTTCTGGCGGACAACGCATCCTGGCTGTTTCGCGTGACGCCCTATCTGATCTTTGCCACCACCTGGGTCGGCGCGGCGCTCATCCCGACATTCGCCGCCGGCCTTACATTCAGTTGGACCGCCGATCTCATAGCCATTGTCGCACTGCTGGGAAGCGCCCGGTTCTTCCTGGCGCTGGCAGGCATGGACGTCGGCACGAGCTTCGGCGGCATCGGCTCGAGCCGCGAGGTGATGATCGCTTCGCTGGCCGAACCCGCCATGCTGCTCATCGTGTTCAGCCTGGCGCTCGTCGCGGGTGCTACGCAACTCTCAACGGTCGCCGCCTTCATGGGGTCACCGGAGGTTGGCTTGCGGGTGTCGCTCGGGATGTCGCTCATCGCCCTCGTGATGGTGGCGATCGCCGAAAACGCCCGCATACCCGTGGACAACCCATCGACCCATCTGGAACTCACCATGGTTCATGAGGCGATGGTGCTGGAATATTCCGGTCGCCATCTGGCGATGATCGAGTTTGCCGCCTTCCTCAAGCTTCTGCTCTATGTGTCGCTGATTTCCTGCGTCTTCCTACCTTGGGGCCTGGCGAGCGCCGGGGCAGGACTGGAATCCCTTGCTCCGGGTGTCGTCGCCTATGTCGGCAAGCTTGCCGTATGTGGCGTTCTCCTCGCCGTGTTTGAGACTGCCATCGCCAAGATGCGCGTCTTCCGCGTCCCGGATTTCCTCGGGGCAGCGCTGATGCTGGCCCTGCTTGGCACGCTCCTGCTGTTCGTCTCGCGGAGCCTCTGATGAACGGCCTCACCTTCGACATCGCTCACCTGCTCGCCGGCGGCCTAGTGCTGGTCAGTTTCATGATGCTGTATCAGGATCGCCTCTTTGCTCTGATCAACGTTTTTGCGCTTCATGCAATCGTGCTGGCCCTGTCCGTAGCTTGGCAGGCATACATTCAGGACGCGCATCATCTCTACGTCACGGCGGCGATCGCCCTCGTCTTCAAGGCGATCGTCATTCCTGTCGGGCTTCATCGCATCATTCAGCGGCTCGGCATCCATCGTGACGTCGAGACCGCCGTCGGCATCGGTACGACGATGCTTGCGGGGATAGGCCTGGTGACCCTGTCCATGGTCCTGATGCTGCGCGTCACTCCCGAGGCTGATCCCCTCGCCCGCGAGGACCTGGCTTTCGCGCTGTCCATCATTTTGCTGGGGCTGCTGGTGATGGTCACCCGCCGCAACGCCGTCAGCCAAGTTGTCGGATTCATGTCGCTCGAGAACGGTCTGGTCCTCGCCGCCACGGGGGCCAAGGGCATGCCTCTGGTCGTCGAGATCAGTGTCGCCTTCTCGATCCTTATCGCCTTCATCGTCATCGGAGTCTTCCTGTTCCGCATCCGCGAGAGGTTCGACTCGGTGGATGTCGGCGCGCTCGACGACTACAGGGGAGAACACCGTTGACCGCGTTTTCCCTCGATGCGGTGGCCGCCATTTTGCTGATACCGGTCTTCGCGGCCGCACTTCTGGCGGCGCTGCCGAAATACCGGATATCGGCGGGCGTCAATGTCGCTGCGAGCTTGCTGACCTTGCTCGCCGCCCTGTCGCTTCTTGTCACCGACCGCCCGCAGCCTGGGCAGTATCTGCTCGTCGACGATCTCAATATCGTCTTCATCGTGCTCAACACATTCGTCGGCTTCACCACCAGCGTCTTCAGCGCTTCCTACATTGCCCACGAACTGGAGAGCGGGCGGCTAACAGTCCCGAACTTGCGGTTTTATCACGCAATGTACCAGGTCATGATGTTCGGCATGAACCTGGCGTTCGTGTCGAACAATATTGGCTTGATGTGGGTGGCGGTGGAGCTTGCCACGCTGACCACCGTGCTCATGGTCGGCATCTACCGCACGCACGAAGCGCTGGAGGCAGCCTGGAAATATTTCATTCTGGGCAGCGTCGGCATCGCGCTCGCACTGTTCGGCACCATCCTCGTCTACATGGCTGCACAGCCGGTTGTTGGCGAGGGGACGAATGCGATGGTCTGGACGGTGCTCATCGCTCACGCCGCGCGCTTCGATCCGGCTCTGCTCAATGTCGCCTTCATCTTTCTGCTGCTCGGCTACGGGACAAAGGTCGGCCTTGCGCCCTTACATGCCTGGCTGCCAGACGCGCATGCTGAGGGTCCAACGCCGATTTCCGCAGTGCTGTCGGGCTTGCTGTTAAACGTCGCACTCTATGCCGTGCTGCGCTTCAAGCTATTGCTCGCGGCAAGCCCGGAAGCGATCGCACCTGGGCCATTGATGATCACGATGGGACTGACGTCGCTTGTCTTCGCGGCCTTCATGCTCTACCGCCGCCGCGACATCAAACGCCTGTTCGCGTACTCCTCGATCGAGCACATGGGCATCATCGTGTTCGCCTTCGGCATAGGAGGCCCGCTCGCCAATTTTGCCGGGCTGCTGCACATGGTCATGCACAGCCTGACCAAGTCGGCGATCTTTTTCACGGTCGGCCACATTGCCCAGGTCAAGGGGACACAGAACATCGCCGAAATCCGGGGACTGACGGAAACACATCCTGCCCTTGGCTGGGCGCTCGTCATCGGCGTCGTTGCCATTGCCGGCCTCCCTCCGCTCGGTATCTTCATGAGCGAATTCCTGGTCGTGAGTTCGACATTTGCAAGACACCCTCTTTTGGCGATGCCGTTGGTTTTCGGGATTCTGCTCGCTTTCGGCGCCCTGCTGCTTCGACTGACCGGCGTCGCTTTCGGCGAACCGCGCGGCAGCACTGCACCCGCCGAGGCGTCCTACATTCCGATGTATTCCCACTTGGCGTTGGTGTTTGCCGCCGGCATCTATCTGCCGCCACCGCTGGTCACATGGTTCCAGCACGTCGCAAGTATCCTGGGGTGAGCAGAGGAGAGAAAGAGCATGCCCGGGCTGATCGACCTCATCCTTGCTGGCCAACGTGTCGAAAATCATTTCCCGTGGTCGCGCGCCGTGGTGACTCCGAAAAAATGGGGCTTTGCCGTCGAGCAACTGGCCGAGGGCCACTGGAGCTTGCTCGGCCTATGGGGTGAGCCAGGCGCCGTCCACATGGCACTTCTCGATGAAAGCGCCGGGGACATTGGCGTCGCCAGCCTGGAATGCCCCAGTGGCCGCTACCCATCGGTCGGCCGGCTGCATCCGCCCGCATTGCGCCTGGAACGTGCGGCCGCTGACCTGTTCGGGCTCCTACCACAAGGTGCGCCTGATACACGACAGTGGCTTGATCATGGCCACTGGGGTGTCAGCTATCCGTTGAGTACCCGCGTCCGGACGTCTGCTGCGACTGCCTTCCCGTACAGTTTCCTGCCTGCAGAGGGGGAGAGCCTGCATCAGATCCCGGTCGGGCCCGTGCATGCCGGCATCATCGAGCCGGGCCATTTCCGGTTCACGGCGAGCGGTGAAACGGTCGTCCGGCTGGAGCAGCGCCTCGGATACGCGCACAAGGGTATAGAAGGCCTGATGGCGGGGTCCGACATCGACCGTGCGGCCAAATTGGCGGGCAGAACCTCTGGCGACAGTACCGTGGCATACTCCCTCGCTTTTGCCCGCGCCGTCGAGGCGGCGCTGGGTGTCCAGGTTCCCCCACGCGCGGTCTGGCTGCGAGCGCTCATGGCCGAGTTGGAGCGCCTGGCCAATCATCTGGGCGACATCGGCGCTATCTGCAATGATGCCGCCTTCGCGCTCATGCATGCCCACTGTGGGGTGCTGCGTGAGCGCGTATTGCGGGCAAGCGATGCTGCCTTCGGTCATCGTTTGATGCGCGACTGCATCGTGCCCGGAGGCGTGGCAAGCTTCCTGAGCGATGAGGGCACGACAGCGCTCAGGTCCCTGATCGCAGAGATCAGGCAGCGGTTTCCCGCGCTGGTCGAGCTCTACGACAACACTGCGTCGCTGCAGGATCGGACTGTCGCGACTGGCCGGCTGAAGGTGGAACTCGCTCGTCAATATCGCGCCGGAGGCTACGTTGGCCGGGCCTCCGGTCGGGACTTCGATGCCCGACGCAATCTCGCTTATCCACCCTATGGCGAACTCGCCTTCGATGTACCTCTCCTCCAGGAAGGCGATGTGAACGCCCGTGTATGGATTCGTATCCACGAGGTCGAACAGAGCCTGTCCCTGATCGAACAAGTCCTGCGACAGCTGCCAGACGGGCCGATCCGCGTCGATTTCGCGCAGACAAACCGATCGCATGAAGGCATGGCGCTCGTCGAAGGTTTCCGCGGCGACATTCTGGCCTGGCTGCGCATTGGCAAGGGCGGCTTGGTCGAGCGCTGTCACCTCCGTGATCCGTCATGGTTTCAATGGCCGCTCCTTGAAGCGGCGATCGAAGGAAACATCGTTGCCGACTTTCCGCTGTGCAACAAATCGTTCAACTGCTCTTATTCGGGCCATGATCTCTGAAGGCACGCTGTCATGCGCAAGCTTCTTTTTGAAAGCCTGATACGCCCCCCTCTCACCGAGCGTCCGCCGTTGGCAAGCAGCACGGCAGTCGACGAACTCGCACGCGCGCTCGATGGGGCTGCTCACAAACGATTGGGGCGAAGCCTGTCGATCCGGGCGGTCGATGCCGGTTCCTGCAACGGCTGCGAACTTGAGATGCACGCGCTGAACAACGCCTTCTATGACATCGAGCGTTTTGGGATCCGGTTCGTCGCATCACCGCGCCATGCCGATGTACTGCTCGTCACCGGGCCGGTCACAAAAAACATGCGCGAGGCATTGAAGCTGACCTACGACGCAACACCCAACCCAAAATGGGTGGTCGCACTGGGAGATTGCGCAGGCAATGGCGGCTGTTTCGCCGGCAGCTATGCGGTGGTGCGCGGAGTGTCCGAGGCCTTGCCTGTCGATCTGCACATTCCAGGTTGTCCGCCGCCGCCAATCGAAATTCTGAAAGGCCTGCTCGCCTTGCTTGAGGGCGTGAATTCCAAGACTGGTGCTGCCCGAAGGTGACTATGTAAGAGGCTTTGCCAAGGTTGGCCTTGTCGCTGCATAGATCCAACCAATGCGTAGCCGTGAGTTTAAGGGCATCAGCCAACCTCTGTCCCAAAATTGGAAGGCGCTCGGCGGCGAGAACGGCTAAAACGCCTGCTTTTTCGCCGGCAGCCCAGCGCTTTCGATCGAAGGGGAACCCGTTCCCTAGTCCGAAATGGTTACTTGCGCTGCAGCTAATGTAGTTACAATCTTGTGCAGTCGGAAGCTGCATGGGCCGGCCAGGCGCGAATACCGCCTTCGCCGGCGTCTCAAAGCAGCCGACCACATTTTTGCGGTGCTCTAAGGGGGAATCAATGAGATTGACGATTGTTTGCGCGGCAATTGTGATGGCCGTATCCACCGCCGCCGTTGCGCACGAGAAAAAGAGAGTGGTCAGTACAGAAGTAACGTCGGCCTGCGCCGACCTGTCGGGCAGCACGATCAAGAAAAACAGGGAAACAAAATTGGATAGCAGTTCAACCGGAACTGTCTCCAGCGCGATTTCGAAAGACAAATCGGAGCCGCGCCTGGGATATGAAACGGTCAATCCTGCAATCATATCGATCTATTAGCTGAGGAAATAGCAGGCAGGTCTATCGGCGCTCAGGCTTCGGGAGCAGGGCATGGACCGACTCGCGGCCATTGCCTACGGACCATATTCAAGATCGATCAAGTCGGACGCCGCCGCGAAATCAGCCGTTAATCGCTTGGTGGCGGCGCTCGGCCTCATTGCGCATGCCTGCGCTCAATGTTTGATGCGGTCACGCATTGCGTACCAAAGCATGCCGAGCACATAGAGCGGGCCGCGCAGCGCCGTGCCGCCGGGGAACGGCAGCGGGCTTAGGGTCGAAAACAGATCGAGCCGCGAAGCATCACCGGTGATCGCCTCAGCGAGCAGCTTGCCCGACAGCGTCGACAGGATCACCCCCTTGCCCGAATAGCCATGCGCAAAATAGACGTCGCCATAGCGACCGACATGCGGCAGGCGCGATGTCGTCACCTGGCATTTGCATCGAAATCGCAGCCGAATGCAGCCATATCGGGCGTGGCGCTGTAGCCGAAGGCTGGTGAGGTCGGAATCAGAAAGGCCACATGCGCTCAACGGCCATTCGCCCGGCGGACCCGCCAGATGACATTACCGACGTCGTCGGCGACGAGCAGTGCGCCAGTCTGATCGATAGCGACGCCGACCGGCCGGCCCATCGCCTCGCCATTACGCCCGATGAAGCCAGTGAGCACATCTTCCGGTGGACCGCTCGGTTTGCCACCATGGAACGGCACGAAGATGACCTTGTAGCCGCTGTGCACGCTTCTATTCCACGAGCCGTGCTGGCCGACGAAGGCGCCGTTGCCGTAGGCCGGACCGAGCCGCGCGCCTTTGGAGAAGGTCAGTCCCAGCGAGGCGGTATGAGAGCCCAGGGCGTAATCGGGCTTGATCGCTGCCGCCACGAGATCGGGGCGCTGCGGCTTGGCACGTTCGTCGACGTTCTGTCCGTAGTAGCTGTAGGGCCAGCCGTAGAAAGCGCCGTCACGAACCGAGGTCATGTAATCCGGCACAAGGTCGTCGCCGATCTCGTCACGCTCGTTCACGGCGACCCAAAGCTGGCCAGTCTCAGGATTCCAGGAGAGCCCGTTCGGGTTGCGCAGGCCCGAGGCGAAGACCCGAGTGCGGCGGGTAGACCGATCCACTTCAAGGACAGCGGCGCGGTTCTTCTCCGCGGCTATGCCGTTTTCTCCAACGTTGCTGTTGGAACCAACGGTGACATAGAGCTTGCGTCCATCCGGAGTTGCGATCACGTCCTTGGTCCAATGATGGTTGAGGTCCCCGGCCGGCAAGTCGATGATCTTTTCCGGCGACGTGCTGACTCGGGTCTGGCCATTGGAGTAGGGGAAAGCGACGAGCGCGTCGGTATTCGCGACAAAGAGTTTGCCTTTGGACAGCGTCATGCCGAAGGGCGAATTGAGGCCTTCCGCGAACGTCGTGCGTACATCCGCAATGCCGTCGCCATCCGTGTCGCGCAGGAGCGTGATGCGGTTGGCGCTTTTGGTCGCGGCGCCAGCCCGCTTCATAGCCAGGTCCATGAAGACCTTTCTAAGACTGAAGCCTTCGTCATGCTTGGCAGGGGCATTGGTTTCAGCAACCAGCACGTCGCCGTTCGGAAGCACATGTAGCCAGCGCGGATGGTCGAGGCCGGTGGCGAAGGCGTTCACTGTCAGCCCCTTCGCCGGGGTCGGCATACCTTCTTTCTGCCAGCCTTTCGCCTCGGCGATGTTAACAGTCGGGATCAGCGTCGGTCTTGGTTTCGGTAAAGTGGGGTTGGGGCCATAGCCGGTTATTGCCCCGGTTTTTTGCGCCGGAATGCCAGCGCAGCTTGCCATGACGGTGCCCAACACCGCTACGAGTACGCTTCCTCGGAAGCCGGCATGCATCGGACGTCCTCCGCATGGATCTGTGTCGCGCTCTTTGTGCAAACGGAAGTCAGTGGCTTATTCTTCCAATTGCTTCGAAACAGCGGCGCTCGTGATCCTAGGACCAGGAATTCGCGACAGATCTGCTCTCGGTAGAAATATGGCGCGAGAAGATTGTGGCAACCGCGCGAATATCTGTCGCGCAATATGAATCATGGGCCAACATGCGTTCGAATGGAAGGAGACCGTGAACGGCGGGACCCACAATGACCCACCGATTGCACCAGCTGGTGAAACAGCTGTTGTTGCTGCTTAGCAAGACGCTGCAAATCTGCTAAAGTCTGCGGTGGGAGGAGACGGATATCCAATCGCTGCCGATAGCACATCCAAGTGTAGCGAAGGCGACACCCGGCGCATCACTTCCGCTCGCCTATTCCCTCGCGACGCTCTGCTGGCTCCTGTCGGCCGGCGTCTATATCGCCGCCAAGTGGGTTGCCCCCGAGATGCCGCCTTGGGCGCTCTGCTTCTGGCGGCTGACGCTCGCGTGCGCGATCCTGCTGCCTATCGTCCATCGTCATCACGGGGCGATGCTCGTGCTGATCCAATCCCGGGTGATCGAGGTGCTGGTCATCGGCACTATCGGGCTAACCTTGTGTCAGGGCATGATCTACACGGGCCTCAACTACACCAACGCGACAACCGCCGGCATCATCATGGCGCTGTCGCCGATCATGACCATGGTGCTTGCCCGCTTCGTGCTCGGCGAGCCCCTCGGTGTCTGGAAAGCGCTTGGAGCGCTGGTCGCTCTGGCTGGGATGGTGGTGATCGTGGCGCGCGGCGACCTTGCCGCGCTGATGCAGCTGCAGTTCAATCCCGGCGAGTTGTGGATCGTCGGCAGCGCGTTTTGTTGGGGCCTCTACACCGTGCTGCTGCGTCGCGCCAAATTCGCTATCGAGCTTCTGCCGATGGTGGTCCTGCTGCTGGGAGCCGGCGCGCTGGCCGCACTGCCCTTCTATCTCTGGGAACTGTTTTCCGGGGATCGTTCAGCGCTGCATGCGAACGGCCTTCTGGCTCTCGCCTATGTTGCCGGCCCCGGCGGCGCTCTGATGTACTATCTCTACAACCGTAGCGTCGAGACGCTTGGTGCGGGGCGCGCCAGCATGCTGCTCTATCTCCAGACCGCCTTCGTCGCCGTTCTCGCTTATCTGGTCCTTGGCGAAAGCTTGCACGACTACGATCTCGCCGGCGCCGCCTTCATCATCGCCGGCCTGCTGCTCGCCACCGCGATCAAGCCGAGGCAGCGCACGGTGCGTGTCGCGTAGGCAAACATCAGTTCCGCTGCTTCGGCGAGCAGCTCGCAAAATCAGAGCGCAAGCCGGGTCACTGAAGCCGGCTGTTGTGGCGCAGCACGAGGCCGACCGCGCCGAGCAATGCATCGTTCTCCGTGTGCTTGCCAACGATTATCCGCGTGCGCAGCGCAGGCGCCACATCGCGGGACTTGATGAGCGTGTGGCGTTCATATGATGCGATCAGTGGCGCCAGGAGAATGTCGCCCGCCAAGGCCATGCGGCCGCCGATGATGATGAGCGGCGGATTGAGAACCGAACCGATCAGGCCAAGGCCACGGCCGGCAAACTCGGCGGTGTCCTCGATCATCCGCAGCGCCCTCACGTCGCCCTGCTCGGCCATCATGATCACGTCGTCCATCGTGACCGGCCGCCGCACGATGCGCGAAATCTGCTCGAGCGGTCGGGCAAAGCTGGCATAGAGCTCCAGGCATCCTCGATTGCCGCACCGGCAAAGGTCGCCGCCGGGATCGATGCTAATGTGCCCGAATTCGCCGGCGCCGCCGGCGATGCCGCTCACCAGCCGACCGTGCTGGACAATGGCCCCGCCGACGCCCAGATCGACCTTGAACAGCACGAAATCGTCCTGGCCGACGGCAGCACCCCACATCAGCTCGGCAATGGCCGAGCAGTTGCTCTCATTGTCGGCGAAGATCGGCTGTTCAAGGACCGGCCCGAACACATCGCGGATGTTGACCCCGGCCCAGGTCGGAACGATACTCGCGCGCAGCACCACTCCTTCGCGGCTGACTGGGCCCGAGACGGAGACCCCAACCCCCAGGAGCCCCGCCATCGGCAGACCGTTCTCTTCGTAGCATCGGGCAATTACTGACTTGGCGAGCTGGGCCGCCTGTTGCGGCTGGTAGTCCAGACCCATGGGGATAGTTTGTTCGGCAACGAAAGAATGCGAGACGTCAGCGACGACACACCGCATCTCGTCGAGGCCCAGATGGATGCCGACGCAGGTGCCCGCAGCGGGATTGAGCGTCAATGTCGTGGCAGGCCTGCCGATACCCCTCGCCGCGTCATGATGGGCCGAGGATTCGATCACCATCCCAGATTTTCTCAAGCCGTTGAGCGCGGTTGAAACCGTCGACCGCGCCAAACCGGTAATGCGGGTAATTTGCGACGCAGAAAGCACGCCGCGCTCGCGCAAGCATCGGACGATCAGGCTCTCCGGCGACGCGGACGGCCTGTCGATCAGCCAATTTCTAAGCGAAGGTTTGTTCATGATGGGCACAAAGCACGTTGACTGATAGCCCAAATATGTCATCTTGGAAAGAACGGAGATTACTGAATCTCGCCGGCCACGACCTCAAATCGCGGGCCACAAGCGGTCGATACGAACCGTGCATCACATATGGGAGTGAAACGATGAAATACCTGAGGACGGCCTTTGCGGCCGCTACCGCCTTCACCTTGATTACCGGAACAGCCCTCGCGGAGCCGAAGACCAACCTCTTGCATCAATGGGCCACCGGATCGGACGCCCAGGCTATCGCCAAGCTCGGCGAGATGTTTACCGCCAAGGGTGGCACCTGGCAGCAGACCTCCATCGCAGGCCATACGGCCAATACCCTGGCCAAACTGCGTGCTGATGTGATCGCCGGCAACGCACCTCCCGCTGTGCAGCTCAAAGGCCCCGAGATCGCCGAATGGAACGAGACGGGCATGACAGCCAATCTCGACGACCTGGCGAAGGCGGAAAATTGGGAGAAGGTCGTCGCTCCCGAATTGCTGCCGGTGATGAAGCCGACCGGGAATTGGGTGGCCGCGCCGATGAACATCCACCGCATCAACTGGCTGTGGGCATCGCCGAAGGTCATGAAGGACGCGGGCGTCACCGAGATGCCGAAGACATGGGCGGAATTCAACGCCGCCTGCGACAAGATCGTGGCCAGCGGCAAGATCTGCATTTCGCACTCGACCGCCGACTGGACCGACTCGACCGTCTTCGAAGTGGTCGTGTACGGTCAGGACCTCGATCTCTACAAGAAAGCTTTCGTCGAGGGCGACGTCGATGCCATGCGCAGCGACGGCATGGTCAAGGCCTTCGAGCAGTTTCGCACCATGACCTCGAAGTACATGGACCCCGGCATGAACGGGCGTGACTGGGATACCATGTCGCATCTCGTCGGCCGCGGCGAGGCCGCCTTCCACATCATGGGCGACTGGACGATCGGCCTGCTGACGGCCGGCGGCTTCAAGGAGGGCACCGACTATGTCTGCGCCCAGGCGCCGACCGATTGGGGCAAGCCCGGTTTCATCTTGAATTCAGACTCGGTCGTGTTCTTCAAGCAGAAGGATCCGGACTATATCGAGGGACAGAAGCTGCTTGCCAGCATCATCCTGTCGCCCGAATTCCAGACCATTTTCAATCAGACCAAAGGGTCCATTCCGGCCCGCCTCGACGTCGATCTTTCGAACGGCTTCAATCCCTGCCAGCAGCTCTCGCAAAAGGATCTGCAAGCCTCGATCGCCGCCGGCACGCTCGTGCGTTCGATGGCGCACAACATGACGGTTCCGCAAAAGGTCCGCGGCGCAATAATGGATAGCATCACGGAGTTTGTAGCAACGCCGGATATGAGTGCGCAGGACGCGGCCAATGCGATGGCGGATGCGGCCGAAGCGCAGAAGTGACGCTGCCGATGATGGCCGGGGGCGAAGCTCCCGGCCAGACCTCGCCGGAGCAGCCCGATGTCCACCCATGATCTGATTGTACCAGCCGCAGCTGCCGCGGCCCCTCCGTGGCGCGAGCGCCTGGGCACGATGGTGCCCATTCTGGTGCTGGCGCCGTCGATAGCGGCGAGTTTCATCTATGTTTTCGTCTTCACGCTCTGGACGCTCTACATCTCGCTGTCCAATTCGTCGCTGTTGCCGACCTATGGGTTCGTCGGCCTGGACAATTACGCTTCGCTCTGGGCAAACCGGCGCTGGAACATCGCCTATACCAATCTCTTCCTGTTCAGCGGCTTCTATATCGTTGGCTCGATGGCCGTTGGCCTGCTGCTCGCGATCGCGATCGACCAGCGCGTCCGCGGCGAGGCGGTTTGGCGCACCATCTTTCTCTACCCGTTGGCGGTGTCCTTCATCGTCACCGGTACGGTGTGGAGTTGGCTCTATAATCCTGTCGACGGTATCCAGGCCTTCGTTCGCGGGCTTGGCTGGACCGACTTCAGCTTCGCCCTGACGGCCAACCGCAACACTGCGATCTATGCGGTGATCATAACCGGTATCTGGCAGTCGTCCGGCTTCGCAATGGCACTTTTCCTGGCCGGTCTGCGGTCGGTCGATCCGGATCTCGTCAAAGCCGCGCAAATCGACGGCGCGTCGGTTTTCCGGACCTATCGGAGGGTCATCCTGCCAACCATCGCTCCGATATTCCTGGCGGTGGCGGTCATTCAGATACAATTCGCCATCAAGACCTTCGACCTGGTGGCGGCGTTGACGCGAGGCGGCCCAGGTGTGTCCACCACCTTCCCCGCCATCTATGTCTACGACCTGATGTTCCAGCGCGGCCAAATCGGCGAGGGTGCCGCCGCGGCGATGATGATGCTCGCGGCGGTCGCGGTGGTGCTGGTGCCGTACTCCTTGTGGATCGTCTGGCGCCGGCGGGCGGAGGGCCGCAATGGCTGAAATTGCCCCTAATGCCCGTTTTGATCCGGAAGAAGCCGCTGCCACGCGCCGGCATTTCTGGAGTCGCTTCCTTGTCTATGCCGTGCTGACGCTTTTCGCGGTCGTCTATCTCGTGCCATTGCTGGTGGTGATCTTCAACTCATTGCGCGAGCAGTCGGAGATTGCCCGCAACGGCCTCATCTCCGTACCGCGCAGCTTCCGGTTCGATGCGTGGGCGCAGGCCTGGGGATCCTACTGCGTCAGCGGTACCTGCGAGGGCATGAAGCGCAATTTCTTCAACTCGCTGGCGATGACGATCCCCGCCACCATCATCTCGACCATTCTCGGCGCCATGAACGGCTACATCCTCTCCAAATGGCGCTTCAGGGGTTCCGAACTGATCTTCAATCTGATGCTGCTCGGCGTATTCATGCCCGGCCAGATTTCGTTGATGCCGTGGGCGTTCCTGCTCGGCAAGCTCGGCCTGACCAATTCCACATACGGGCTGGTGTTGATCCACGTCGTCCAGGGCATCTCGTTCACCACCCTGTTCTGCCGCAATTTCTACGTCAGCATACCGGACGACCTGATCAAGGCGGCACGCATCGACGGCGCCGGCTTCTGGCGGATCTTCCGCAAGATCATCCTGCCCCTGTCGCCGCCGATTCTGATTGTCACCGTCATCTGGCAGTTCACCGGCATCTGGAACGAGTATTTGTTCGGCGTCGTCTTCACATCGGGCCAGCAGCAGCCGATTACGGCGGCGTTGGTCGCGCTCACGGCCGGCGGCACGACCGCGCGTGCTTACGATGTGATGAGCGCAGCCGTGCTGATCGGCGCGTTGCCTCCGCTGCTGATCTATCTGTTTGGTGGAAAATACTTCGTGCGCGGCCTCACCCAGGGCGCCATAAAATGAGGCGTCGCCGATGTCCGCGTTGATGATCCGCAACCTTCACAAGAGCTACGGCTCGCTCGAGATTCTTGCCGGCATCGATCTCGAGGCTAAGACCGGAGAATTCGTCGCCCTTGTCGGCCCGTCGGGTTGCGGCAAGTCAACCTTGCTCGCCATGATCGCCGGACTGGAAACCGTCACGTCGGGCGAGATATGGATCGGCGACCGGCTGGTGAACTCGGTGCAACCCAAGGACCGCGATATTGCGATGGTGTTCCAGTCATACGCCCTCTATCCCACCATGACGGTGCGCCAGAACATCACCTTCGGCATGGAGAGCCGCGGCGTGCCAAAAGCGGCGCAGGCGGAAGCTGTCCAGCGGGTTGCCGCACTCCTGCAGATCGAACAGCTGCTTAAACGCAAGCCCGGCCAGCTCTCGGGGGGCCAGCGGCAGCGCGTTGCGATGGGGCGTGCCCTCGTGCGCGACCCGAAGCTGTTTTTGTTCGACGAGCCCTTGTCCAACCTCGACGCCAAGCTGCGCGTCGACATGCGTACCGAAATCAAGAAGCTTCACCATCGCGTCGGCAAGACCACGGTGTATGTCACCCACGATCAGGTCGAGGCGATGACGCTTGCATCCCGCATTGCGGTGATGAACCAGGGCTCGGTACAGCAGTTCGACACGCCGAAGCGGATCTACGACCGGCCGACCAACATGTTCGTTGCCGGTTTCATGGGATCGCCGGCGATGAATTTCATTCCCGCCCGGCTTACGGGCTCGACCAGCATCTCGGTACGCGCCGCTGACGGCAGCGACGCCAGCCTCGCCCTTGCCGCGCCGATGCCCGCCGGTGCGCCACAGGACGTCGTGCTCGGTATCCGGCCGGAACACATCTACCGTTTCACGACCGATCTGAAGTCGCGCAAACCTGCTGTGGCGTCCATGCAGGCGCCGGTCGAATTGGTCGAGCCTACCGGGGCCGAGACGCTTGCCGTGCTCAGGCTGGGTGACCTGGAGATCACCGGCCGTTTCGAGCCGGATGACGCTCCCGTCATGGGCGAGACGATAACGCTAGGCATCGACATGTCGCGTGCCTGTCTGTTCGATCCAACAACCAAGGCGCTTCTGTAGTTTGATGTCCGTACAATTCGCGACTTATCCGAGCTTGACCGATCGGGTCGTGCTGATCTCCGGCGGCGCCTCCGGCATTGGCGCCGATATGGTCCGCGCCTTCGTGGCGAACGGCGCCCGGATAGCCTTTCTCGATGTGCAGGACGAACCAGCGGAGGCGTTGGTGCGCGAGCTCGCTGGTGCCGCCGGGCAGGCTCCGTTATATCTCCATTGCGATGTGACCGACGTCGATGCGCTAAAGGCGTCGGTAGCAGGCGTGCGCGCGCGGCTTGGTCCGGTCGCCGTCCTGGTGAATAACGCAGCCAATGATCAGCGCCATCCCATCGACGCGGTAACGGCCGACTATTGGGACCGCAGCTTCGACGTCAATCTGAGGCATCACTTCTTCGCCGCGCAGGCAGTGCATCCGCATATGAAGGAACTCGGCTTCGGCTCGATCATAAACTTCTCCTCCATTGCCTGGCGGTTCGGAGCGGACCAGATGGTGGCCTATGCCACCGCCAAGGGGGCCGTGGTGGCGCTGACGCGTGCGTTGGCGCGGTCGTTCGGACCGGATAACATCCGCGTCAATGCGATCGAACCCGGCGCCGTCATGACCGAGCGGCAGCGCGAGCTGTGGTTCAAGACGCAGGAGGCAGTCGACCAGACGGTGCAGCGGCAATTGATTCGCCGCGTCCTGCTGGGCGAGGAGATTGCACGCACCGTGCTCTTCCTGGCGGCCGACGACAGCCGCATGATCACCAAACAGTCCATAACCGTCGATGCCGGTCTGCGCTAGTGACGCCTCTCCGCTCTCCATTGGAACCGCCAAGCTGATGTTTCGTCTCGGCCTCAACCCTTACGGACTGACCTACTATCTCGGCCTGCAGGGCCGCGGCACGCCGCGGCACAATCCGGACGGCGTGGGGCTGGAAGGCTTCATCACGCTGGCGCAGGAACTGGGCGCACGCACGCTCGAGATCTACGAACCCTGGTTGACCGACTTGACTGACGCCGAAATCGTCGCCCTGCGCAGGCGTCTTGCCGCGCTGGACATCGTCCCGGTGGTGAGCGGCGGACTTCTAGTGGCAGGTCCGCTGGACAACGCCTTTCGGGCTGCGCGCCTGCTCGAGGCGACGACGATCCGTATCGCACTGACGCCTGTCCTGTGCGGCGACCGCAATGCGTGGGGTCCGAAATGGAGCGAGTTCAACGCAACGATTCGCGCTGCCTTGACGGAATGGGGGCCGCGTGCGGCGGCCGAGGGACGCGTGCTCGGCATCGAGAACCATCAGGACTTCGGCAGCGACGAACTGGTTGCGTTCTGCGAACTCGGCGGGCCGGGTGTCGGCATCACCTACGACACCGGCAACACCTTTCCTGTCGGCGAGGCGCCGCTTGCCTTCACGCGCCGGATCGCGCCCCATGTCCGCCACGTTCACCTCAAGGACTATCGCGTCCAGTTCACGGATGAGGGCTACCGCCTGGTCCGCTGCGCGATCGGCGACGGCGCCGTGCCTTTCGCCGAACTGGCAGCCATCCTTGGCGAGCACCACGACACGCTGACGGCGGTGCTTGAGCCCGGCGCGCTGGAGGCCCGTCACGTTCGCTGTCTCACCGACGACTGGTGGAACGGATATGCGCCGAAGACCGCCCGCGAATTCGCGGCCTGCCTGAGTGCTGCGCGCCTGAACCGCCTTGCGGACGACGCCGACTACCGCACGCCATGGGAGCGCGATGATGACGGTGCGCTCGTTTCGTACGAGCTCGACATGATCCGGCGCAGCGCCGCCAACATGATGAAATTCGATTTCATTGCAATGGAGAAATCAGCATGACTGCCCGAGAACTCAGCGGCCTGACCGCCTTCGTCACCGGCTCGGGACGCGGCCTCGGCCGCGTGATGGCCGACCGCTTGGCCGAACTTGGCGCAAACGTCGCGGTCCACGACCTCGATTGGGCCCGGCCATCTCAATATGGCGAATTCGCGGACCTCGGCGACTCTGCCAGGGGCTTGGAGAAGCATGGGACGCGCATCGCCGCGGTCACCGGCAACATCGGCGACAAGCAAGCTGTCGCGGAAATGAAGAGGAAGATCGAGGCGGAGCTCGGCGACGTGCACGTCTTGGTAAACTGCGCCGGCGGCGACATCGGCGCCAAGGGCGTAAAGCCCAATCCCAACAACGCACTGGACATCGACTACGAAGACATCAAGGTTCTAACCGAGAACAACCTCATCGGCACGATGCTGGTCTGCCAGGCGTTCGTTCCGCCGATGGTCAAGCGTGGCTCAGGCTCGGTGATCAACATCGCCTCGGCGGCAGCGCATATCGGATGCTCGCCCGAGGTGGTCTACTCGACGCTCAAGGCGGCTGTCGTCCATTATACGCGCTGCCTCGCCAAGGAACTGATCGACGATGGCGTACGCGTCAATGCGGTGAGCCCCGGCGCCACCAAGACGGCACGGTTCCAGGCGAGCCGCGTGGTCGATCCGCAGCGCATGGATTCGAGCAAGAAATCGCTGAACCGGTATGCGGAGCCTGAAGAGATCGCCGAAGCGGTGGCCTTCCTCGCCGGTCCGCGCGCGCGCTTCATCAACGGGCAGGTAATCCGAGTCGATGGCGGTTTCACGATCTTTCCAGGTTAGGCCGCGATCGTCCATACCGGGTACCGGAAGCAACTTCGCCATCGCGCGCTGTAAATAGCTCCGCCCGAGTTCGGCCAGAACTATGCACTGCATTACAGTCGGAGCTTGACAAAAACTGCGGTATAGCGGGTATATTAATCGAATAATATGACACCATCCATTGTGAGGAAGGCGGGTGGCAAACCTGGGAGGAGACCAAGATGAGCCGCTACAAGTCAGTCGGATTCCTGCACGGCATGGTTTTGGGCGTGGCCCTGACGACCGCGACTGCGGCCCATGCCGAGACCTTGACGCTCTATTGGAACGCCGGCCACGCCTATCAAGCTTATGCCGATGCAATAGCAAAGTTCGAGGCCGATCATCCCGGATGGTCGGTGCAGTGGGAGAAATTCCAGTGGCCGGATATGCGCACCAAGCTGGTGGCGGATTTTGCGGCGAAGAGTCCGCCCGATCTCGTCGCCGAACCCGGCGGCTGGGTGCAGGAATTCGGCCAGCGGAATCTGCTGCGGCCGCTGAACGACTTCATCGAACAAGACGGCAAGGCGATCGGCTATCCCGACGACTGGCAAGCCTATTCCGTCGAGCGCAACAAACTCGGCGACCAGTACTATGGCGTCCAGATCCACCTCACCTGCGCCACCCTCGTGTACAACGTCGATATGCTTAAGCAGGCGGGCTTCGACGCGCCGCCTGCGACCTGGGAGGAGTTCCTGAAGGTTGCCAAGGCGACGACGACCGGCGCCCGCTTCGGCTTCGCTCCCAACCCCAGCATCGGATATTATTCGTCGTGGCTGCTGCAGAACGGCGTAAGCTATTACGATCCCAAGACAAACAAGGTCAATCTCGACAGTCCTGAGGCGATCGAAGCGATCCAGTTCCTCGCCGACCTGATCCACAAGGAAAAAGCAGCGACCAAGCCGGCGGCGGGTGCTGACTATGAGGGTCCGCAAAAGCTGTTCACGGCCAACCGGGTCGCAATGATCATAACCGGTCCGTGGGACGTGAAGCCGATCCGCTCGGGCAACCCGAAGCTCAACTGGGCGGTTGCGCCATCACTCAAGCACAAGGTGCAGGCGACGTTCGCGGGCGGCGTCAGCGTGATGATCCCTAAGGACGCCAAGCACCCGAAGGAGGCCTGGGAGTTGTTGAAGCGGCTCGTCGCGCTCGACACGGAACTGGCGGCTACCAAGGAAGCGGGCATGACGATGCCGCGCAAATCCTGGGCCGAAAACGCCGAGGTTCAGGCCGATCCGGTCATCGGCAGCTTCAGCAAATGCCTGCCTTACGCGCAAGACGTCACCGCCGAGCTGCGCCTCACCGGCAAGCACGCGCGAATCGAGAAGCTTCTGCAAAGTGCGCTCGAGGATATCATCTACAATCAGAAGCCAGCAGCCGAGATTATGCCGAAATTCGCGGCCGAGGCCAACGTCATCCTGGCCAACAACTAGGCCGATGTTTATCAGCGGCAGCACCGATACGGCCGATACGGACATTCGCGTCGGCGCGATGCCGACCCGGCGAGCTGCCCGCTTCAGCCGGCGCACCAGACAAACGCTTCTCGCTTACCTGCTGCTGTCGCCAGCAATCCTCTATTTCTCGGTCTATTTCTTCTATCCGATAGGACTGGAGTTTTGGGCGAGCCTGTACAGCGGCCAGCCGCTGATCGGCGAGAGCCGATTCGCCGGACTGGACAACTACGTTGCTGCCCTCGGCGACGCGCGCGTTCGGCAGTCGCTCTTCGTGACGCTGGCCTTCGCGATAGGCGTCACCGCGGCCAGCATCGCCATTGGCCTCGGACTGGCGGTCGTGCTCAACCGGCCGATCCCGGGGCGCACTCTGATCCGCGCAATCATCTTCTTTCCCTACATCACCTCCTTCGTGATCGTCGCGTTGATGTGGCAGGCAATTCTCGATCCCTACACTGGCATCTTGAACAGCTTCCTTGCCGAGCTTGGGCTGCCGACCCAGAATTGGCTCGGCGACACCTCGACCGCGCTGCCGACCCTCATCGCCATCACGGTGTGGAAGGATGTCGGCTATGCCATGCTGATCTACCTCTCCGCGTTGCAGTCGATCCCGTCCGACTTCTACGATGCCGCATCCATCGACGGCGCCACGCCGACGCAGCAATTCCGCTATCTGACCTGGCCGTTGTTGACGCCGACCACGCTGTTCATCGCGGTCGTCAGCACGATCAGCCAGCTACAGGAGCTGGCGCCGGCCTACCTGATAACCAAGGGCGGACCGGCCGACGCGACGCGGTTCTTCAGCCTGCACGTGTTCGAGGCAGCCTTCTTCGAGCTCAACATCGGCTACGCCTCGGCGCTGTCTTTCCTGATGTTCCTGCTGATCCTGGCCATCACCTTCGTTCAGTTCCGCCTGCTCAACCGCGAAACCACCTATTGAGATTGGCATGACATTCGCAAAAACGCTCCCGTCCTACCTACTGCTGCTCTTCTGCGTGGCGCTGTCGATCTTTCCGTTCCTTTACATGCTTTCGCTGTCGCTGCAGAGCGATGCCGACGTCTTCAGCGGCATTCCGATTCTGATCCCCGAGACGTGGCAATTCACGAATTACATCGACATCTGGCAAAAGGCGCCGTTCGCGCGTTTCACGCTCAACAGCTTCATCATCGCCGGCGGGATTACCTTCCTCCATCTGATCTTCGATCCGTTGATCGGCTACGTCTTCGCGAAAATGGAATTCGCCGGTAAGCGCGTCATGTTTGTCGCGGTGCTGTCGACGCTGATGATCCCATTCTTCATCCGCATGATCCCGCTCTATGTGCTCACCGCGCGGATGGGATGGCTCAACACCTATCAGGGCCTTATCCTTCCATTCGCCATGAGCGCCTACGGAATCTTCCTGATGCGGCAGTTCATCCGTCCGATTCCCGACGAGTTGCTTGACGCTGCACGGATGGACGGCTGCTCGGAACTCGGCCTTTACTGGCGCATCGTGCTGCCGCAGGTCCGGCCGGCACTGGCGACGCTGGCCCTCCTCACCTTCGTGTTCCAGTGGAACGAATTCCTCTGGCCGCTGGTCGCCGTCAACACCACCGAAATGCGGCCGATCACGACGGGACTGACGCTTTTCAACCAGGAATTCTTCACCCAGTGGAACCTGACGGCGACGGGCGGGATCATTCTCTTCATCCCGAGCCTGCTGCTGTTCCTCTTCACGCAGCGCTACTTCGTCCGCAGCGTGATGCTGGCAGGCATGAAATGACCATTCGGAGTTATTGCACCCTATGACGTCCCGCCGACCGAACGTGATCGTCTTCTTCACCGACCAGCAGCGTTGGGACACCGTTGGCGTCCATGGCAATCCGCTCCAGCTTACGCCAAATTTCGACCGCCTCGCCGGGACCGGCACGTTCTTGGCGAATTCGTTTACATGCCAGCCCGTTTGCGGCCCCGCCCGCTCCGTCTTTCAGACGGGGCGGTACCCGACTACGACCGGCTGCTACCGTAACGATATCCCACTGCCTAAGAGCGAGCGCACGCTCGCGCATCATTTCGTCGCGGCAGGTTATGACACCGCCTACATCGGCAAGTGGCACCTGGGGTCCGCCGAGCCGGTCACCCAGGAAGAACGCGGCGGCTATCGCTACTGGCTGGCCTCCAACATCCTGGAGTTCACTTCCGGCCCCTTCGACACCGTCGTCCACGACAATGAGGGCAAGGCGGTGAAGCTGCCGGGATACCGCGTCGATGCCCTAACTGACGCTGCAATCCGCTATGTCGCATCGAGGGAAGACGAGCCGTTCTTTCTATTCCTGTCCTTCCTCGAGCCGCATCACCAGAACCAGACGGACAACTACCCTGCCCCGCTCGGATACGAGGACAGGATCCGCAAGAAGCTCGCCATTCCCGGCGATCTCGCCGCACTTGGCGGCACGACAGCCGAACATTTCCCCGGCTATCTGGGCATGGTCGCACGCCTCGACGAGGCGTTTGGACGGCTGATCGAGGCGCTCTACAGCCTTGGCCGGCTTGACGACACGATCATCCTCTTCACCTCCGACCACGGATGTCACTTCAAGACCCGCAACAACGAATACAAGCGTTCCTGTCATGAGGCGTCGATCCGCGTGCCGACGCTATTCCACGGCCCCGGCTTCCAGCGCATCGGCACATATGAAGGCCTGGTCAGCCTCGTCGATCTCGCGCCGACCCTGCTCGCCGCGGCCGGCCTGAAAGTGCCCAATTCGATGCAGGGCGTCTCGCTGCTCGACGCACTGCAGGGCGAACGGCCGCCGCGCGACGAGATATTCATTCAAATCAGCGAGCACCATGTCGGCCGCGCCTTGCGCACCAGACGGTGGAAATATGAGGTCGAGGCACCGGGAAAAGACGGCTGGCGGGATTCCGGCAGCGATTTCTATGTCGAGGCGAGGCTCTACGACCTCGATGCCGATCCAAACGAACTAACCAATCTCATAGCTTCGCCCGATCACGCAGAGACGCGTGCATGGCTGCGAGGCCGCATCGTTGCCCTGATGGTGGAGGCCGGCGAGGCAAGGCCCGAGATCCTTGCCGCCGGGCATGGAAGCTGGAATGAAATCCGGCTGAGCGACAGCTGATCATGTCACGTCGCGCAGCGGATCCAACAATGCACGAGAGAAATTCCGATCGCAGAAAGGCGCCGACCATGGCCGATGTCGCCCGGCGCGCCAATGTATCGACCGCTGCCGTGTCGTACCTGCTCAGCGGCGACAGCACGCGCCTGAAGTTCGTCGGCAAGGAGGCGCGGCAGCGCATCCTTGAGGCCGTCGCTGAGCTCAACTACGTGCAAAACCGCACCGCGCGGCAGCTGCGCCGCCAGCAGGCCGAGCGAATCTGCCTTGTACTGCCTCGTCTCGGCGTGCCGTTCAGCGACCGGATCGCGCAGGATATCCAATCTGGAGCGGCGCTGAGGGGATTTTCGACGATTATCACCGCGGGAGACACCTTCGAGCGAACCGACCGGATCGTGAGGGAAATCGAGAGCGGGCTGGCAGACGGCATTATCGCCGACTGGCAGCATCTCTCCGAGCCCGAGGTGATGCTCTTGGCCGCGCGCCTGGCGGCCGCGGGCCGGCCAGCGGTGATCTTCCATCCGACCATCGAGCCGGCAGGCTTCTCGGTTGTGCGCCAGCATACCGGCAGGGCCGTCTTCGAGGCACTCGACTACCTCTACCGAGCCGGCCATCGCTGCATCGCCTATATGGTGCATGAGCAAGCGGTGGACGCGAGCCGTCTCGCCGCCTATCGCAGCTTCCTGCAAGCACGCGGCCTTCCGCTGCGAGACGACCTGGTGATCGGCGGTGCAGAGGCGCGCAAGGCTGCGTTTGCCAATGCTACGGCGCTGGCCGCCCGCAAGGATCGGCCGACCGCGCTTTTCGTCGAATCCGATCTTGCCGCCGTGACCGCCCTGCACGCATTCGAGGAGGCCGGCCTCTCCGTGCCCGGCGACATTGCAGTCATCGGCTGCGGCAATATCGACGAGGGCGAATTCAGTCATCCGGCATTGACGACAATCGGCCCCGAAACTGCCCACTACGACCATCTTGCCGATCATCTGATCTCATTGATCTCGGCAACACCGGGCGCAATACCTACCCTTTTCAGCGTTTCGTGGCAGCTGGTCCGTCGCGCGTCCGCATGAGCAGGATCGCCGCTATTTGACGCCCACGCTTTCAGGCCAGAGGACCTGGATTTCCTTTGGCAGCGCATCCCGCACCTTTGCCGACTGGCCAAGGTCGATATGCCGTGCAAGCACACGCAGCACTGAGCGTGCCGCATCCTCGGCATCGACAGGACGGGTCGATTTCAATTCATCGGCGATGTGTTGCAGGAACTTCTCGAGCGAGCGTGTCTTGTCGGGCATGTCGGCGGGCCGATAGCGATCATAGTAGGCGCCGCGCACGAGCAGCGGCAGTTCCGCTCCCAAGTTGGCCGCCAGTCCGATCTGCAGCCTGTCCCGAAGGGTTCGCAGAACGGCGCCCAATGTATGCCAGGCGACGTGTCGATCCGGACCAAGATCCGCCATGATCTCGTCAAGCCAGATGTTTGTTATTTGCAGCGTTTTGTCAAAAACGTCCAAGCCGGTTGCGCTCATCGTCGCCTCCTCGAAAGGTTCTGCGGGCGAAACGGCGACCGGAGATTATTGTTTCGTGGTCCTGTGAAAATCGTCCTGGCAAAGCGGCGGAAACCGGTTCGGTCGGAGAGCCTGTCGGCGTCAGGTCTGCTCGACACTCTGCATCTGCTGGATTTCGGCGATCTGTCGGAAGCGGCCGTTTTCCACCCCGTTGAGTGCGGTCACAGCGGCCAGATTGTCGCCCTTTTCATCCCACCGCACCGGCTCGCGATAGGCGATTCCCCTGAAACGGATATCGCGCACCGCCGCCAGAACGTCGCGCCGGCTCGGATACCCTTGGATACAGTGCTGGCGTCTTTGATCGCGGCAAGGAGAAGGCAGGCCGAATCGTAGGCATTCACGGCATAATTGCGCTTCGGCTTCGCCGTCCGACGATCTCGCCAGCTTCGGCGAGCGTCGCTTCCAAGCAATCCCTTCGCGCGTCAACGACGCCCGTTCAACCTTCCCACAGTTGTATTCGGCGCCCTGCGTTCCGATCATTAAAGTCGTCCTTGCTGATCCGAAAGGTGGTTGTCCTCCGCCTAACTGAGCTTGTGCTCATCGGTTCCGAACGCCGTCTCAGCAATGAGACCAGTCCTCACGTTGCCCGAGCCCGGGTATCTCTTGACTGACTGAGCGGCCCGCGCCGACAATGGCATTGGGAAGATGGCGGGATGGCGCCACGGTGTTCGGCACCACTTGGCGATCAAGCTGCGAAAGGGCTGTCATGGATTGGAAGCTGGAACTAGTCCCGGTCCCCGTATCGGACGTCGATAGAGCAATTGCCTTTTATGTTGGGAAGGTCGGCTTTCATCTCGATCACGACCACACCGTAAGCGACGAGATACGTTTCGTGCAATTGACGCCGCCCGGTTCGGCCTGTTCGATTGCCATGGGCAAGGGCCTCGTCGACAGCCCCGCGGGATCCATAAGGGGCCTGCAACTGGTCGTGCCCGATGTCGATGAGGCACACCGGTACCTGGCCGCTCAAGGTATCGAGGTCAGCGATATCAAGGATTTTCCCTGGGGCAGATTTGTCTTCTTTGAGGATCCCGACGGCAACACCTGGTCTGTCCAGCAACTTCCACCTCGCAGCTGAGGTGGCGCGCTGCGGCAGTGTCGTGCCCCGACGCAGATAGCGCGGGATGCACGGTTCAATTCGAACGCATCCCGGCCTAACGCCTCTTCTCGTCGAAGGCGGCATCCCAATTGTGATAAGGCGCGCGATAGGTGGGGATGCGGTCCTCGACATCGGCAAGCGCTTCGAACGGCTTGTGCGGTTCGGCCTGATACCAGAAGGCGACCGACGAAATGTCGTCCGAGCGGCGATTGGCGTGACCGTGCTCGATGGTCACCCGGATCCGTTTGTGGAAGATGACCGGGTCCTCTATGTGCCAGCGATAGAGCGTAACCGGCTCGGTCCAGTTCGGCCCGCCGGCGGCGATGATGCCGTGATAGGGCGCGCTGTAGTCCTGTGTCGGGCACCATGCCGTATTGAAATAATCTTCCGTGCCGGTGCCGTGCAGCGTCGGCGGCCAGGCATCGTTGGCGCCGGGGCCGGTCTCGCCGCGATCGTCGATCAGTTCGGCCTTCGGTCCGATGCGCGGATCGGGCTTGCGCACTGTATCCGGCACGGAAATGCCCGGCTGGCCATCGACGAAGATCATGTCGTCGCCCTCGCCATACCAGTCCCATAGTGCGGAACGCCGCCGCGAATAGACGGAATAGAGCACGCCGACATAGTGGCCATGACCTTCCGCCTCCAGGATGGTGTAGTTGCCGTTCCCGTCGGTGTTTTCCCCGCCAAACAGGACCTGCTCGTTGGCCAGCCCCGTCTCGTCTATGCCATCAGGTCGCTGCTGCCTGTATTGGGCGTGGAAGCGGCCCAGGCCTTCCTCGAGTTCCTCATGCAGTTCGAGATCGACATAGTAATAGAAAAGCAGGTCGTCCTCAGCCTCATTGGTGACGGTGAAGCGCATGTGGCTGGCAAACGGCATCGGAAAGTAGCAGTTGAAGGCCTTGCCATCCTCGGGACTTGCCTGCACCGGCAGGCTGGCAAAATTGCGCGTGCGGGCGTGGCCCATGCCGAAGAAATCGCCGATCGGCGTTTCGATGCTCGGATGTGCCTCACCATCCCAATAGGCGCGCAATACGATCTTGCGCAGGAACGCCTCGCTCTCGCAGGCGAGCGTCGCCCAGATATGCGTGACGATGCCGGCACCGTCATGCTCGGCAATCACCACCGTCTGGCCGGGTTCAATGTGCAGCCGGTCGTCATTGCCGCCGGTGCGGTCGTAGCTTGAGAACCGGCGGGTTTTGGCGTCGCGCAATTTGGCGAGCCCGCGAAGCGGCGACAAGCCGGCATTATCCATGTGTTTCTCCTCTTGCTTCAGCGGTTATTTCAGGCCGCTTGTCTTGATCGATTCCATGATCTGGCGTTGGAAGATCACGAAAAGAACCAGCATCGGCACGGCTACGATGGTCGAAGCGGCCATGACGTAGTTCCAGGCGGCGGCGTACTGGCTCTTGAAGTTCGCAATGGCTACCTGCACCACCCAGAGATCGAGGTCCGATGTGATCGTCAACGGCCACAGGAAAGCATTCCAGTTGGCGAGGAAGAACAGGATCGCCAGTGCCGACAGGATCGGCCGGCTGAGCGGCAGGATGATGCTCCAATAGATGCGCCAGTAGCCGGCACCATCCATGATCGCCGCTTCTTCCAGTTCCCTGGGCAGCGACAGGTAGTATTGCCTGAGCAGAAAGATGCCGAACGCGTTGAAGATCGCCGGAATGATCAGCCCGGCATAGCTGTCCAGCATGTGCAGCATCCGCGTCAGGATGAACAGCGGCACGATGATGACCGGCAGCGACACCAGGAAGGTCGAGAACATGGCAAGGAACAGCGTGTCGCGGCCCGGAAAACGGAGCCGTGCGAGCGAATAGCCGGCCATCGAATGGAAGAACAGCGCGGCGACCGTCACCGTCGCCGACACGAAGAACGAATTGAAGAGATAGCGCAGGAACGGCACCTCGGTCAGCACATAGAGGAAATTGCCGAGCGTCGGGCGTTCCGGAATGAGGCTCGGCGTGAAGACGTCGCTCGCCGGCTTGAGCGAGATGATCAGCATCCAGACAAGCGGGAATACCGTCATCAGGCCAAGTGCGGCGGTTGCCAGCATCCAGGCAAGTCTCGCCGCTCGTATCTGCGAACGGCCGGAAGGAGTTCGGCCGTCAGTCATGCTCGAAGCGTCCGCCGCGCGTCAGCACGAAGAAGAAGACCGTGACCAGCATCAGCGCCAGCACCAGCAGCGATGCCATTGCCGATGCATAGCCGAACGCGCCGAACTGGAATGCCTGCTTGTAGATATAGATGATCAGCACCGAGGTCGAATTGACCGGACCGCCTTTGGTCATCACATAGATCAGGTCGAAGACCTGGCCGCCGGCGACAGCCGCGACGAGCGAGACCAGGAGGACGAAGAAGCTGGTCGGCTTGAGCAAGGGCAAAGTAATGTACCAGAAGCTCGTCACCGGCCCGGCACCGTCGATCTTTGCAGCTTCGTAGTACTCTGCCGGGATGTCCTGGAGCCCGCCGAGGAAGATCAGCATGTAGAAACCCATCAGGAACCAGACGCTGACCAGCACCAGCGTGAACAGCGCCAGATTTGGATCGCCGAGCAGCGAAATTCCGCCGAGGCCGACGAGCGGCGCCAGCCGGCTGACGATGCCGACCTTTTCGACCAGCATGAGCTGCCACACGAGCGCCACCACGACCAGGCTGACCATCTGCGGCGCAAAGAACATCGAGCGCATGACCGCGTTGAAGCGGTTGGTCTTCTGCACCAGAAGCGCCAGTCCCAGTCCGGCGACGTAGAGCGCCGGCACCAGCATGACGGCATAGGCTACCGTCACCTTCACCGACGACCAGAACAGCGGGTCGCCCCACATGCGCCTGTAATTGACGAACCCGACGAACCTGTAGCCGCCGAAGCCGTTGACCTCGAAAAACCCGACGGCGAGCGACAGCAGCATCGGCACGCCGACGAACACCAGCAAGCCGAGCGCATCGGGCAGGACGAACAGCCATGCGGCGTAGCGCTCCCTTTGCTTGGCGGTGAGGCCGCGGGCGGAATTCGCGCCCGCGGCTGGCGGTTTCATCTGATCCATGCTGGAAAGGGCCTAAAGGATCGGCGCGCCGGAATAGGAAGCGAGGAACGCATCGAGTTGCTGACTGGCCGTCGTCGCCGCCTGCTGGGCATCAACCCCGCCAAGCTGTGCCGACTGGATGGCGTCGGAGATGATCTTGTAGGCCTCCGGCGGAACCCGCGGCTCGGCGCGCGTCCCCGGATGGATCTCCTTGGCGAAGGTGCCGAACTTGCCGGTGCTGAAGACATCGGCGCCGGCCTTCAGCGCGCTGTTGCGCGGCGGCATGTCGCTCTTGGCGACAGTGCACCAGTTGACGACCCGGTCGATCGATGCCGGATCCATTGAGGCCAGCGCCCAGGCGCAGAACTGGGCGGAAGCATCCGGGTTCTTGCCTCCGGCATTGGCGACAAAGGCCCAGCCACCGCCGACGGTGACGTATTTGCCATTGGCCGGTGTCGGCAATTTGAAGATGCCGTAGGGCACGTCCTTGGCGTTGTTGTCCATCGCCGAAATGCCCCAGATGCCGCAGTTCTGCATGGCGCACAGCCCTGCCCCGAGATTGGCGACTATGTCGAAGCCGCCGCCGACCACCTGACGCGGCGCCACGCCGGTATTGATGGCATCCTGCCAGAGTTTCAGCGCCTGGACGGTGGCCGGCGAATCGAAGGCGCTCTTGCCGTCCTTGCCCTGGAATTCGCCGCCGCCCTGCCACAGGAACGGATACCAGGTGAAGTTCTGGTAATAGCCGGGAGTCGTTTCGAACAGCACGCCGTAGCGACTGGGCGTCGTCAGCTTTTTGGCGACCGCCAACAGCTCGTCCCAGGTCTTCGGCACGTCGTTCTCGTTGAGCTTTGCATCCTCGAACGCTTTGACCGAATAGTAGAAGGCCATCGGCTCGACTTCCATCGGCACACCGTAGATCTTGCCGTCCACCATGCGGTTGGCGATGACGCTTTCCGGGAAATCGGCTTTGGCGGCATCCTCGATATGCGGCGTCAGGTCGGCAAGTACGCCGCCATTGTAATAACGCAGGAAATCGCCGGGGCTGATGAGGAAGATGTCAGGGCCCTCGCCCGACGCGAAGGCCGTTGCCAGCTTGGAACCGGAGATGTATTCGCTGTTGACGACATATTCGAGCTCGACCTTCTGGTCGTGGCCGTCGTTCCAGTCGGCCACCAGCTTCTCGAACCACTGGACCTGCGGCTTCACGTCTCCCCCAGGCGCATAGAACTGCCAGAATTTCAGCGGCGCTTCCTGAGCGCGCACGGCCATCCTGTTGATGAACGGGAAGCCTGTGAGGCCGGCGGCAGCGAAAGTGGCGCCGCCCTGGATCAGCCGACGGCGGTTCAGGCTGGCCAATGGCCGGTCGCGGGTCGTTTCGTCAGTCATCAATTCCTCCCTTGGATGTTGTTCGGTCGAACGTTGGCGAAGGGACCTCCGTTCCCTTTGCCGGCATCTGGCGTCACGCGCTGTCGAATGGGCTCAACGCGCATGGGATCACTTCGGTGCGCGGCGCGCCCTCGACTTTGCCACCCAGCCGTTCGAGCAGCATTTCCGTGGCGCGCTTGGCAAGCATTGTCGGACTGTTGCCGACACGGGTCAGCTTCGGCCTGACATATTCCAGTTGAGGCAGGTCATCGAAGACTGCGATGGCGATATCCTGAGGGATATTGATCCCATGGTCGTAGAATTCGGTCAGCGCACCGGAGGCCATCAGATAATTGGCGAAGAACATCGCCGACGGCAGGTTTCCGCCGTGCTTCTCCCTGAGCCAGGTGACCGCTTCCCGCCCTGACGGGGCAAGATAGCTTCCCTCGAACCGCAGATCGGCGGAGATTGGCACGCCATTGTCGGCGAGCCCTTTTTCGAAGCCGGCGGCACGCGCCATCGCCTCCTTGAAAAAGGATGGCCCGGTGACATGGGCGACGCGGCGATGGCCCCTCTTCGCCAGATACTCGCCCATCAGATAGCCGCCGCCGAAATCGTCCAGCTGGACGCTGTCGACAGCATGGTTCGGCAGATGGCCGATGAAGACGGCGGGCAGATCGAGGCTGAGCAGTTCGCTGTGCATGCCGTGCAGCGCGAAGTCGGCAACGATGACGCCGTCGACCCGCTTGCGCCCTATCTGGCGCAAATACTCGCGGCCGTGATCCTGTGAATGTCCGCCCGGCACGTCGGTGTTGAAGATCAGCATGTCGAGGCCGACCACTTCGAGCGTCGACTGCGCCGTTTTCACCAGCTCCGGATAGAACGGGTTGCGGATGTCCGGGATCAGCATCGCGATGATGTTGGTGCGGCCGGTGCGCAGACTTTGCGCCTGCGGGTTCGGCGTGTAGCCGAGTTCGTCGATCGCCGCTTGTACGCGTTCACGCAGCGATTTCGATACCCGGTCCGCATGGTTGATGACATGCGACACGGTCGTGCGCGACACGCCCGCTCGCGTGGCAACTTTGGAAATCGTGCTCATGGTGACAGGTTACGAGCACATGAATGCATTTGCAAATCGATTTTACCGATGTCTCGCAAATTAGGGCCATCAGGCGGATTGCGCAAAATGCCAAAAGAAAAGGCCGGACTGTTAAGCCCGGCCAAGTGTGAAGGTCTATAACCTCCAGAGGGGAACGCGCCGGACGCAATGGGAGGAGACATCCGACGCAATTCGCATATGGGTCTGTATTGGTGGCGTTTCAACGATGCGGCAGTAGACCAACGGCGTTGCTGCCATAGAGCCAGAAACGCAAAGCATTCGAAGGGGCGGTGGATCGCAGCTGCCAGTTGGACACAAAGGTCGCCGAATGCAGGGTGGCTCCTGGCATAGGGACTTCAGTCTGTAGGCCTATCGACCAAGGACCCGCACAGCCAAACTTTGGTCCGAGGCTGCTATCGCAAAAGCCCGAAATGCGAGAGTTTCAGGAACTGAGTTCCGAGGAGCCCCGTTGCGATGCCGACTGTTACAGGAGGCCGCCATGGACCCGAGCATTCACCAGGCACGTTGGCTGCTTTTTCCGTTATTTGGCCTGTGTTTCGGGATCGCGGCCATTGGATTTATTGTTGGCTGACGGTGGAACTCGGCGCTATCGCGGAGAGACGCAACCACGGGAAGGCAAAAGACTTGCGCAGTAAATAGTCCCTTCCTGCGCTAGCGAGACCCACCAGTTACCATCGTGGGACTGGTGGGCCTTGACGTTCCGGACGCAAACCATTGTTTTAAGCATCACACGAATTCGAACAGGAGGCAGTACGACAAAGCCATATGATTAAGGGGAGTTCCGACATGCGACTGACAAGTTCATTGATGACGACCCGGAAACGAAGGACCGGATCTTCACGAGGACGTCATGTCGGCATTTCTGTAGTCGTCTTGACCTTCATTCTCGTCGTGAGCCCCTATCGCGTCGTGGTCGATGGATCATCGCAGCCGCTCGGCCCGCAGGCTGCCTGGGCCAAAGATGGCGGGAACGGCAATGGCGGGAACGGGAATGGGAACGGCAATTCGGGCAATTCGGGTGGAAACTCCGGCAATTCGAACTCGAACGCTGGTGCCGGCAAGGGCAAAGCAAAGTCGCAGGACGACAATCTCCCTGATCCCGCCCCTGCGGTAAACCCCGATAGCAAGCCAAAACTCTTTGTCAACGCATCCACAGGAGACCGGGTCGAGGTGAGCGGCCCGAGCATTGGCGTGGTGCATTCGAACGGACTCAGTGAGCGCATCGACAGCGACCAATATGAAATGCGGGATGCCGAGGGCCGCATCATCATTCGGCGCCTGGCGACGCGTTCCGATCGGGACAGGTTGCTTGGAATGATCAACTGAGGGCCAGTTCACATGGCCGCGCCGTGCGGCAATTTCGGCTCAAGCATGATCGCGAACAGGCGGATGCCGGCGCTCAGTCGCGTCGCGCAAGGTCATGGCGGCTTCGGTCCTGTTGCTGACGTTGAGCTTGGCCAGGATTCGCGTCATGTGGTGCTTTATCGTCTTTTCATGCAGGTTCAGCCGAAGCCCGATCCGCTTGTTGCTCAGTCCCGCGGCAACCAGCGTCAGGATCTCCCTTTCGCGGCTGGTGAGGTCGGCAAGTCCGTCAGCTTTCGCCGGCTCTTTTGATTGAGCCGAGAGATCGGCCAACAGGCGCGCCGACAATTGTGGACAGACATATCGTTCGCCCGACGCTACCGTGCGCAGGATCGCAGCCAACGTCCTCGACCCGACCCCCTTCAGAACATAGCCCCTTGCCCCGCTCTGCAACGCGGTCATCACGTGCTGGTTTTCTTCCGAAACGGTCAGCATCACAATTTTCAGTGCCGGATGCCGCTCAAGGGCCGGTCCGATCACGCCAAGGCCACCTCCAGGAACCGAGATGTCCATCAGCAGAATGTCGGGCCGCTGGTCTTCGATTATCCGCAGGGCATCGTCTCTGCTGCTTCCTTCACCGACGATCTCGAACCCGCCGATCTGATCGAGCGTGCGCACAACGCCTTCCCTGAACAGCGGGTGGTCGTCGACGATGGCGAGCTTGATGGCTACTGTCATGTCTGCCCCATTTCAACGATGTTGAGGGCCATTCTTACGACTGTGCCACTCTGTGAGGAAGTCACGGTAAACTGGCCCCCGAGGCTTTCCACCCGCTCGCGCAGCCCAACGAGTCCCAGCCTCTCGGGACGCACGATTTGCGGGTCAAAGCCAGCGCCGGCGTCGGCCACTTCGATACAAACGCGCTCGCCGTCGAAATGTTTCTCGACCGACTGACCTTCACCTCCGGCATGACGGAATCCATTGTTCAGCGCCTCCTGGACGAAGCGGAAGATGCAGATCTTGGCCGCCGGCGATAACGGCGCATGGCCGCCGGTCATCGATAATCTCACTTTGACGCCGGTTCGTTCTTCGTGCGCCTGTACGGCTAGCTGGAGAATTTCACCCAGTTCGGCATGCTCGATATGCGGCAGGACAAGGCCCTTGCTGATGCTCCTGATCTCGCGCATGGCATCGTCCAGATGTGCTTTGATGGCCAGCAATTCCTGTGCACGCTTCGATTGCGGCGTAGCGGGATCGGCAATGACGGGGCTGTCGATCCCCAGCGCCGCGAGAGCAACCAATTGCGCGGGGCCATCGTGCAAGTCCGCACCGATGCGCCTGAGATAGCGTTCGTTAAGTGCGGTGGCACGCTGCGAGGCACGCTGCACCCGCAGCCTCAACAGTCTGTTTTGCGCAAGCAGATCGGAAAGCTCGGCAATGCGCTGCTTCAACGAGCGGCTCTGCGAACTGATCATGCGGCTGCCACGGAACACGATTGCCGACAGCCCCAGAAAGAAGGCCGCTGTGACGGCGGCAACGTCCAGCCAGGTTCGAATGAGCGCCTGATGCAGGTTTCTTTCAAAATCAGTGGCGACCTCGTAGAATTCCGAAACGGCCACCACTTCCCCCGACCATGGCTGCAGCACCGGATTGTAGATCTCGAGGAGATGCAAGCCGCTGGCTCTTTCGGCCTCGCTGTCCGGATCGTCGAGCTTGTCGAACTCCGAGACCATTTGGCCTGCGAATGCCGCCCGGAGATTGTCGCTGGGTTCGAAGCGCTTGCCGATCAATCTCTTGTCGGTCGAATACAGGATGGTTCCGTCGCGACGCCAGAGCTTGAAGGATTCGAGCCTTGTGCCGAGTGCCCCTTGTCCCAGCGTTTCATCGAGCGCATGGGCGACGCTCTCGTCGAGCACTTCGCTCTTGCGCATATCCGGAAGCAGCGGCGCGATAACGCTGTCCACGTAAAGAGCCGTCGCGGAAGCCGAATTCTGCGTGACCACGGTTTCTATATGGTTCGTGACGGAAATCCCCACCACCACCATGGCTGACAGGGAAAATAGACCGCCCGCGAGCAGGAACTGCGTTGCCAGCGATAGCGCATTCCAACGGTCAACAAGGCTTGTCAGCCTGTGTGGCTTGGTGTTCCGAATGGCCCGCTCGGCAGCACGCCGCACCAGTGGCGCGATTCTGGAGAGCCGGCTAATCCGTTGTCGAACGTCGCTGAAAGACGCCATCCTAGGTGTGTAACCGATCAATCGCGATGGAACTAGGGCCTGATGAGAGGGCGAACAGCGTATCCGGCGCTTTTTTGGGCAAACCGTCTCATTGCGTCGTTCGGTAAAGCTCGGACGCGGCCTGCTTCAGTGCCGCCCGTCCATCCGGCCTCAGATACATCATGTGCCCGCCCTCCAGCACCTCGGTGCGAATGGGCTTTGCGCCGGCAAGCGAAGGAATTTGACCAAGCAGGTAGCGCGAGCCCATGTACGGCGTCACCAGGTCGCTGTAGCCGTTGACGATCAGCACGCCGAGGCTGGGGTTTAGCACGCGCGCCTGTTGAAGGTCGTCCATGACACCCGCATAGCCCTGACGCGTCGCGCTCGTCCCATAGTCCCAATTGCCGCTGACTTCACGGTTGAGAAGCCGATAGCTGATATCCGTGCGGAAGTTCAATTCATCACGCACATAGCCGACGAAAGCGGAGGTGAGCGCCGGCACGCTTCGGTCGAGCACCGGATCGGGACCCTCGACTCCCAGGCTCTCTGGCGCCACGTCCGCTGTCGCGATGTTGCCGTCATAGGCGCTGAGAACATTGCCCTTTGCCCGTGCAAACTCCTTGGCGAACAGCCCTATGGGAATGCGTGCAAAGTGCCGCTGGACGAGATCGAGTGGCAGACCGGTGATGGCGGCGACACGCTGGCTCGCCAGGCGTCCACCCTGCTCCAGCCCACCTGCCAGCGCGGCCAGATAATCGCCGAGCGCATAGCGTTCGACTTCCGCCAGCCGCTCCTGCAGGGCCGGGCCGGAAACGCCTTCGCTGTGTAGGCGCACTGCCGCCAGCGACGGCAGTTCCAGCGCCCAGTGGAGCGGCTGGAACTCGTCCGGGCGCACCAGCGTGAATTCGAGCGCCGGCGAAATCAGCACGACGCCACTCGGGCTGATGCCGATGTCTTCCTGAAGCTTCCTGGCGAGCAATGCTGCTCGAAAGCCGCCATAGCTTTCGCCAGCCAGGAAGACAGGCGATGCCGTACGGTTCGTCTGCGCCAGATAGAGCCGGATAAACGCGCCTATCGACGCGGCGTCCTGGCTGACGCCCCAGAAGCTGTGTGCTTCCGTGCCGGGCGCTTCACGGCTGTAACCGGTTCCAACAGGGTCCACAAAGACCAAGTCGGTCATGTCGAGCCAAGTGTCGGGGTTGTCGAACAGCCTCTGCGGCGGCGGCAAGAAACTTCCATCGGCCGCCGTCGCCAGGACCCGCGGACCGAGCGCGCCGAGATGAAGATAGGCGGAAGCTGCTCCCGGACCGCCATTGAACACGAAGGTGATCGGGCGCCGCGGATCCGGTCCCGTTTCTTTCCCGGGGTGCAGTGCATAGGCGACGTAGAAAATCTCGGCGGTGATATCGCCTTTGCCGGACGGCAATGACAGCGTGCCGGCCTTGGCCTCGTAATCGAGCGTGCGTCCGGCAATGAGGATCGAATGATCGGAAGTCTGCGGCGGTGGCAGGAGCGAGAGAACCCCGCCTGTGGGCGGCGGCCGCGTCTCCGCGTGACCCACCCCAACTCCGGCAACCAACAGCAGAAGAGCGAGGGCGATTTCTTGCAGCTTGATAGGCATGACGTCTCCGGAGCAATTGGCTGGAAACTAGCACACCGTCGGCCGAACCAAAGTCACAGCACCGTGCGCCAGTACATCTGACAAGAAGAGGGGTCGGATTTGGAAATCCGATGCCCAGGCGGAAGATAGGGCGCGAGGGTCACGGCGGCAGCCTTAACCTCTTCCAGCAGATGCGTGCGGCGGAATGGCGGACCAAACGACTTCGTGAATTTTCTGCCGGTTGACTCGATTGGCCCACTTCCTAGGTTGGCATTCGGGGCTCCCGTGCAATCCGAAGTTGGTATGACATCTTTCCACACCCGAAAGCTTGCCCTTCTCCTTCTATCGGCAAGCGCCGCCATCCTGTCTTCCTGCGTCATGCCCGACGACACGTCGAGCACTGCGAAGGAAGACGCCACGGCGGCGGCAGCCCGTAGGGAGATGGTCGGCCTTAGCGAGGCGGACGTTCGAATGTGCGCCGGCTTTCCGACCGCCACTGCCGATGTCGGCAAATCCGGCCAGATCTGGACCTATCAGCGCGTCGTTCAACGTGGCAATCTCAACATTGTCGTTCCGACCGTGGCCATTGGCCCGGTCCCTGCGCTCGGAGGTTCCGTCAACGTCGCCCCCGGCGGCTATTGCAACACACAAATTCGAATGGTTGACGGTCATGTTGCCGAGGTTGCCTACGCCGGCGACAACAACCTGCCGAACAACCGCGATGCGCTCTGTGTCAGCACGGTAGACGCCTGTGTCGCCTACGCCCGTCAGTATCATCCAGGCAGGACAATGGGCAGATAGCGGGATGAGTGGCATTGCCGCTGATCTGAACGCCTGAGATTTCTGGTTTGTCGGCTAGTGACTATCCTCGATCCCGATCGAGCATCACCGATTTGACCTGACATTCCCCGCTCTCAACCGCGGACCCGACCCCATCGCGAATAGTGGAGAAATAGCGGTCGGTTCCGACCTGCCCGCCCTTGAGGGCAATTTCCAGCCCATCGATCGCCTTAATGCTTGAATGCGCCACACAAAGTGGCGAGCCCGGCGATGCCGGCAGCGGCATTCGCACCGTCAGCGCGTCGACGCCCATCTGGCCAAGTGCATGGCTCGACGTGTCGCCGCCGGCGATGACCACGCGCAGTAGCTTCTCTTGAAGCGTCAGTTCGCGGAGAACCTCGCCAAGGCCGCGGCCGAGCTTATGGCGGGCGCCTTCCCGGAGATCGATTTCTGCACCGCGGTCGGCCGCAGGTCCGAGCGCGGTGTAGAGGATGACGCTGCGCCCGGCCCGTAGGCTGGAGCGGCCGGTTGCCACCGCGCGCGCAATCGCGTCGTTCGAAGCCTCAGAAACCAGTTCGACCGGGTCGAGCTCGATCCCGTCGAAGCCGTCGGCCAGAGCATGACGGATCTGTCGTTCCGTCGTCGGCGAGCAGCTCCCCGAGACCACGGCGATCCTGTCGGCAGCGCCCGGCGGCGAAAAGGCGGATTTGGTATCCACGATCCGGTTCGATGCCCATTCGACCAGCAAGGCATATTCGATGCCTGAAGAGCCGACGACGAAATAACCGCCCGGCTTGCGAGCGCGCCAAATCTCCTTGCCGGCAAGTGCCTGGGTTTCCAGGCTATCGACATCGACAAGCACGATACCTGAGCCATTCTCCACAAGCCGGTCGAATGCTTTCGACCGCGACGCGGACTGCAGCGTCGCCAGGTCGACCAGGCCCGAGGCGAGGCTGGTCTGGCGCGACAGATGGATCAGCAGGTCGGATTCGTCCATCGGCGTGGTCGGATGGCGGCTCATCACGGGATGGCGGTCGATGCGGAAATATTTTTCGCGATAGGCCGCGAACAGATGACCGAAGGCGGTGTAGCGCTTCAGCTGCGGCGCGCCGACCACCAGCGGCACGCCGTCTTGCCGGAAAACCGAGCGGCCGATTTCGATCGCCCGGCCGATGCTGCCGATTGCCGGGCTGGAATCGAAGGTCGAGCAGACCTTGTAGTGGCAGATCTCGGCGTTGACGGTCTTCAGCCAGGCGAAGGCATCTCGCAGATGCGTGTCCATCCACTGCGGCGTCTCGCTGCGGCTGGTGCCGGCCAGCCCGAGGGCGCGGCAATGCGCAAATTGCGAAAGCAGCGCCTCGTCCGGCTGGCGCATGAACAGGACGGTCGGCACGCCGCCGAGCTCGAGCGCCTCCATAACGTCGGTCGAGCCGGTCAGGTCGTCGCCATAGTAACTCAGAAGCAGGTTTTGCATGGCGTCAGGCCGCCTCGCCGCCGCCGAACTTCTCGATCGACCGCGCCAGCTCGACATGGCTCAAGGCATAATCTGCCAACGGAATGTCTTGGACCGCCGCCTGCCAGGCCTGCTGCACGGCGCGCACGCCGGCGCCCGGCCCGTCCGGGTGGCTGACGATGCCACCGCCGCAGAGATAGAGAAGATCGACCGTCCGGCCGGTTCGCTGGAAGGTTTCAGGCGCCTGCCCGCCCCACTGGCCGGAGCCGGCGACCGGCAATGCGCAATCGGCCGGCGAAAAGATCGGCGTGGTCACCGCCTTGAAGGATTCGACGAAGGACCAGTCGGGTTCCCAGTATTTCGAGGCGATGCCGTTGATCTGGAACTGGTCGACGCCGAGCAACCGCCAGAACTGCTGCCAGACCTTGAAATCCATGCCGAGGCCGGGATGGCGGGTGAGAATGTCCCAGCCATTGCGGTGGGCATGGAGCACCAGGCTGGAGCGCTTTCGGAGGTAAGCCATGCCACCAAAGCCGATCGAATTGATGTTGACCACCGCGCAATTGCCGCCGGCCTTTGCCACCAGATCGTGGTTTCGCATCATTTCGTCGGGATCGGCATGTGAAATGCCGAAGGCATACATGACCTTCTTACCGGTCTTCTGCTCGTGGTCGAGGATCAGCGGCATGATTGCCCTCACTCGCTCCGACAGCGGTGAATAGGCCGGGCTCATCAGCTTCTCGTCGTCCTTGATGAAGTCGACACCGGCGGCAATCAGCTCTTGCACCATTGCGGCCGTCTCGTACGGGCGGAGTCCCAGCGCCGGCTTGACGATGGTCCCGATGATCGGACGATCCGCGACACCGGTCAGCCTGCGGCTGCCCGTGACGCCGAATTGCGGGCCCGGATGCGCGCCCCGGTACTCCTCGGGTAGCTTCATGTCGACGACACGGATGCCGGACAGGCCCTTGATCGAAAAGGTGCCGCCGATGGCGATGGTCATCAGCGCCGACAGGTCGGTGCCGATGGCGTCCAACGGAAAGGCGATATCGATGTCGGCGCGCTTGACCGGGCCGTTGCGTGCTTCGGGGCTTGCTCCGGAACCGGTTTCGGGAAGGGACGGCCGGTCCGCGTCCGGCAGATGCCGTATCGCCAGGACTCGCGCTGCGACCCTGGCCTTGAGCTCTTCGGTCTCGCCGGCCAGCGCGACGAAGGTTCCGGTCGACTGGTCGCTTGCGATCTTGGCCGCCAGCGCCTCGATATTGCCGGGCGTTTCGATGCGATAGGTAAGAACAATCATATTCGCGCGGCCTGCCGGGGAGGTTTCGAAAAAGGTTCCTTGGCCCTCGAAATCTGGTATAATGAGTACATAAGCATTGCAAGCCCTATCCGGCTTGGCGGTAAGGGCGAGCCGGCAGCAGGCGTTCCGGAATTCACGGCGGAAATGCTAGATAGGGGCCGGTCAAAGGAGTGATTCGCGACGATGAACCGTTCGGAGCCGATCGTCCGGCGCAAGCTTTCCGACGAAGTATTCTTGAGACTGAAGCGCCTGATCACCAGCGGCGAATTGCTGCCGGGTGACGACATGCCGTCGGAGCGCGAATTGATGGAGCGCTTCGAGGTCGGCAGGCCGGCGATCCGCGAGGCGATGCAGGCGTTGAGCAATATGGGGCTGGTCGCGATCTCGCATGGTGAGCGTGCCAAGGTGCTGCAGCTCACCGCCAAGTCGATCATCAAGCAGGTCGACGGCGCAGCCAAGATCATCCTGTCGTCATCGAAGGACACGCTCGAGCACCTCAAGAACGCCCGCATCTTCTTCGAGCGCGGCATGGTCAAGGAAGCTGCAGAAAAGGCCACAGCCGAGGACGTGCAGCGGCTGCGGGAAACGGTCGCCGAGCAGCGCAGCCATCGTGGCAACTCGGAAGCCTTCATATCCGCCGACATGAAATTCCACACACAGATCGCGGCAATATCCGGCAACCCGATCTATGTCGCCGTCAGCGAGGCAATGCTTGGCTGGCTAAAGGAATACCACACCGAAATGCTGATCTGGACCGGCAAGGAAAAGTTCACGCTGACCGAGCACGAAGAGATCGTCGGACGCATCGAAGCCAAGGATGCGGATGGCGCCGAGAAGGCGATGATCAAGCACCTCGAACGCTCGCGCGCGCTCTACGTGATGAATTCCGGCAACTGAAAATCAAGTGCAGGTCACGACCGGCGTCGCGGTCGGACCTTGTTCTCGGCCTACTGGCTGACCACAGATCAGCCTGAGCCCGGACCGACGCAGTTTTATGTTGCCGTCTGAATCCGGTGTATGTGCCGCGTTGTTTTCATTCAGCGATTTCAGCATTTGCATCTTCCCAGCCATGGGCTTCCACGGGCCGCTTCGTCCGCAGCCCGCATAGGCTCTCCTGGAGGCGCCCCGCTTGTTCTGGAATTGGCAATTCTTGCAAAGACTATGCTAGACTTGCCGCTCGGCGAGAACGACACCGGGAGAACCGCAATGCCTGACAGGAGCCTCCACGTTGTGATCTGGCTGCCGAGGAATTTCTATTCGGCCGTCGTCTCGACGCTCGTGGAAATGTTTCAGCTTGTGAATGACGTCTGCCGTTCACAGGTTCTCTCCTGTGAATTCGTTTCAAGAGGCGCGCCGTCGGCATCAAGCACAGGAATTTTCTTCCCGACGAAGGCTCAACCATCCCGGAAAATGGATGTCCTGATTCTCATTGCCATGCCGGGTGTCGAGATTCCGGAGCTTCTGCGCTCGCTCGACGAGGAGAGTGAACATTCAAAACCGCTGATCGCGCTCGCGCAACAGCAGGACGCAATCATCGCAGCACATTGCGGCGCGTGTTATCTGCTCGCCAATTCGGGATTATTGGACGGTAAACGCGCAACGATATCCTGGTGGCTGAAAGCCGAGGCAAGCCGCCGGTTTCCGCAAGTGCGATGGGACGCTTCCCGCCTGCTCATTCGCCAGGACCGCCTTTACACATGCGGAGGCGGGTTTTCCGGACTCGAACTCGCCAGGGCTTTGCTGATCGATCTGGGCTTCTCGAAGGAGGAGCGGATCATTCGAAAACTTCTGGTTCTTCCTCCGCCGCGCAAATTCCAGAGTCCCTACGAATTTTCCCTCGACGAAATTTCGAACGAGGCCAGCCCATTCGAGAACAAGCTGCGCGAGCTCTCGAACGACAAGATGTCGGAAATCGATCTGAAATTTCTGGCAACCGAATTGGGCATGTCTTCGCGAACCCTGTCTCGCAGATTTTTCGACGAACTCCAGATAACGCCGGGAAAATGGATCCAGGAAAGGCGGCTGGAGTTGGCAAAATCCATGCTTGAGGAAACGAAACTGAGCGTTTCAGAAATTTGCTATCGGGTGGGATATCAGGACGTCGCCTCGTTCAGCCGTCTTTTTTCCAAGACAACTGGAATGGCACCAGGCGAGTTTCGAAAGCAGATCCGGTGACAAGTCGGCAACGGAAGTGCGGCCGCTACGGGCAACCGCTGCCGAAGAGCGGCTATCCAAGAGCCTCGGCAAATGACTTCAGCCGATCCGGACGATTGCGTAGGGTGTCATCACAAGATGGTCTCGGCCCGACGTGTCTCGCGGAATCTGGCGTGACATTCGTCCATCCCAGATCTTCAGAGGACCCCGATCGGAGCCGAGCCCGGAAACGTCGACCGGAACGTCGACCGGGGTAAGGTTCGCCAGCCAGACGATGATCTTGCCTGTCTGGGAGCGGCCGGCCAGTGCCAATACCCGCGTCTCATCGGTCGTTGTCGCCGCCACATGCGGATGGCCGGCCAGATCGCAAAGTCCTTTCACCGCGTGGAAAATCGGCCGGGGTGCACCTTCTTCGACAGGTTCGCCCGACGAGGCCAGCACGCCGAATGGTCCGGTGAAGCTGCAGAGCGTCAGCATTTCGAGTTCGGCCGGCGCAACACGTGCGGCATAGCCGATCGTCCATGCGGCTCCGAACAGCCCGGTATGGCGAGGGTCGCGGTCGGCCATGGCAATGCGCTGATTGTCGGGATTGGCCTTGGTCGCACCGCCATAGGGGTTCTGGCGCATGGCAATGGTCGACGGCCCGATCCGATAGGGTTTTGGCCCGAAGATCGCCCGTACAGAGGTCGTGATGAAAGGCAGCGCCTCCAACGATTGCATGACGCTGAGATCGTCGGCGGCGTGCACGATCGGGCAGGTGCAATGCGTGACGAAATCGAGCGGGTCGGCCGGCACACGCTTGCGATTGAGTTCGGTGAAATAGCTGAACATGCCGCCGCCGAGGCGGGTGTCGGGAAAGGCGCGCCGCGTCGCGGCATAGACATCCTCGAGCGGCGGGCAATGCGGCCACGCGCTGCCCGGTGGCGTCGACTGCCGGTCGACCGAGGGCGAGACGGCAATGGCCGAAAGCTTGAGCCCGGCCTGGCGCACCATGTCGGCGACGCCTGAAAGCTCGGCGTCGAGATCGCCGTCGCCGACAATGACACATTCGAGTGTTGTCCGGACCGGATAGGCGGCGGCGAGCCGGGCGTAGGATCGCAAGGCATCGAGCTCGTGGCCGCGCGTCGGGTCATAGTGGAACATCAATTGCTGCGGACCGAGCTCGGACAGCATCGGCAGCTTGCCCAGCGCCGCCTCGACCTCATCCGGATAGACGATCACGCCGATATCCGGCAGTCCCGGTCCGGCTTTGCCGAGCGTGACGCGAATTGGTTCGACGGTTGCCGCAGCCGCCGGCACTTTCCCGCGACCCGCTATCCGCAAGCTGATGGTCTGACGGAAGGTCTTGCCGGCGGGCAGCACATAGGGCCACGGCAGCGCCAGCGGCCGAACATAGGTCTTGTAGGAGGCATCCGACCAGTTGCGCTGGTCCTCCATCTCGAAAGTGTCGCCTTGCATACGGCATTCGGCGGTGACGCCCGGCCGGACCTCATGGGTGATCGCCCGCAGATCCTTGAAAGGCTGCCAGGCATCGATCAGCTCTGGAAGCCGCGTCGCGACCACGCTGCCGTCGGTATGCTCCACCGTGACCGGTCTGCCGGCCAGGCCGGCAATCGGATGCAGGATGCAGAAGCCACAGCGATTGGTTTCGAAATCGCTGTCGGGAAGAGTGCTCACGTCGAAGATCAGCTGGCCATCGGCCGAGCCCTTGATGGTCGCGCGGAAGTCGAGCCGGCTTCCCTCTGGCCCGAAACAACCTGCCGAATAGCTGACGGAAAAAGCCTCGGCATCCTGCTCGATGGTAAGGTCGGCCAGTGTCGGCTCGTAGGTGCCCCAGTCGCGATCCCTGACGATGAAGGCGATGGCGCGCAGAACCTCGGTGCCGCCATGCCGGACGGTGCGCAGATTGCCGTTGACGAAGTCCGCCGTCAGCGCGCCGGCGCGCAGCCTGACCGGTTCGGCTTCAACGGCACGTGTGCCGTAGAGGAGGAAGGCGTCGGCTGTCATTTCAGCAAGGCGTCGAGTTGCACCGGCTCCCGGCTTGCGGCGCCAGCGTACGCCGCCTCGACCAGCGCTAATGTCTTGAGGTTGTCCGCGCCCGAGGTCGCGGGCTCGGTTCCGTTGGTCAGGCAATCGACCCAGTGCTTTTGAATGGCGACGACGCTTTCCTGGATGTTGTGCCACGGCCGCGATGCCCAGGCCAGCAGCGGTGGCGAGACGTTGCTCACGGCTGTCCCGCTCCTGCCGGTGACGGTGAGCCGGTAGCCCTGCGCCAGCCGGATCGTGCCGTCGCTGCCGTCGATCTCGATCAGCGTCTCCGGAAACGGCTCTGTCGCGAGCTTGCTCGCGTAGCTGCAGTCGACCATGGAAGTGGCGCCGCTCGTGTGGTCCATCAGCATCGTCGCAACGTCCTCGCCGGCAATGCCGGGATTGATGCGCGCCGTTCGCGCAGTGACCGTCGAGACGTCGCCCAGCAGGAAGCGGGCGATGTCGAGGATGTGGATACCCAGATCCTCGATGATGAAGCGCTTTCCCGTCGCCAAATAAGGCTGGCCGGAAAACACGTCATAGGCAGAGCGGAACGAGATCCGTCCGAAAAAGGGGGTGCCGATTTCGCCGCTGTCGAGCACGGTACGCACCGCCTGGATCGGCGACTGCCAGCGAAAATTCTCATGCACCATCAACGGCACGCCGGCGTCAGCACAGGCCTTTATCATCGCCTTGGCGTCGGCAAGCGTCGGCGCAAACGGTTTTTGGCAGATTGCCGGAACACCGTGCTGCGCCGCCATCTCCACGAGCATTCTGTGGCTTGGTGCGGTGGTGGCGACGTCGACGAAATCCAGCCTTTCGCCGGCAAACAGCGCTGCCGCGTCGGTATAGCGCCGTGCGACCCCGAACTGGTCGCCAATGATCCGCAGCCGGTCCGGATCGCGGTCGCAGATGGCGGCGATCGAGGCGCCCTCTATGTCGCGCCAGGCATGCATCTGGTTGACGGCAAAGAAGCCGCAGCCGATCAGCGCTCCACGCAGTTCCGCCATGTCAGCCGGCCTTTGCCATCTGCATCAGCGTGACACGGCTCTGCAGCCGGCGCTGTGCCTGGTCGACGACGACGGCGACGATGATGACGAGGCCCTTGATCACCATCTGCCAGAACGAGCTCACTCCCATCATCACCAGCCCGTCCGAAAGGATGCCGATGACGAAGGCGCCGACAATGGTACCGCCGATGGTACCGCGTCCGCCCGACATCGAGGTGCCGCCGAGCACTGCCGCGGCAATGGCGTTGAGCTCGAAGCTCTCGCCGGTCGCCGGATGCGAGGCCATCAGTTCGGACGAGATGATCAGCCCGACGATCGCCGCGCAGAAGCCGGAGAACATGTAGACGAACATCTTCACCATGTTGACGCGGACGCCTGAAATCCGCGCCGCCCGTTCATTGCCGCCGACGGCGAAGATGTGGCGGCCGAGCGGGGTGTATTTGGCGAGATAGGCCGCCCCTACCGCAACAACGACCAAGATCCATATCGAAACCGGCAAGCCGAGCAGCCGGCCGGCGCCGAGGTAGCCGAACCCTGTGGTGCCGAGCTCGGGCTTGCCGACGAGATTGGGGAAAGTACGGCCGTCCGACGACAGCAGCGCCAGGCCGCGTGCGACATAGAGCACGCCGAGCGTGGCAATGAAAGGCGCAACGTTAAGCCTGGTGATCAGCAAGCCGTTGACGGCGCCGATCAATATGCCGACGGCAAGCGTGATCAGCGCGATCTCGAAGACGTTGAAATAAATGGTGTAGCCGACCTGCAGGTCGATGCCGTTGAGCACGAGGTAGCCGGCCACCATGCCGCACAGGCCGACGATCGAGCCGACCGACAGGTCGATGCCGCCGGTGATGATGACGAAGGTCATGCCCATTGCGAGGAATGCGTTCAGCGCCACGTGCTTCGACATCAGGATAAGATTGGCGGCCGATAGGAAATTGGGGGCGGCTATCGAGAAGAATAACAGCACGGCGATCAGCGCGATGAACGTCCTCGCCTTCATCAGCGTCAGCAGGACCGAGCCGCCCGACATGGAGTTGACCGCCGCCTTGGCTGGGATGTCAGTCATGCGCCTTGCTCTCCGTGCGGGACCGGTCCGTGGCCGAAGGCCGAGGCAGCGACGAGCGCGGCCTCCGTCGCCTCTGCGCGATCGAACATGCCGGTCAATTTTCCATTGCTCATCACCGCGATGCGGTCGGACAACGCCATCACTTCGTCGAGATCGGAGGTGGCAAACAGTATCCCCAGGCCGTCGCGCGACAGCTTGCGCATGGTGCGGAACACGTCGGCCTTGGCGCCGACGTCGATGCCGCGGCTGGGCTCGTCCATCAACAGCACCTTCGGGCCGGTGAGCAGCGCCTTGCCGATCACCACCTTCTGCTGGTTGCCGCCCGACAGCGACGAGACTTCCTGCGCCGGATCGGCGACCTTGATCGCCAGTTCGCGCACCGTCCGGGCCACCGCCTGTCGTTCGGCGGCACCACGAATGTGGAACAGGCGCACGAACCGCGACAGGCTGGCCAGCGTCAGATTGCTGGCGACGGAGAGGATCGACACCAGCCCTTCGCGCTGGCGGTCTTCGGGGATCAGCGCCAGGCCGCGCCGGATGCGCCGCGTCGTGTCGCGCTCGTGCACTTTTTTGCCGGCAATGAATATCGTGCCCGTCGAATGGCCGTGGCGGCCCATGATGCAGTCGAACAGCTCGCTGCGTCCGGCGCCCATCAGGCCATAGATGCCGAGAATTTCGCCGGCGCGCAGCGACAGCGAGACGTGATCGACCGCAAGCCCGCCGGTGACGCGCGGCAGGCAGATGTCCTCGGCGCGGAATATTTCCTCGCCCAGCACATGGCCGTCGGCCTTGGCGAAGTCCTTGGCGTCCGAGCCGATCATCTGCCGCACGATCCACTGGGTGTCGACGTCTTTCATCTCCGCCTGGCCGGTGATGCGCCCGTCGCGCAGCACCGTGATGGTGTCGCCGATGCGGATCAGCTCCTCGAGCCGGTGCGAGATGTAGACGATTGCCACGCCGCGTGCCTTGAGGTCGGCAATCACCTTGAACAGGATCTCGACTTCCGCCGCGCTGAGGGCCGAGGTCGGTTCATCCATGATCAGGATGCGCGCATCGAGCGAAACCGCCTTGGCGATCTCGACCAGCTGCTGCTGGCCGATGCGCAGATCCTCGACCAGCATGTCGGGCCGGATGCCGGCTTCCAGGCGTTCAAGGAACTCCGCCGCGCGGCGCTCCTGCTCCTTGCGATCGATCTTGCGGAAGCGGTTGGTGATCTCGCGGGTGGCGAAAATATTTTCGGCGACAGTCAGATTGCCGAACAGATTCAGCTCCTGGAAAACCATGCCGATGCCGCGATTTACCGCGTCCCCGGATGACGAGAAGGAGACCTCCTCGCCGTCCAGCAGAATGCGCCCGAGCGTCGGCTGCTCGACGCCGGCGATGATCTTCATCAGCGTCGATTTGCCGGCTCCGTTTTCGCCGACCAGCACGTTGACCGCGCCTTTGCGCACCTCGAAATTCGCCCGCTTGACCGCGACGGTGCCGGAATAGACTTTCGAGACGTCCTCCAGCTTCAGGATGACATCTTGATCGCCGGTCATGGCTTCGGCCCGATCTTTGCCTCCGCCGGCGTCACCAGCGGCAGGTCCTGGCCACTGCCCGGCGTATAGGCGCCAAGTACCTCGACGCTGCGGCCCTCGAGTGCCTCGCGCGGCAGCTTGGAAAGCACGGTCTTGTCGGCGTAGGCGTTGAAGGCCTTGCCGAACTGGGCGAAGTCGATCTGGTTGGTGAAATCGTTGAACTGGATGAAGTCGAGGCTGTCGCGCAGCGCGGTTCCGCGCATGGCGGGTCCGATCTGCACCCGCGCGTCCGCCTTGCCGTCGCCGTCGGCATCGATGTCCATCGTCGCCGCGCGTGACTGTGTATTGGCTGCCACGACCTTGCCCTCGAGCCGAACGGCGAAGGTCCATGGCGAATTCGCCTGCTTCTTCGGGTTGCCGTATTTGGCGCCGGCAGCGGCGGGATCGGTCTTGGCCAAGGTGTGAACCTCGGCAAACGGCCCGGCCTTCTGCTGCAGATAGGGTATGACTTTCGCCGCCCAGATGTCCTCGACCATCTTGTCGGGATTGAATGCGGAGCCAGTGCCGCCGTTTTCCGCCGACGGCGTCGGCAGGATCTTGCAGGCGGTCAGGCTGCCTATTGCTGCGAGGAACAACGCGACAAAGATCGGCCGGGTCAGCGTGTTGAACATGTCGGCTCGTTCGGCATGGCAGTCAGGAGCACCCAGAGAAATGGAAGAAAGGGCGAAATGGAAGCAAGGGACGAACCGGAGGCTCGTCCCTTGCTGCTTGATGTTACACCGGCTCAGTTGGTGAGCGCGAACGTCTCCAGCTTGGCGGCATTGTCGCCATTGACCAGGACGCAGTCCATCAGCTGCTTTTCCTCGGCCGGAGACTTCTTGTTCTTGATGAAGTCGTTGGCCTGCTCGACCGCCATCTGCGCCTGCGCGAAGGCCGGCTGCAGGACTGTCGCCTTGATGCCGCCGGAGGTGATCGAGTCGCGCACGTCGTTCGACCCGTCGAAGCCGACGACGATGACGTCCTTGCGGCCGGCAGCGGCAAGTGCCGCATAAGCGCCCATAGCCATCGTGTCGTTGCCGGAGATCACGCCCTTGATATCGGGATTGGCCTGGAGGATCGATTCCATCTTTGTATAGGCCTCGGTCTGGCTCCAATTGGCCGACTGCTGCGCCACCATCTTCAGGTCCGGATAGTCGTCGATGACGTCGTGGTAACCCTTGGAGCGGATGCCGGCATTGGTGTCGGATTCCTTGCCGACGAGCTCGACGAAATTACCCTTCTCGCCCATCAGCTTGACGAATTCCTGTGCGCCGAGCTGGGCGCCCTGGTAATTGTTGGAGACGATCTGCGCGACGGCAACGCCGGTAGCATTGATCTCGCGATCGATCAGGAAGGAAGGAACGCCCGCGTCCTTGGCCTTCTGCACCGCGGCGACGGTGGCGTCGGCGCCGGCATTATCGAGGATGATCGCCTTGGCGCCGCGGCCAATCGCCGTGTCGATCAATTCGGACTGCTTGTTGGCGTCGTCGTCATGGACGAGCACCAACGCCTCGTAACCGAGTTCCTTGGCCTTGGCCTCCGCGCCGACAGCTTCCGCCTTGAAGAACGGATTGTCATGCGAGGGCGTGATGATGGCGATCAAATCCGCCGCATAGGCGGGTGCGGCGGTGCCAAGCGCCAGCATGCCGGCAAAAGCCGCAAGCGTCATTCTGCGTGTCAGTTTCATGTATTCCTCCCGTTGAAAATCCGTGCCTTATCCCAAGGCTATATGCATTCGATTTCGTTAGCCGGCCGTAGGCGGCGGGTCGCGTCAGATTCACAAGCCCTTGGCCGGCATCACCTCGACGGATCGCTCCCCCTATCCTCCACTCATCCAGCGCCTGATCCTGCTGCGAAGCTTGACGGTCCGATCCATCGAACAGCTAAGCCAACTGGTATAATGAGTCAATGACAATTTCAGGTGACATGTTCCGGAGAGCGCGTCGCTGCCCTCAAGTGATGCGCTGAATGCTCGCGGCAATCTCCTCCGGCTCGAACACCCGCTTCCAGTCGTCGCGCATCAGCACCGGCTTGCCGAACTCTATCGCCTTGTTGCAGGCGTCGGAGAACACGCCTTTGGTTTCGCCGAAGATGACGGCGCCAAGCACGTTCATATGACCAAGCAGGAAGTCGAGCGCCGCCTGCTTGTCGACCCCGCGCGCCACCACCTCGTCGACCGCCTCCTTCATGACGACGAGCAGCGAAGCGCATACCGTTTCCGAAAGGCCGGGCTCGAGCAGCGCCATCTGATCGACCGTGACGCGATGCGAGCGCATGACCGGGGCCCAGATGATCTTGGCGATCGCCTCACCCCTGGCGAAATCCTCCTCCGGTCCCTGCATCAAGGCGCTGACCATGTGCTGCTTGGCCTTGACGCCGCCGAAATAGTCCTTCTTCGCCGCCATGTCGGTCTCGTCGTTGAAGATCGGCGGATGGCACGGGTGGGTGACGAAATAGGTCAGGTCCGGCCGCTTCGGCAAATGCCCGGCGAAAGGTGCCGCGGCGTCGAGCACGACGACCATCGTGCCTGATGCAAGCTTGCTCTCGATACTCGCCGCGACCTTGCCGATGTGCGTGTCCGGAACCGCCAGGATCACCACATCGGCGCCATCAAGCGCCTCATCGGCGCTGACGGCATCGATGCCGAGGCCCGACTTAAGCCGCTCGCGGCCGGCGTCGCTGACCTCGACATGGCGTATCGTATAGGGAGATCCGCGAAAATTGGTCGACAGACGGTAACCCATTTTGCCGCCCGCACCAAACAGCGCAATCGTTGTCATGTGTCCGTTACTCCTGAATTCCAACGACGGCCCTGCCGATCGTCATCCCATTGACTTGTGAGCACATTGCCGCCGGTTGGCGGATTAGAGAACGCAGGGGAGCCGCCGCTCAAATGACGATGCCATGGACGATGTCTCGGGCGCCCGGATGTCCAGCACAGCGCAGCTACGCGGAGCATGCTACCTCAGGTACACATTATACCAGCATACCAAATTGGCAAGCGGCCATGGCACGGCTCTGACCACTTGCTCGGCCGTCGTTTACCTCCTGTTCAACGGCAATGAGCGATCATCGCGCTGAACCGCCGATCGGCGGGATGATTCGCAGCCGACAAAGGCCCATGCTCGAAACGTCACTCTACAGCCCGGTCAAGGCCTTCCTGGAAGGCCTGGGATTTATGGTCAAGGGCGAGATCGGCGGCTGCGATCTGCTGGCGCTGAGTGCCGACTCTCCACCGATCGTCGTCATCTGCGAGCTGAAGCTGAAGTTCAACCTCGAACTCGTCCTCCAGGGCGTCGACCGTATGGCGGCGAGCGACGAGGTCTGGCTAGCGGCATGCATGTCGGCCCGCGGCAAGGGCCGTGAGAGCGATGTGAGATACCGCAATCTCTGCCGTCGGCTCGGCTTAGGCCTGCTTGGCGTGCGACCGAACGGCGAGGTTCAGGTGCTGCTCAGCCCGACGGCATTGGCTCCGCGTCGCGATCCCCGGCGCCGCTCGAAGCTAATTGACGAACACCGGCGTCGGCAGGGCGATCCTGTCGCCGGCGGCGGCTCGCGTGCGCCGATCATGACCGCCTATCGCCAGCAGGCGCTGGCATGCGCCGCAGCCCTCGCCGACGGCCCAAAGCGGCCGCGTGACTTGAAGCCCAACCTGCCGAACGCGCCTAAGATCCTGCTGCACAATGTGTATCGCTGGTTCGCGCGCACCGATCGCGGGATCTACGAACTGACCGCTCAGGGCCGTGAGGCGTTGCAGCGCTGGCCGCAGCCCGATCGCAGCCACACCGCTGCCTGAGACAGGCAACGCCGGATTTCGCGCCCTGCTTTCCGCGACAATCACGGCTTTCGGCAAGACATCACCTCGGTCACGGAACCATATTTCGACACGATGGTTTTGTCGTCACCGAATTGATCGTCCGCTGAGCAAACGGAAGGAACGGCCATGCGCCTATCGACGACAATTGCCACACTTTCGGCACTGGCCCTTGCCTCGCCGGTCTATGCGCAATCCGTGGGACCAGAGCTTGCCCCTGTCCCGCCGACGGCCCCGCAAACCCTGCCAGAGCAAGCCACGCCCGAAGGGACCACTCCCGACCAGGCTACACCTGACCAAGCCTTCTCCGCCCAGAATTTCACCGCAGTGACAATCGTGGCGATGGAGGATCTGCCTCCTGACATCAAGGCACAGGCGGAGGCCGTCGTCACTCAGACCAGCGCCGAGGATTTGCGCATCCTGCAAAGTTCGATCGACGCATCGCCGCAGGCGGCATCGGCGCTGGCGGCGAACGGGCTTAATTCCACGCAGGTCGTGGCGGCCAATATCGACGGCGACGGCACGCTGACGCTGATCATCCAGACGACGACGTGAGCGGCTGAAAGCGGACAAGCCGGCTCCGGCACGGAAACGAAGGCCGCCCGATCGCGGAGGACTGTCATGGCCGAGGCTGCAGTTCGCAACTTCACCATCAATTTCGGGCCACAACATCCCTCCGCTCACGGCGTCCTGCGGCTGGTGCTCGAACTCGACGGCGAGATCGTGGAACGCGCCGATCCCCACATCGGCCTGCTGCATCGCGGCACCGAAAAGCTCATCGAGTACAAGAACTACCTGCAGGCCTTGCCCTATTTCGACCGGCTCGACTACGTCGCGCCGATGAACCAGGAGCATGCATTCTGTCTCGCCGCCGAGAAGCTCCTCGAAATATCGGTTCCGAAACGCGGACAGCTCATCCGCGTGCTTTTCTGCGAAATAGGCCGGCTGTTATCGCACCTCCTCAACGTCACCACGCAAGCCATGGACATCGGCGCGCTGACGCCGCCGCTCTGGGGTTTCGCCGAGCGCGAGAAGCTGATGGTCTTTTATGAGCGCGCGTCCGGCGCCCGCATGCACGCGAATTATTTCAGGGTCGGCGGCGTGCATCAGGATCTGCCGTCGGAACTCCTCGACGACATCTGGAAGTTCTGCGATCCGTTCCTCAAGGTCTGCGACAATCTCGAAGAGCTGTTGACCGAGAACCGCATTTTCAAGCAGCGCAATGTCGATGTCGGCGTGATCGGCCTCGACGATGCCTGGGCCTGGGGCTTTTCCGGCGTGATGGTGCGCGGATCGGGCGCGTCCTGGGACCTGCGCAAGGCGCAGCCATACGAATGCTATTCGGAGATGGATTTCGATATCCCAGTCGGCAAGCATGGCGACTGCTACGACCGCTATCTCGTCCGCATGGAGGAAATGCGCCAGTCGGTCCGGATCATGCGGCAATGTCTGGAAATGTTGCGCTCACCAGAAGGTCAGGGGCCGGTCGCGATCCCGAACCGCAAGATCACGCCGCCGCCGCGTGCCACGATGAAGCGCTCGATGGAAGCGACGATCCACCACTTCAAACTTTATACCGAAGGCATTCGCGTGCCGAGCGGTGAAGTCTATGCCGCCGTCGAGGCGCCGAAGGGTGAATTCGGCGTCTACCTCGTGTCGGACGGGGGCAACGTTCCCTACCGATGCAAGATCCGCGCACCTTCCTTCGCCCACCTGCAAGCGATGGATTTCCTGTCCCGAGGCCATATGATCGCCGATGTTGCCGCGATCATCGGCTCGCTCGACATCGTGTTCGGAGAAATCGATCGCTAGTTTAGCCAGGTCGCAGGATCTTCCCCGATCGCAGGATCATTCGTCGTTAGTAGCCGCGCAGGCAGGCCTGGACGGCGCTCGACCGCCGGTCAGACGAAGGCCCTCACCTGCGGCGGGCCGGCTCAAATTCTCACATCAAAGACGGACGCATGGCCGCGACAAGGCGCAGCCAAGCGTCGAGGAGTTTCACAATCTGCGCGGCCCGACGGGGCACGAGCCCTTCCAAGTTCGGAAGCGCTCTCCACGGCGCGGAAAGAACGCGTGTTCCGCCGTTCCTCGTACCGCCTCAATGCACGATCAAGCCCTTCATCCAGGCAACAAATCTGTTGCCGCGAACTATCCCGCGCACCCTGGCAGCGGCCCATCTCGCTTGCATCGTAGCGCCGACATGGCAATGGCAGACGATTTGGTGCAACTGCCGGTCGCTCAGTTCGAAGAAGCGCTTTGCCTCACCATAGGTATCATCGCTGAGACCCATGGCACGCAGAACCGGATCCTCGAAGGCGACAGTGAGCGGCGTCCCAGCGCCACGCGATCTGTCACGCGCTTCCCTGTTCATATATTCGGTGCCTGGAAGCGCCCCAAGGCATCGCGTCGGGTTTTGTTCGAGAAGTTCCGCCCAACGTTCAATCCGCTGGGTTCGAGTCATCGCCGGATACGCCGCGAAGGACTCAACTTCCGCGACGGCCTGCAGTTGGTCGAGTGTTTGATGTTTCATGGTCGGCTCCTGTCGACAGGTGAATTCGCCCACGCCTACATGAGCAATTATCGCGCCATGGAGCGCTGACAAGGCCGGACCGCCGCAACATGAGGCGTACAGATCACCTGCCCGGTGAAGCGGCGCTCGAATTCCGACGCGCCCCCGCCTGTGTTCGATGTCGACCCGTTAACCGAACCCGTTTCCGGACAGGAACTTTTGCGGAAGCTTGCCGTTTGGCTTTGCGTCCGCTTCGGCGGCTGCAATATCAGTCTTGAAAGCAATTCCGTTGGACACGAAGCCTCAACGCGTCGAGCAAGACGTCGAGCCTGTAAATGAAACCCGGGAGCAACCGGCCCCGGTTCGAGAATCTCGTGAGCGATCGGCAGAGCCCCGGCAGGAAAAACCCGACGGGAATGCCTCGCAACGAAAGGCCGGTCTGCTCGGCTTTCCCAGGCGCCATCCCTATGCGGCCGCAGCCATCGCGCTTGCGCTGTTGCTCGTCGCGGCAGGCATCGCGATCTGGTGGCTGAACGCTCGCCAGTACGAATCGACCGACGACGCCTTCATAGATGCGCGCACAGTGACGATCGGTGCGCAAATAGCCGGCCGCCTTACCGAGCTGGCGGTTGCCGACAATCAGCATGTACAGGCGGGCGATGTCCTCCTGCGTATCGACGACAGCGACTATCAGGCAAACCTGAAGCAGGCCGACGCCGGCGTCACCGCGGCCGAGGCCGAAATCGTCAATGTCGCCGCCCAGATCGAGGCTCAAAACGCAAAGGTAAACGCTGCCCAGAGGCAGGTTGCACAGGCCAAGGCAGCGCTGGATTTCGCCAAGGCCGAGGATCAACGCAATCGCGAACTCCTGGCCAGGGGCACAGCAACGCAGCAGCAGGCGCAGCAGGCGGCATCGACGCTGCGTCAGGACCAGGCCGCGCTGGACAGCGCCGAGGCCAATGTCGCCTCCGCAAAAAGCCAGGTTTCGGTCTTGCAGGCACAGGCCAGGAGCGCCGAGGCGCAGCTCGAGCAGGCAAAGGCCAGCCAGGAGCAAGCGCGCACGACGCTGTCGCGCACGACTATCACAGCACCCGCAGCCGGGCGCGCAACGAGCATTTCCGCCGCTAAGGGCACCTACGCCCAACCCGGCCAGGTATTGATGATGTTCGTTCCCGACGAGGTCTGGGTGAAGGCCAATTTCAAGGAGACGCAGCTCGATCTGATGCGGCAGGGACAGCCGGTCGACATCGACATTGACGCCTACCCGGACAAGTCCTTTCATGGCCGCGTCGACAGCATCCAGGCCGGCAGCGGCACCGCCTTCAGCCTCCTGCCGGCCGAAAATGCCACCGGCAATTACGTCAAGGTGGTGCAGCGCGTGCCGGTCAAGATCGTCTTCGACAAGCCGCCGGATGTGCTTCTCGGGCCAGGCCTGTCGGTGGTGCCGACGGTCAAGGTGCGATGAACGGCGAAACCGCCAGAAATCAGGGCGAAAGCCGATCCGCCGCCGGGACACACAATCCGTGGCTCATCGCCGTCGTCGTCTCCATCGCCACTTTCATGCTGGTGCTCGACACCTCGATCGCCAATGTCGCCCTGCGCAACATCGCCGGCAGCCTGGCGGCCGGAATGGATGAAAGCACCTGGGTGATTACCACCTATCTCGTTGCCAACTCGGTGATCATTCCGGTCAGCGGCTGGCTGGCAAGCGTCATCGGCCGAAAGCGCTACTACATGCTCTGCGTTGCGACCTTCACCGTCGCGTCGCTGCTGTGCGGACTGGCGCCCAACCTGGAACTGCTCATCCTGTTCAGGGTCCTTCAGGGCCTCGGCGGCGGCGGCATGGCGCCAAGCGAGCAATCGATCCTTGCCGACACCTTTCCGCCTGAAAAGCGCTCGCAGGCCTTCGCGCTTTACGGCATTGCCGTCATCGTCGCACCGACGGTCGGGCCGACGATCGGCGGCTGGCTGACCGACCATTTCTCCTGGCACTGGATCTTCTTCATCAACGTGCCGTTCGGCATCCTGTCGCTGGCCCTGGTGCAATGGCTGTTGGTCGAGCCGGACGTACTCGAACGCGAACGCAAGGAACGGCTGAAGGGCGGCCTGAAGATCGACGGGGTCGGGTTCGTCCTGGTGGCGATTGCCTTGGGGTGCCTGGAGATTTTTCTCGACCGGGGCCAGCGCTACGATTGGTTCGCCTCGGATTTCATCACCACTTTCGCAGTGATTTCCGCGATCGCGTTCCTGCTGCTTATCCCATGGGAACTCAGTCGCGGCGATCCGGTCGTCGACATGCGTCTATTGTTCACGCGCCAATTCGGCCGGCCTTCCTGGTCATGATGGCGGTCGGTGCTATCCTGTTCAGCACCACCCAGATCGTGCCGCAGCTGCAGCAGACGACATTTGCCTACACCGCGACGCTCTCGGGCCTTTCGATGATGCCGGGCGGCATCGCCATGCTGATCTTGATGCCGGTATCCGGATTTGTAGGCACCATCGTGCAGCCCAAATACCTGATCATGATGGGCATGTCGGTGGTCGCAGTGGCCCTTTGGCATATGACCTCGCTCACCCCGGACGCCAGCTTCCGCTTCTTTGCCTTTGCCCGTGTTTTCCTGATGGTCGGACTGCCGTTCCTGTTCATTCCCATCTCGACCGCGGCCTATGTCGGCCTGCCCCCGCAGAAGACCAACCAGGCATCGGCGCTGATCAACGTTGCGCGCAATATCGGCGGCAGCATCGGCGTCTCGCTGTCCAACACCGTCATTGCGCAAAGCTCCCAGATCCATCAATCGAATCTGGTCGGCCACACCGTGCAGTCGTCGCCCGCCTATCAGCAGGTGCTTCGGCAGGCGACCGAGCATTTCGTCGCCCAGGGTTCGCCGATGCTCGAGGCGAAGCAGCAGGCGATCGGCTGGCTTGGCCAGTTGATCGCCCGCCAGGCCACGCTGCTCGCCTATGTCGATGTCTTCCGCTACTGCGCGGTGGCAACCGCCCTGCTCGTTCCGCTTGCTCTGCTGCTGCGATCAAGCAAGTCGGGCAGCAGACAGGCGAATCCGGAGATGGGCTGACCAGAAGGCGGGAACCAGCTGACCCATTGCGTTGTTCTGCGCCAAGAGGAGATGATCACGATGGCCACTATTCCCACACCCGAGCCAACCCCGACCCCGGTGCCGCCGCCTCCCATCCCCGATCCCAAGCCCGTGCGCGAGCCGGACCCCGACAGGCTCCCCGACGAGGACCCCATTCCCAATCCGGATGAAAACGATATTCCGCCGAAGCGGGCGTTCAACATCTAGCCTATTAGATTTCGAGCACAGCGTAGGGGCGGCCGGTCGGCTTGGCGACATGCATGGCAACGTTATAGACCGACGCTCCGCCCGGCGTGCGGCCCTCATAGGCGCCGCGATGCGCATGACCATGCACCACCGCGCTGACCTGGAACCGGTCTATTGTCTCGGCCAGGCGTGACGAACCAAGAAACGGGAAGATCTCCAGCGGCTCGCCTTCGACCGTCTCGACGACAGGCGCGTAGTGCAGAACGACAAGCGTGCGTTTGGCGCGGACCTGCCTCATCGCGTTTTCAAGCCGCATCGCTTCGTTCACGCTTTCCGCCACCATTGACTTGATCGCCGGTTCGCCGAAGGAGCCGAGCATGCGCGATCCAAAACCGCCAACGAAACCCTTGACCCCGACGAACCCGACCTCGTGAATCTCCGTCGCCTCGCCGTCGAGCAGGTGAACGCCCGCCTGGCGCAGAATGTCGGTGACCTGCTCGACGGCGCCTGACTCATAGTCGTGGTTGCCAAGTACGGCGACGACCGGGATCGTGCAGGCACGCAGTTCCTCGGCAAGGATTTCGGCCTCCCGAGGCTTGCCGAGGTTGGTAAGGTCGCCCGTCAGCACGAGAACCTGGGCTGCACGCGACATCTCGCCGAAAAGATCGCGGTACGAGGCCTGGTCCTCCTTGCCGACATGCAGATCGCCAATGGCGGCGACCTTGAGTGCGCTGCCGTTTTCCGCCTTCGGCGAAGCAGTTTCGAGCTCGTTAGCCATTGCTATGTTCTCCTTCACCGCCGACGTCGGCAAAACCCCAGTCGTTGACGTCGATCTCATAGTCAGTTCGTGAAAGCATGCGCCCACGGCAGATTTTCATCCGGGAAGGTGGCAATTCGCGCTGCTTGGCCAGCCGGTCAAGCAGCTCGTCGAGCAGCCAGGCGGGCACGCGGCCCCGCTCCGTCGGATAGACCCATCGGAAGTTCAAGAGATGCATCAGCAGAACTTCCCAATGAACTTCCATGTAGGAAAGCAGCCTTTGCCAGTCGATCTGGTCGTGGGCCTTGAGGATGGTGTGCGCGATGTCGGCCCCATCGTGGCGACCGCGGTCCTGGATGAAACTTTTGGACCAGATAAGCTCGGTGGGCCCGATGATCCGCACCTGGCTGCCCAGCAATTCGCCCTGACGGGCGTGCTCCAGCCACTGGTCGTCGACAGGCATTGTGCCGTTCATCGAGGCGAAAATGACGTCGAAAAAATGCGTGCCCTTGAACACTTTGCCGAGCCACCGGTCGTCCTCGACCACGACGGCGTAGCCGATCTGCTTAAAATGGGCGAGGATGCGCGGGCAGTCGCCGGCCTTGCAGAAAATGTCGAGATCCTTGGTCTGGCGGATGATCCCGGTATAGGCGCTTACGGCATAGGTGCCGGCGACGAGAAAGGGGATGCCGGTCGCGACAAGCTCGCGGATCGCTTCGATATAAAAGACCTCCGCTTCGGCATTGCGAAGCGTCGGGGCGGCTTTTGGATCGACCGACGGAACGGATGCCGGGATGGCGCTTTCCGGTGGGGGATTAATGATCATAGCAATGGCTCCTGGCCCGGCAGACCAGCAGCCGCCTGTATCTAATAGCCAAGCACACCCGATGGTTCCCGCCGCTGCGTGCCACTACCGCCCTCGCCTGCTGCATCAGGCGGATACGCCGCCGTGGCAGGCCTTCGAAGCGGTCATGGTTGTCGGCTGCGGCGCGGCCCTAAAAGGATATGTGAGCGGTCATTTTGGCGTCAAGATCGCAGCGCGGTCAGCCTCAAGCGCGTCGAGGCGGAGTAGGCCCGCTATCATCCTCGGGTCCGGAGAGGATTGGCTTCAACATGGTTCCCGAGCTATCGGAGGCGCTGCGCACCCGGCGCAACAGCCACCTGAGCGCCCGTGGCCAGACCGACTCTGTTTGCCGGAAAGCTGCAGGCGGCGTGGCGAAAAGGCCATTCTCCATTTTGTAGTCCCTCACTGTCTCAGTCCAATCAGCGTTCTTCAACGAGCAAAGCTTGTGTTGGTTCCGCGTCGCCATCGGCGGGAGCACGGGCTGGACAGGCGAAGTCATCGTTGGTGGGTTCGCGCGGGCTAGCCCTCTGCAGCGAAATCAGGGGCCTCGGCGATCAAGTCGCGGAATTCAGCCCACTAGCCGGCGGGATTCAGCTCGTATCCTAATGCGCCGGCTCTGGACACGACCCGCGAAGGCTGAAATTGTGATCGGCATTTCCAGTTGCAAATTTGGTTGGGCTCGGCGGGGATGGCGCTGGTTTCTGAAGACATTGCCAGCCATCCGGCACTGCGTCGCCATGTCCAGGCTCAGTCGCGGACGCTTCTCCAGACCTATGAAGCGAACCCGCGGCTGGCTTCCGTATTCGCCACGCAACAGCGTTGGCTGATGGCCCATATCGGCCTTGGCTTGTATTTCAATCGAGAGCCGGACGATCATCGCAAGGGACTTACGTCCGCACGGTTCATGGACGACATCTGCCGGCATTCGGTGGCCAGCCGCAACACCGCCGATGCCTTCCTGAAGGAGATGCTGCATTACGGTTTCATCCGGCATCTGCCGATTAAATATGGGCGCATCCGCCCCTTTGAGCCGGCCGCGGGCACTCTGGAGACGGTTGCCGGCTGGGTCATGGCTCATCTGAAAACGCTGGACAGCCTGGATGGTGGATCTCGACTGGCTGCATTCGTCGCACAACCGGACGTACTCGCCAAATTGCAGCCACTGGTGGCCGACGGCCTGCTTTCGTCGCATGCCGTGCGCGAGCCAAGACAGACTTTTTCCTTGTTCACCTGGCTCGACAATGGCGGCATCGTCATGGATTGGCTGATGTCCGGCGTCGACCCCGATCATGCCGACCTGGACCGAATCCCGACCGGTGTCGTCTCAATCGGGGATTTCGCGAACTGGCTCAAGCTTTCCCGCACTCACCTGTCACGCAAATTGCGCGATGCCGAGGAACTCGGCAGCATCGGCTGGCTGGGCCAGCGCGGTCACTCGGTCATGTGGGTGTCGAGCGGGTTCTATCAGGAATACATGACCGCCCAGGCGGTCAAGCTCGCCATCATCGATGCAGCCTTCGACAATTGTGTTGTAACTTCCGAAACCAGCTGAACCGCGAGCCGACCGCCGTCGTGGCAGCCTTGGCGCCGCCGCGACGGAGGTCTGGCATTTCAATCGATATCGAACGACACGCCCTGCGCAAGCGGCAGCGCCTTGGAATAATTCACCGTATTGGTGGCGCGCCGCATATAGGCCTTCCAGGCATCGGAGCCCGACTCGCGGCCGCCGCCGGTCTCCTTCTCGCCACCGAAGGCACCGCCGATCTCGGCCCCTGACGTGCCTATATTGACGTTGGCGATACCGCAGTCCGATCCGTCGACGCTAAGAAAGCGCTCGGATTCCTGCAGGTCGCGGGTAAAGATCGAGGATGACAGCCCCGCTCCCACCGCATTGTGTTCTTCTAGCACGGTGTCGAAGTCCGAATATTTCATCATATAGAGGATGGGCGCGAAGGTTTCCTCCGTCACCGGCGAAACCTGCCGCGGCATTTCGACCAGCGCCGGACGCACATAGTAGGCCTCGGGGTGACCGTTCTCGACCCGCATTCCGCCGGTTATCTTACCGCCATGCGAAGCCGCCTCCTCCAGCGCCTTCTGCATATTCTCGTAGGCAGCCTTGTCGATCAGCGGGCCAACCAGAGCGCTTGTCTCCAGCGGATTGCCGACCGAGACGCTCTCATAAGCCTTCTTCAGGCGCGGAACGAGCTGGTCATAGACGCTCTCATGCACGAACAGGCGCCTGAGCGTCGTGCAGCGCTGGCCGGCCGTGCCCATGGCGCCGAAGGCGATGGCGCGGAGCGCCATGTCCAGATCGGCCGTCGGGCAGACGATGCCGGCATTGTTGCCGCCGAGCTCCAGCACCGCACGGGCAAAGCGCTTCGCCAGCCGTGGGCCGACATCCCTGCCCATGCGCGTCGAGCCGGTGGCCGAGACCAGCGGCACCTTCGGATGGTCAACCAGGATCTCGCCGACGGCACGGTCGCCGATCAGCACCGGCGCCAGGCCCTGCGGCGCGTCCGTGCCAAAACGCTTTACCGCGCGTGCAAAAATCGCTTCGCAGGCGAGCGCCGTCAGCGGCGTCTTCTCGGACGGTTTCCACACCACCGCGTCGCCGCAGACCAGCGCAAGTGCCGCGTTCCACGACCATACCGCCACCGGAAAGTTGAAGGCCGAAATGACGCCGACGACGCCGAGCGGATGCCAGGTTTCCATCATGCGATGGCCGGGACGCTCGGTGGCGATGGTCAGGCCGTACAATTGCCGGGAAAGACCGACGGCGAAATCGCAGATGTCGATCATCTCCTGCACTTCGCCAAGACCCTCGGACGGGATCTTGCCGACCTCGATCGATACCAACCGGCCAAGCTCGGTCTTGTAAATGCGCAATTCCTCGCCGAGCAGCCGCACCAGCTCGCCACGCTTGGGAGCTGGCACCTGCCGCCACGCCAGGAAAGCCTTGTGGGCCTTGTCGATGGTCGTTGCCGCATCGGCCGGCGAGATGGTCTTCAGCGCGGCGATCTGCTCGCCGGTCACCGGGCTGCGCACGATGAGGTCGCCGCCCGTAAGCGCGCCCTCGGCAACGCCCAGTTTCGCCAGAAGCCCGGCCGTTTCCTTCGCAATCGTCATTTCGTTTCGTCCCTTTCAGATCCCGTCGCTCATATGGCGTCGGTCCAAGCTTTTCGCCATACCGGTTCCCTGCCGGTCGGCATACCAGGCGCTGTCATGGCGTGGCATTACGCGTTTCAGGGAGAAATCGCCACCCCGGCATGGTCCAAGCCGGCGTCCGACTGTTGAACCAGCCAGATAGAGCGAATCAGTGTGCCGTCTTGGCGGTTTCCCGCACGGCGCTTTCTTTCATCAGCCGGTCGATATGCATGCGGATATGCGCTGCCTCGGCGGCCGTATTGGCAAGCGCGATAGCGCGGTCGAAAGCGACGCGCGCCTCCTCGCCGCGGCCAAGCTGCATCAGCAGTCCGCCCTTGAGGCCGAAGAAATGGAAATAGCCGGAAAGCCTTCCCTCCAGCGGCTCGATCATGGCGAGTGCGGCTTCCGGTCCACGCACCTTGGAGACCGCGACGGCGCGGTTGAGCGTCACCACCGGCGACGGCTGCATCTGCTCGAGCAGGCCGTAGAGCAGGTCGATCTCGTTCCAGTCCGTGTCCTCGGGCTTTTCCGCCCGCGCATGCAGTGCGGCGATCGCCGCTTGCACCTGGTAGGGACCGGGCTTGCGATGGCGCAACGCCTTATCGACCAGCGCCAGGCCTTCATCGATCATCTTGCGGCTCCACAGGCTGCGGTCCTGGTCTTCGAGCAGCACGATCTCGCCGTTCTCGTCGAAGCGAGCCGGCGAGCGTGCATGCTGCAGCAGCACCAGCGCCGTCAGCCCCATGATCTCCGGCTCGGTCTGGAACAGCCTGAGCAGCAACCGGGCCAGCCGGATCGCCTCTTCGCAAAGCGGCGCACGCGCCGAAGCCTCGCCGCTGTTGCTGGAATAGCCTTCGTTGAAGATCAAGTAGACCATGGCGGCGACGGCGGCGAGCCGTTCGGAGCGCTCGACCGCTCCCGGCGTCTCGAACGGCACCCCGGCGTCGGCGATACGCGCCTTGGCGCGCGTGATACGCTGCTCCATGGCGCTTTCACCAACGAGGAAGGCGCGGGCGATCTGCTTGACCGTCAGGCCGGAGACGATGCGTAACGCCACCGCGATCTGCTGTGTGGCCGGCAGGTCGGGATGGCAGCAGATGAACAGCAGCCGCAAAATATCGTCGCGATAATGCGCGCCGTCCAGCCGCTCGGCGACGTCGCTCTCGGCATCCTCCAGATCGGAGATCTGGTCCTCCTCCGGCAGCGGCGCCTGCTTGGCGCGCTTGCGCACCGCATCGATGCCGCTGTTGCGGCCGACGAAGATCAGCCAGGCTGCCGGATCGCGCGGAGGACCGTTTTTCGGCCAGTTGTTCAGTGCCCTCAGGCAGGCGTCCTGGAATGCTTCCTCCGCCGCGTCGAGGTCGCGGAAGTAGCGCAGCAATGCCCCCATCACCTGCGGGCGAGCGGTGCTGATTGCTGTGCTGATCCAGGCGAGTTCGGTCATGCGGAAACCTTGGCGGGATTGAAGAGCGAGACCGGCCGGATTTCATAGGAGCCGCCGCTCGGGTTGACCTCGGAAAGCTCGCGCGCGAAGTCGACGGCCTCATCGAGGTCGGCGCATTCGAGCGTGTAGAAGCCGAGGAACTGTTCCTTGGTTTCGGCAAACGGGCCGTCGATGACCACCGCTTCGCCCTTGATCTTCCTCAGCGTCGTCGCCGCCGTCGTCGGCAAGAGCCGCGCCACCGGGCCAAGCCGTCCCGCCTGGGCATATTTTTCCTGCACGCCGAGGAGTTTTTCCATGACCGCATCATCCTGCTCCTTGCTCCAGGAGCAGACGACGTCTTCAGAGGCATAGCAGAGGATCGCGTAGAGCATGGGTCGTCCTTTTCTCTGTCAAAGGACGAAACACTAGGACCGATCCCGACACCGCGTCGACAAAAAAATACGCTCCGTCCGGTGTCATTCCCTCGCCTTCAGCCATCTCAAGACCAAGGCCTCCTCGTCGTCGAGCCCGGCGATCGAGCGCTTGCCTTTGTTGGCATCCGCCATTTCGTCCAGCAGCCGTCCTTCGGACCAGGCGCGGAACACTTCCGGATGGATGTAGCATTGGCGACAAACCGCGCGTGTGTTGCCAAGCCGATCGGCAACCTTGTCGATGACACTGTTCATCACCCTCTTTTGCTGCGCCTGGCTTTCCGGACGTTCGGTTTGCGCAAACAGCGACGCCGCATGGATGGTGCCACCCCAGGTTCTGAAGTGCTTGGAGCTGAACTCCGCTCCGGCGTTCTCCCTGATATAGCGGTTGACGTCGTCTGAGCGCACCGGATGCCTGTTTCCGTCCTCGTCGAGATACTGGAACAGTTTTTGGCCCGGCAGGTCCTGCGCTCCACGCACGACCTTGGCAATCCGGCGATCGACAAGCTTCAATCTCCATTCCTTACCGGATTTACCGATGAAGGCAAAACGCAGGCTCGAGCCCTTGATGTCGACATGGCGGTCACGCAGCGTGGTCAGCCCAAAACTCTTGTTGTAGCGGGCATAGGCGGCATTGCCGACACGGATCATCGTGTTGTCGAGCAGCCAGACGATAGCCGCAACGACGCGTTCCAGCGGCAGGCCGTGACGGCGCAAATCGACGTCGATCTGCCGCCGCAGTTCGGGCAGGCTTTCGGCGAAGGCGATCAGGCTCGAATATTTGACGCCGTCACGCTCCTCCGCCCAGTGCGGGTGATAGCGGTATTGTTTGCGGCCGCGCTGGTCCCGACCGGTCGCCTGGATGTGACCGTCGGCATCCGGCGAGATCCACACATCCGTCCAGGCCGGTGGAATGGCGAGCGCCTTGATGCGTGCCAGCGCCTCCCCGTCGACAATCCGCCCGTCGGGTCCTTTGTACGAGAACCCCTTGCCCGAACGCAGCCGGCGAATACCGGGTTCAGTGTCGGTGACATAGTTGAGCGAGGCCCGAACGGCCGAGGCTTGCGCGCCGTTCTCCAGCGCTCCGTTCTGCGGCACCCCGTTTTTTGGTGCAGCTTTCCTCACAGCCGATCGGCCAGACGACGACCCGGATTTGTCCAGCATGTCCTCTCCACGGAATTTCCGTAGATAAGCCGCTTGCCGGCTGCGGGTTCCACCGCCTTTTGATTGCCAGGACAGATTGACGACGACGCCGTGCAACGAGGAGGTGCCGTCACGCCTTTTCGAGCACGACCGGTATGACGTCGACTGCCTGCTCGCCAACCTGCCCGCCAGTGGTTTTCAGCACGCCGACGATCGGCGCCACGTCCGAGTAGTCGCGGCCATAGCCGACCGTGATATGGTCGTTGCTTGCCCGCATGCCGTTGGTCGGATCGAATTCCTGCCAGCCGGCATCGCGCCCGCACCAAACCTTGACCCAGGCATGCATGGCGTCGGCGCCTTCGAGCCGCGGCTTCCCACGTGGCGGGATGGTGCGCAAAAACCCGCTGACATAGCCTGCAGGAATGCCGAGGCCGCGCAGGCCGGCGATCATGATGTGGGAAAAATCCTGGCAGACGCCGCGCTTCAAGCCGAAGGCGTCGCTGGCCCGCGTCTGCACCGTGGTCGCCTCGCCGTCATAGGTGAAATCGCGGTGAATGCGGTTGCACAGAGCCGTGGCCGTGCCGACCGTCGAACTGCCGGCGCTGCCTTTCGCATAGGCAGTGATTGCCGCGTCGATGCCGGCATGATCGCTGGCGGCCAGAAAGTGATGCGGCGAAGCCGGCGCCAGCGAGTGCACTGCGCCGAGTTCTTCCCTCAGCCGGCGTATGTCCGGCGATACGTCGAGCCCGGGTTCGGGCCGCGACACTGAAACACGCGCGCTCATCCTGATGTCGAGCGCATCATGCGCGTCACGAAAGGCGATCGAGGTGACACTGTTGCCGAAAAAGTCGGAAAAGTCGGAACGTTCGCTGGGCGCCGGCACAAAAGACAGTGAAGCGGCGATGACGCGCTGCACGCCAGGGATGGTCGGCGGCAGCACGCGCACCTGATGGCGGCCGCCGCCGGCCGCCGCATCATAGTCGTAACGCAGGTGAAGCCTGATGTCGTAGAGCATGCTGTCTCTACCCGAAATAGGCTTTGGCGAGGCTGTTGTAGAGCCCGCCGATTTCATTGGCGAGATCGCCGAGGGCCTTGGCCGTCATGTCCGAGGGCTCCTTGATGGCGATCGACGTGTTGAGCTGCAGGATTTCCTTGGCCGCCGGCGACATATGGCCTTCAGCGCCGACAGCGGGCAGCAGCGCGATTTCGGCTTTCAGCCGTTCGAGCTGGAAAAGGATTGAGCGCGGGTTGAGCGGATCGAGCGCCAGAAGGTCGACCACGGTGCGCCGCCCCGCCTGCACCGGATATTGCCGACGGTGCGTCATGACGCTGTCGCCGATCTCCAGCATCATGTCGAGCGCGCCTTCCGGCGCCTGGGCTCTGGTCAGCCGGGCGAGCGTGCGGGCGATCTGGATGCCGCGTTCGAGCCTGCGGCCGATTTCCAGGAAACGCCAGCCGGCAAAGCGGTACATGTTCTCGTGCAGCAGGCCGGAAAACCCGGCCAGCTTGCGCAGGATGACCGTCATTGCCCTTGTCGCGTCGTCGCCCGGCGCCACTGTCGCGGCAAATTGATGGATGGTCTTCGACAGATCCTTCAATGCCAGCCAGCCATCGGGCGAGAAGCGGTCGCGGATCTGCCCGGCGCTGTAAACGGCGCTGTCCAGCGTGCCGATGAGCCCCAATGGGATTGCCGTCTCGACGTCGATGCCGAACGGCGCGAGATAGTCGCTGATATCGGCGAGCAGCGGCATCTCGGGATCGGATGTCTCGGCCAGCCGCACATGGTAGGCGCGCAGGATGCGCACCGTGTCTTCCGACCGCTCGATATAGCGGCCGAGCCATGTCAGGTTCTCAGCCGCGCGGCTGGGCAGGCTGCCCGGCAAGGTTCGGGTGAAGCTGTCGTGCTCCTGCGGCAGCAGCGTCTCGCGCTCGACCGGCCTGTCGCTGACCACCCAGACATCCGCCGCCTGGCCGCCGCGCTGCATGGCGATGGCCGTCGGGTCGAGCGAAAAGCCGACACGGGCAAAACCGCCCGGCATCACGGTCCAGCCTTCCGGCGTCCGCGCCAGATAGACGCGCAGGCTTGCCGGCCGCGGCTCCAGCCAGCCGCCGACATAGACAGGGGTGGTCGACAGCGTCACCGCTTCCTGGCCGACGAAGTCGCCGCCGTCCCGTTCGATCCTGGCGACGAGTTCGGCCCGTTCCTCGACCGACAGCGCTGACCCGAGCTTGGTCGAGCCGTCGTCCTCGAAGGCAAGCCGCGTCGACAGCGCCGGGCCGATCACCATGCCATCGATGTTGGCGAGCACATGCTCGCGCTCCGTCTCCTGCCCGCACCACCATGTCGCGACCGTCGGCAGCAGCAGTTCCTCATTGCGCAGGGCGCGCGAAATCTTCGGCAGGAAGGCGAGCAGCGCGCGCGTCTCCATCAGACCGGAACCCAGTGCATTGACGGCCGAAACCGCCCCTTGCCGGACCGCTTCGACCAGCCCCGGCGTGCCGATCTGCGAGTCCGGCCGCAATTCAAGCGGATCGGCGAAGGCGGCGTCGAGCCGCCGCCACAAGACGCTCACCGGCATCAGCCCCGAAACCGTGCGCACCATCAGCCTGCCGCCGGAGACGGTCAGGTCCTCGCCCTCGAGCAGCATGATGCCGAGATAGCGGGCGATATAGGCATGTTCGTAATAGGTTTCGTTCAGCGGTCCCGGCGTCAGGATGGCGACACGGCCGCCGGCTTGCTTGGCCATGCCGATCAGCGCGTCGCGGAAGCGACGGAAGAAGCCGGCCAGGCGGTGCACATGCATTTCGCCGTAGATGTCGGACAGCGCCCTCGTGGTGGCGACGCGGTTCTCCAGCGCGAAGCCGGCGCCCGACGGCGCCTGTGTGCGGTCGCCAAGCACCCACCAGCGGCCGTCCGGGCCACGACCGAGCTCGAAGGCGCAGAAATGCAGGAAATGGCCGCTGGCCGGCCTGGTGCCGACGACCGGCCGCAAATATTCCGGGCTGGCCGCGATCAATCCGGCCGGCAGAATGCCTTTCTCGACCAGCCGGTTCGGCCCGTAAATGTCGGCGATGGTCTCCTCGAACAGATCGGCGCGCTGGACCAGGCCGGCGCTGATACCAGCCCATTCCTGCTCCTCGATCAGCAGCGGCACATGCGCCAGCGGCCATTCCCGCTCGTTGGCGCCGGCCTTGTCGTAGACGCGGTAATAGACGCCGGCATCGCGCAGGTACTGGTCGGCGCGGGCGAAGCGCTGGGCAATTTTTTCCGGCCCCAGGTCCTCCAGCGCCTCGATGAAGTGCCGCCAGGCCGGCCGCGGATTGCCCGACGCATCGACCATCTCGTCGACGACGCCGTCGATCGGCTGATAGTGCTCCAGCAGACTGTGGGTTTGCGGCTTGCTGCGCAGCCTTTTGTGATTCCCCTTCGCCATGGCTGATCAGAGTCTTTGCGGCCGCCGAAGGTCAAGGGTCATCGGGAAATCTTCAGAGGCTTCTTCGTTGCGCAGCACATAGCTGGACGGCGTATGGCCACGTGGCTCGAAGCGGGCGAGCCGCCGCGCCTCCGCTTCGTTGCCATTGACCGGGAAGGTGTCATAGCTGCGCCCGCCGGGATGTGCCACATGGTAGACGCAGCCGCCGACCGCGCGGCCCGACCAGCGGTCATAGATGTCGAAGACTAGCGGGGTGTTGACCGGTAGCGCCGGATGCAGGCCCGACGCCGGCTGCCAGGCCTTGAAGCGCACGCCGGCCACTGCGATCTCGCGGTTGTCGGTCACCTTCATCGGCACGACGCGGCCGTTGCAGACGACGGCGTGACGCTCCGGGTTGAGCCCCTCGGTCTTCACCTGCAGCCTTTCGACGGAGGAATCGACAAAGCGCACGGTGCCGCCGATCGCGCCTTGCTCGCCCATCACGTGCCACGGCTCGAGCGCCTGCCTGAGCTCCAGCTTGACGCCGGCATGCTGGACCTCGCCGCAGAACGGGAAGCGGAATTCGAGCTGGGCGTCGAACCATTCCGGACGGAACGCAAAGCCGTTCAGCTTGAGGTCGTCCAGCACGTCGAGAAAATCCGCCCAGACATAATGCGGCAGCATGAAACGGTCGTGCAGCGAGGTGCCCCAGCGCACGAAGCGGCCGTCGAGCGGGTTCTTCCAGGCCCGGGCGATGATGGCGCGCACCAGCAATTGCTGCGCCAGGCTCATGCGCGCGTTGGGCGGCATCTCGAAGCCGCGGAATTCGACCAGCCCGAGCCGGCCGGTCGGCCCGTCCGGCGAAAACAATTTGTCGATGCAGATTTCCGAGCGATGCGTATTGCCCGTCACGTCGGTCAGAAGGTTGCGGAACAGCCGGTCGACCAGCCACGGCAGGGGTGCCGCGCCCTTGTCCGGATGTGGCACCTGCGCCATCGCGATTTCGAGTTCGTAGAGCGAATCGTGGCGCGCCTCGTCGAAGCGCGGCGCCTGGCTGGTCGGGCCGATGAACAGGCCGGAGAACAAATAGGACAGCGACGGATGTCGCTGCCATTGCAGCACCAGGCTCTTCAACAGGTCGGGGCGGCGCAGGAACGGACTGTCATTGGGCGTGGCGCCGCCGACGACGACGTGGTTGCCGCCGCCGGTGCCGGTGTGGCGGCCGTCGATCATGAACTTGTCGGCGCCAAGCCGCGTCTGCCGCGCCTCTTCGTAGATCGCCGTGGTCGTCGCCACGCAATCCTGCCAATTCGCGGCGGGGTGGATATTGACCTCGATGACGCCGGGATCGGGTGCGACACGGATGACGTTGAGGCGCGGATCGTGCGGCGGGCCGTAGCCCTCGATGTGCACCGGCAGGCCGATCGCCCTTGCCGCGTTCTCCGCCGCCGCCACCAGTTCGAGATAGTCCTCCAGCGCCTCGACCGGCGGCATGAACACACAAAGCCGTCCGTCGCGCGGCTCGACCGAAAGGGCCGTGCGCACGGCGCCGCCGATCTCGGTAATCTCCTGTTCAACGCGGTCCTGCTGGCCGGTAACGGCCGTAAAGGATACCGCCTGCTGGCGTCGCGCCATCTCGTCGGCGCCCTCCAGTTCGGCCGCAGCGGGCGACGAAGCAGAACCGGGCAAGATCGCCTCACGCGCCGGCAGTGGTCCGCGCGGCAGCGATGGATCGACCGGGACTATGTAGGGAAACTGCGCCGGCGGCACATAGGGCAGCGTGCCGAGCGGCAGGCGGTAGCCGACCGGCGAATCGCCGGGCACCAGGAACAGCCTGCCGCGCCGCGTCTTCCATTTCTCCGAGCGCCAGCGCGGTCCGGAAGCCTGGCTGTTCCAGCGCTGGACGGGCAGCACATAGCCCGACGGCTTGGTCAGCCCGCGTTCGAACACCCGCGCCATGCGGCTGCGCTCCTCCGGATCCTCCAGCTTCGAATTGGAAGGATCGACGTTGTCAGGCAGCTTGCCTTCCTTGAGCAGCCACTCGGCCGGATCCTCATAGGCTTCGCTGACCATCGTCTTGTCGATGCCGAGTTCGTCGGCGATCGCCGTCAGCAGGCCTTCGGCCTGCTTCGGTCCGACATCCGCCTCGCTCTTTTCATGCGCGATCAGCGACGGGTCGCTCCACACCGGCTCGCCGTCGGTGCGCCAGTAGAGCGAGAAGGTCCAGCGCGGCAGGCTTTCGCCGGGGTACCATTTGCCCTGTCCGTAATGCAGGAAGCCGCCCGGCGCGAAGCGTTCGCGCAGCCGGCGGATCAGCGCGTCGGCCTTTTCGCGTTTGGTCGGCCCGACGGCGGCGGTGTTCCACTCTGCAGCCTCGAAATCGTCGATCGAGACGAAGGTCGGCTCGCCGCCCATGGTCAGCCGCACGTCGCCGGCCTGGAGCGCAGCATCGACCTGGACCCCCAGCGCGTCCAGCGCCTGCCAGCTCTCGTCGGAGAACGGCTTGGTGATGCGCGGATGCTCGGCGATGCGGTCTACCCGCATGTCGAAGCCGAATTCGACATTGGCGAAGCTCGCCATGCCGGAGATCGGCGCGGCATTGCGGAAATGCGGCGTTGCCGCGAGCGGCACATGGCTTTCGCCGGTGAGCAGGCCGGAGGTCGGGTCGAAGCCGATCCAGCCGGCGCCCGGCAGATACACCTCGCACCAGGCATGGAGGTCGGTGAAATCGGTCGCCGTGCCGGGCGGCCCGTCGAGCGCAACGAGGTCGGGTTTGAGCTGGATCAGGTAGCCGGAGACGAAACGCGCGGCGATGCCGAGGTTCCTCAGTATCTGCACCAGGAGCCAGCTGGAATCGCGGCACGACCCCTTGCCGGCGGCCAGCGTTTCCTCGGGCGAGAAGACGCCGGTTTCCATGCGCACGATATAGGCGATCTCGCGCTGCAGCCGCGCATTGAGGTCGACGACAAAATTGACGGTGTTGGTCGGGTGGCGCGCGAGGGTTTTCAGGAATGCCTCCAACAGCGGCCCCGCCGGTTCCGGCGTTCGGTAGATGGTCAGATCGTCCCGGATCTCTTCGGGGTATTCGAACGGAAACGTCTCGGCCGACGGTTCGACGAAGAAATCGAACGGATTGTAGACCGTCATGTCGGCAACGAGATCGACCTCGATCTTCAACTCCGTCACCGGCTCGGGAAAGACGAAACGGGCAAGGAAATTGCCGTAGGGGTCCTGCTGCAAATTGACGAAGTGGTTTGCCGGCCCGACCTTCAGCGAATGGCTGAGCACTTTGGTGCGGGAATGCGGCGCAGGCTGCAACCTTATGACTTGCGGGCCCAAGACGACCGGCCGGTCGTATTTGTAGTGGGTCAGGTGATAGACGGCTGCCAGAATTGCCATGGTGCCCCTGAAGTCGGCGTTTCAAAAGGAGTTCGCTGAACCCTGACACGAATGCTGACCATTCTCCAAGCAGAGATGTTGCGCTGCACCTAAATTAAGCAGCTTTCACAGCTTCACGAAACGGAGCGCCGACCTGGGATTCCGTGGCGTGGCGGCAAGACGTTGCAACGGTGCAGAGCCGAAGGCCGGCGGGTCAGCACCGGGCGCTTCCCGCCGACATTGATGTCAGCAGCACGCGCGATGCTTGGTCGAAAAGAGCTGAAAAGAAAAACCCGCCTCGGTGAGCGGGTCGTCGGTGCGAATTAGCACCATAGCGAAATTAGTAGCATAGCTGCCGGCACAAAGCAAGAACAAAATGTGGCGCCGTTGGCGAAAATTGCCGATCTCCCGCCTTGCGAGGGGAGATGCCAAGCAGTGGCGCTGGAAGCGGAGGACACCTGCCAATGCTAAAAGAACGCCTGCAACCCGGTCTGCGCCCGCCCGAGGATCAGCGCATGCACGTCATGCGTGCCCTCATAGGTGTTGACGGTTTCCAGGTTCTGGGCGTGGCGCATGACGTGGTAGCCTATCTGGATGCCATTGCCGCCATGCATGTCGCGGGCCTGGCGGGCGATGTCGAGCGCCTTGCCGCAATTGTTGCGCTTGACGAGCGAGATCATCTCCGGCGCCATCTTGCCTTCATCCATCAGCCGCCCGACGCGCAGGCTGCCCTGCAGGCCGAGCGCGATCTCGGTCTGCATGTCGGCGAGCTTCTTCTGGAAAAGCTGCGTGCCGGCCAGCGGCTTGCCGAACTGCTTACGGTCGAGGCCATACTGGCGGGCGCGGTGCCAGCAATCCTCAGCCGCGCCCATGGCGCCCCAGGAAATTCCGTAGCGCGCCCGGTTGAGGCAGCCGAACGGTCCCTTGAGACCCGAGACGTTGGGCAGCAGCGCGTCCTCGCCGACCTCGACGCCCTCCATCACCACTTCGCCGGTGATCGAGGCTCGCAGCGACAGCTTGCCGCCGATCTTCGGCGCCGACAGCCCGTTCATGCCCTTTTCCAGGACAAAGCCGCGAATCTCGTTGTCATGCGCGGCCGATTTTGCCCAGACGACGAACACGTCGGCGATCGGCGCGTTGGAAATCCACATCTTCGAGCCGGAGATCCTGTAGCCGCTCGCGGTCTTCTCGGCCCGCGTCTTCATGCCGCCCGGGTCGGAACCGGCGTCAGGTTCGGTCAGGCCAAAGCAGCCGATCCATTCGCCCGACGCCAGCTTCGGCAGGTATTTCTTGCGCTGTTCTTCCGAGCCATAGGCGTGGATCGGATACATTACCAGCGACGACTGCACGCTCATCATCGAGCGATAGCCCGAGTCGATCCGCTCCACTTCCCGCGCGACCAGCCCGTAGGTGACGTAGTTGGCGCCGAGCCCGCCATATTCTTCCGGGATGGTGATGCCGAGCAGACCGGCCTCGCCCATTTCGCGAAAGATCCCGGCGTCGGTCTTCTCCTCGAGATAGGCTTCCTCGATCTTCGGAGCGAGCTTGTCGGCGGCAAACGCCGCGGCGCCATCGCGCACCATGCGCTCGTCCTCCGAAAGCTGGTCCTCGATCAGGAAAGGATCATCCCAGACGAATGCGTTCTTGTCGGCGGCCATGGCTCTCGGTCTCCCAAACTCATGCATGTCGCCCAAAGCTTGCCCGCGGGCCTGACCCGAGGGTGTTCGGCAGCTTGGAGATAACGACATGCATCGAAACAGAAATCTTGAAACGCGCGGCTTATCGGCTCCCGTCCTGAAAAAATCAAACGAAATAGCTTCGCCGATCCATGAGCATTGGTGATGGATGATCAATGTCGAGCGCCGCCGTCTGACCTGGCGGCGCAGCCCGGCTCGCGAAATTACTTCCGCTTCAACGCATCGGCCAAAGCGGCGCCGAACGCGCCCTGCTGCACCGGCCGCTCCGGCTGGCGTTGGGGCGCGGGCGCGCGCGGCACCGGCCTGCTGCCATTGTCGCGCGGCTTCGGTGCGCCAGCGTCGCCATCCTTGCGCATCGACAGACCGATGCGCTTGCGCTTGATATCGACGTCGACGACACGCACCTTGACCACGTCGCCGGCCTTGACCACCTCATGCGCGTCCTTGACGAAACGGTCGGCTAGTTGCGAGACGTGCACCAGTCCGTCCTGGTGCACGCCGATATCGACGAAGGCGCCGAAGGCGGCGACATTGGTGACAGTGCCTTCAAGCTGCATGCCGGGCTTCAGATCTTTGATGTCGTCGATGCCATCGGCAAAAGTCGCGGTCTTGAAGCCGGGGCGCGGGTCGCGGCCGGGCTTTTCCAGCTCCGCCAGGATGTCGCGCACCGTCGGCAGGCCGAAGCGCTCATCGACGAAGACGCGCGGATCGAGCGCCTTGAGTGCGGCGCTGTCGCCCATCAGCGAGCGGACGTCGCGCCCGCAGGCCGCAACAATCTTCTTGGCCACGCCATAGGCTTCCGGATGCACCGCTGACGCATCGAGCGGTTCGCTGCCGTTTGGAATGCGCAGGAAGCCGGCGCATTGCTCGAACGCGCGGGGTCCAAGGCGGGAGACCTTCAACAGTTCGCGACGGCTGGCGAACGGGCCGGAGGCATCGCGATGCGCAACGATCGCCTCGGCCAGCGATGCGCCGAGACCCGAAACCCGCCCCAGAAGCGGCGCTGAGGCCGTGTTGAGATCGACGCCGACGGCGTTGACCGCATCCTCGACCACCGCTTCCAGCGAGCGGCCGAGGCGGTACTGATCGACGTCGTGCTGGTACTGGCCGACGCCGATCGACTTCGGCTCGATCTTGACCAGTTCGGCGAGCGGATCCTGCAGGCGCCGCGCGATCGACACTGCCCCGCGCAGCGACACGTCAAGGCCGGGAAATTCCGCCGCCGCCGTTGCCGAGGCGGAATAGACCGAGGCGCCGGCTTCACTGACGATCACCTTGAGCGGCTTCGGCCCGGACCCGGCAGGCATGTCAGCCAGCATGTCGGCCACCAGCCTTTCGGTCTCGCGGCTGCCGGTGCCGTTGCCGATCGAAATCAGCTCGACCTTGTGCAGCCGGATGAGCTTGGCCAGTTCGGCCTGCGTGCCGCGGACATCGTTCTTCGGCGGGAACGGATAGACCGTTGTCGTCGCCAGCAGCTTGCCGGTGCCGTCCACCACCGCCACCTTGACGCCGGTGCGAATGCCCGGATCGAGCCCCATCGTCGGCCGCGAGCCGGCAGGCGCGGCAAGCAGCAAATCCTTGAGATTGCGGGCGAAGACATGGATGGCTTCTTCTTCGGCCCGCTCGCGCAGATCGCGCATCAGATCGAGCGTCAGGTGCAGCGACAGCTTTATGCGCCAGGTCCAGCCGGCGACCTCCATCAGCCAGCGGTCTCCCGGCAACTGGCGGCCGATGGCGTAGGCGTCGGCGATCATCCGCTCAACCGGTTTCACCGGAGAGGCGTCATCGGCATCGACTTCGACGTCGAGCGACAGAACCTCCTCGTTGCGGCCGCGCAGCATGGCCAGCGCGCGATGGCTCGGCACGTTGGCCCAGCGCTCGACATGGTCGAAATAGTCGGAGAATTTCGCGCCCGCCTCCTGCTTGCCGTCGACGACGCGCGACCGCAGGAAGGCGCGTTCCTTCATGTAGGTCCGCAATCTGCCGACCAGATCGGCATTCTCGGCGAACTGTTCGGACAGGATGTCGCGCGCACCCTCGAGCGCCGCCTTGGTATCGACCACGTCTTCGCTGATGTAGGCCAGCGCCAGCTCGGCGGGTACAGCCGTACGGTCGGCGAGAATAGCTTCCGCCAGAGGCCCGAGCCCGCGCTCGCGTGCGATCTCGGCCTTGGTCCGGCGCTTCGGCTTGTAAGGCAGATAGATGTCTTCGAGTTCGGCCTTGGTGCCGGCCGCAGCGATCTTTGCCTCGAGCTCGTCGGTCAGCTTGCCCTGCTCGCGGATCGAACCAAGGATGGTGTCGCGGCGCGCGTCGAGTTCGCGCAGGTAGGCCAGCCGCTCGGCAAGGTCGCGCAGCTGCGTGTCGTCGAGGCCGCCGGTGACCTCCTTGCGGTAGCGCGCCACGAACGGCACGGTCGCGCCGTCGTCGAGCAAGCCGATCGCCGCCGCAGCCTGTTCGGGCCGCGCGCCGATTTCGGCGGCTATGATGGTTGCGATGCGCTTGATGTCGGCTGCCATGTCGTACCTGTCGCTAGTCGAAACGAGCAGCGACCATAGGCGCAGAGCACTGCCGCGCCAACTGCGCCATTTTCAACCCGGCGAGAGGTCCACAGGAAAGGTCGGGCTGTCTGGATGGATCAGACCATCCGGCTCAGCGCCTCGAAGAAAGAAGTCATGTCCAGATCGAGCGGATCGTCGACCGGTACCGGCTGCGACGACATTTTTGCGATTACCATTTCGGCCTTCGGATTGACGTAAAGCCACTGGCCGTGGATGCCGATGCCGCAGAAGGCGCCGCTTGCGGCGCCCGTCTGGTACCATTTGTTGCGGTAGCGGCCACGCTGAAACAGGAACGCCATCGTGCCGCGCCGCCAGGCCTCGGCGTCACCGCCAGTTTCGGCCGTGTCGCGCACCCAGGCTTCCGGCACGACGCGGCGGCCATTGGCCGTGCCGCCTTGCCGCATCATCTCGCCGACGCGTGCGAGGTCGCGCGGTGTCACCGAAATGCCGCCGGCGGTGCGCGCCGTTCCTTCCATGTCGACTGTCACCGAGGCATCGCCGACGGCGCCGAGCGGCGCCCATAATTTTTCGCGCATCAGATCGGCGAAGCGCCGGCCCGACGCGCGTTCGAGCAGGATGCCGAGCAGGTCGGAATTGGGCGAGCGGTAGCGGAAAGTCCGGCCATGCGGCTCGGCCAGGCCCTGCAGCGTCATGAGGAAAGTGGCCAGGCTCTCGATGCCCCCGCCTGGATTCCACAGCATGGCGCGGCGGTAGCGGGCGAAGGCGCTTTCCGGATCGAGATAGGCCTCTTCGAAATCGAGGCTGACACTCATGTCGAGCACGTGCCGCACACGCGCATCGCCATAGGCCGAGCCGGCGGCTTCGGGCAGATAGAGGCTTACCGGTGCCTGCGGATCGAAAATCCCCTCGCCTTCCAATGTGCCGGCAACAATGGCGGTCAGCGACTTGCTGATCGAAAAGACGATGTGGCGCGCCCCAAACTCCATATGCGGCGCGAACCAGTCGCCGACGAATTTGCCGCGTTTCATGATCGTCAGCGCGTCGGTATCGGAGCGCGCGAGAAACGCCGCGACCGTCTCCGCGCCGCCTGCAAGAGCGACCTTTTCGCCAAGTAGCCCGCCGAAATCCTGCGCCGGCGCCTCGCTGCTGCCCGGCTGTGCCGCCACGGCAGCGCTCGGCACCAGCTCGCCGACATTCTGGAACGACCACCGGCTGAACGGGCTTTCCCGCCAGTTGCCGAGCAGAACCTCATTGCGGCGAAAGCCGTATCTGGTCTCGAACGCGGTCTTGCCGGTCATGGTGGTCCTGCGGATTTTCTTTGAGGTTCAGGCGAGCGCAGCGGCAATGGCATGCACGGCTTTCAAGGTCGCCACCGAATAGCCGATGTTGGTGAAATCCGGATAGCTCGAAAGCTTCACCACGACCATTTTCGTATCCCAGTCGATATGGATCAGCTGCCCGAACACGCCCCGGCACATCAACGCGCGCGAGCGCGGGTCCTCGATCCAGAACTGGTTGCGGTAGCTGCCTTCCGGCAGGCTGGGACTGAAATCCGGTCCATGCCTGCCATTGCGCGTCGCCTCGATCCAGTCGGCCGGCACGATGCCGCCTCCATTGTCGAGGATCAGCTGGCCGAAGCGGCCATAATCGCGCAGCGTGGCGTTGAAGCCGCCGTCGGCGACCGCATAACCGGCGCTGTCGACAGTGAAGCAGGCGCTTTCATCGGCGCCGAGCTTTTGCCAGAGCTCTTCCGAAATCAGCTGCGCCAGCCTTTTGCCGCTCACCCGCTCCATGATGAAGGCAAGCACGTCGGTCTCGATCGAGCGGTATTCGAAGGCAGCGCCGTGCGGCCGGCTCTTTTCCTTGAGCCCCAGGATCAGTTCGAACATATGCGATGGCCAGCGGAAGGCCGGATCGCTGCCCGGCGGCACCGGCTTCCAGCCGGTGGCGACATCGACCTGGCCGATGTCGGAATAGGGGTCGGTGTATTCCTCGGAAAAGCGCACCCCGCTCGTCATGTCGAGCACATGCTGCACGCTGGCGCCTGCCCAGCCGGTCGCTTCCAGCTCCGGCAGATAGGCCGTCACCGGCAAGTCCGGATCGATCACCCCGTGCCCGACCAATATGCCGAACACCGAGCCCGTGACCGACTTCGCCATTGACTGCGACAAATGCAGCGTGCGCTCGGTCATGCCGTTGAAGTAGCGCTCATAGGCGACCTTGCTGTCCTTGAGCACGAGAAACCCGTCGGTATAGGTCTCGTCGAGCAGCCCGGCGAGCGTCGTCGGCTGCCCCATGCTGTCGCTCACGGGCAGCGCGTCGAGATCGACCTCGGCGCGCTCGAAGCGATGCCGATGGCCATTGCCGCGCCAGACTTCGACGGTCGGCAGAAATTCGCGGATGTGCTGAAACGCCCAGCGGTTCCATGGCGGCCGGTCCCAGTCGAGCTTCGGCGGCACCATCCGCGGCGGCGAACCCTGCATGATCGGCGGCGCCGGTTCGCTGTTGCGATAAGATTTCATCCAATCCCCTTGTCGCAAAGAAGGGAGGCCGAAGCCTCCCTTCGATCGATCCCACGTCGAGCCTATTTGCGCAGATTGGTCCAGATCTTGTTGTAGATCTCGACCACTTCCGGTGGGCAAGGTGGCACAAATTCCGCAGTCGGCGCACCGGCCGGCGGATTGATTTCCGGCGCGCTGGCGAAGTCCGGCGGCAGGAATTTGTGGCTCCCGGTAATGCCGTTGTCGTAACCGGCGAATTCCGAAATCAGCGCGGCGTTTTCCGGGGCCATGACGAAATCCTGAAACAGCTTCGCATTTTCAAGGTTCTTCGCGCCTTTCAGCACGGCCACATTGTCCATCCAGCCTTCGATGCCTTCCTTGGGATAGGCGTATTTGATCGCCGGAATTTTCTGGCGCGCACGATAGGTTGCGCCGTTCCACGCCTCCGTGACGATCACATCGCCCGAGGTGATCTTGGTGATGGTGTCGTAGCTGAAGGTCTTCCATGACGGCTTGGCGGCCATGAGAATGTCGTTGACCTTCTTCAGATTGGCCTTGTCGGCGCCGCAACGCGGCACACCGGCATAGCGCTCGGCCGCGTGCATCACGGTGTTGACATCGTCGAGCATGTTGATCTGGCCTTTCAACTCGTCCGGCGGGTCGAACAGGATTGCCAGCGTGTCGATGTCGCCCTTGTATTTGTCGGTGTTGACTTCGAACGCGGTGGTGCCGAACTGCCACGGCACGGTGTAGTGACGGCCTTTGTCCCAGTAGATGTCGACGAAGCGCGGGTCGAGGTTCTTGCCGTTCGGCATCGCATTGGGCTCGGTCTTTTCGAGCAGGCCCTCATCGATCATGATCTTCACGGTGTAGTCGGATGGGACGACGATGTCGTAGCCGGAATTGCCGGCGCGCACCTTCGACAGCATGGTCTCGTTGGAATCGTAGTCGTCCAGCGTCACCTTGACGTTGTATTGTTTTTCGAATTTCTCGATCAGCTTGGGGTTGGTGTAATCACCCCAATTGTAGATGTGCAGCTCACCATCGGCGAGTGCAGGTACTGCCCATAAAAGTGCTGCCGTCGAAACGGCAGCCATAAGTTTCCTAGACATCACAGTCTCCTTTGCCTTCCCATTGACTCACTTGGCGCGGCGGCGCGCGATCAGGAACGATATCGAGACGAACAGGATCGACACCAGCAGCAGGATGGTGGAGATGGCATTGATCTCCGGCGTCATCGGCCGCCTGATCTGGTTCCAGATGTAGAGGGGCAGCGTCGTCTGCCCGGGGCCGGCGACCAGCTGCGTGATGGTGAAATCGTCGAAGGAGACGATGAAGGCGAGCGCCCCACCCGACAGGATGCCGGGAACCAGCAATGGCAGCGTTATGCGCCGGAAAGCATGCCAGGGCGTGGCATAGAGATCGGCCGCGGCAGCTTCGAGCGTCAGATCCATGTCCTCGAGACGCGCCCGGATCGGCATATAGGCGAAAGGAATGCAAAAGACGGTGTGGGCGAGGATCAGATTGCCGATGCCGAAATTGAGCCCGAGAGTGCCCGCGATCAGCGCAAAGAACGAGAGCGTCGCCACCGCCGTGATGATCTCCGGAACCATCAGCGGCAGGTTGATGACCATGAAGGCGGCCGACAGCCCGCGCCACGGCTTGACCCGGGTCATGCCGATCGCCGCCAGCGTCGCGGCGATCGTCGAAATGATCGTGGCGGTGACAGAGATGATCAGCGTGTTCTTGGCGGCGTTGTGGAATTCCTGGTTGAGCAGCGCACTGCCATACCAACCGAGCCCGATGCCTTCCCAACGCGTGACCAGAGACCCGGTGTTCAGCGAGAAGATCATCAGGATCAGGATCGGCGCGTAGAGCACGCAGAGGCAGATGATGGCGATCGAGCGGAAGCCCGGTTGGTCCTTGATATCGGCGCTGCGGGGGTCAGCCATGCCTCATCTTCCCCGACGTGTTACGGACATAGAAGTAGAGCGCCACCAGCACCGCTGCCATCAGGATCAGCGCCTGCGCGCAGCCGAGCGGCCAGTTGCGCCCGGAGCCGAATTGCTGGGCGATGAGATCGCCGATCATCAGGTGGATACCGCCGCCGAGGATCAGCGGCGTCACATAGGCGCCGAGGGCCGGAATGAACACAAGCAGGCAGCCGGCGATGATGCCGGGCAGCGACAGCGGGATGATCACCCGCCATAGCACCTGCCGACGTGTCGCGTAGAGGTCGTAGGCGGCCTCGACCAGCCGGAAATCCAGCTTCTCCAGGCTGGAATAGAGCGGCAGCACCATGAACGGCAGGAACGAATAGAGCAGGCCGAGCTGGATGGCGAAGTTGGTGTAGAGCATGGTGATCGGTTTCTCGATCACCCCCAGAGCCATCAGTGCGTTGTTGATGAGGCCCTCGTCGCGGATGATGAACATGATGGCAAGAGTGCGCACCAGCAGGTTCGACCAGAACGGGATGGTGATCAGCAGCACCCACCAGTTGCGCTGCGCTGGCGGTCGCGTGGCCATGAAATAGGCTGTCGGAAAGCCGAGCAGCAGGCAGATGACCGTCGTCACCACGGCGAAGACGAACGAGCGCAGATAGATGATCAGGAAATCCGGCGTGAACTGCAGCGTGTCGTCGAAGATGTCGCGCTGGAACAGGAAGTTCAGATAGGCGTCGGTCGAGAATTGCCACTGCACGCCGCCATAGGGTGCTGCGGCAAGAAATGAATAGATGACGATGATGAGAAGCGGCAGCACGCCGAAAATGCCGATGATTATCAAAGCTGGCAACGAAAGCAGGCGGTGGCGCCTGGCGCTGGCCTTCTCCGCCTCTGCTTCGAACAATGCAGCTTGGGAAAACGCGCTCGCCATCAATCCCTCAGCACTTGCGCGGCGTCGTTGCCGATCGAGACGCCGACCTTGTCGCCCCGCTCGAAACCGCAGCCTGCGCTGCGCGTGTTCTGCTGGCGCACGGTGAAGGCTTCGCCGCTGTCCAGTTGGACATGAATATGCGTGTCGGTACCGAAATAGACGATGTTTTCGATGGTTCCGGAAAGGTCGCCCTTGCCGCTGGTCAGCTTGGCGTGTTCCGGTCTGACCACCACGGTAGCATTATCCTTCGGCTGGAAGCCTTCAGCCACGGTCGCGTCGATCGTTGCGCCGGATTTGAGGGTCGCGCGAGCCTTGCCGTTGCCGATGTCGGTGATGGCTGCGGTCAGGAAATTGGTTTCGCCGATGAAGTCGGCGACGAAGCGCTCGGCCGGCTTGTCATAGATGTCCCAGGGCGTGCCGACCTGCAGGATCTTGCCGGCCGACATCACCGCGATGCGGTCCGACATGGTCAGCGCTTCCTCCTGGTCGTGGGTGACGAAGATGAAGGTGATGCCGGTCTGGTGCTGCAGCCGTTTCAGTTCGATCTGCATCTCCTTGCGCAGCTTGTAGTCGAGCGCCGACAACGGCTCGTCGAGCAACAGCACTTTTGGCTGCGGCGCCAGCGCGCGGGCCAGTGCCACGCGCTGCTGCTGGCCGCCGGAGATCTGGCTGGTGCGGCGGCCGCTGAGCGCCTCCATTTTGACCAGCTTCAGCATCTCGGCAACGCGCGCCTTGATTTCGGCTTTCGGCTTGCCCAGCATCTCCAGCCCGAAGCCGATATTCTCGGCGACCGTCATGTGCGGGAACAGCGCATAGGACTGGAAGACGGTGTTGACCGGCCGCTTGAACGGCGGCAGCGGCGCGATGTCGTGGCCGTGCAGCAGGATTTCGCCTTCGCTGGGGAAGTCGAAGCCGGCGATCAGCCGCAGCAGCGTCGTCTTTCCGCAGCCCGACGGCCCCAGCAGCGTGAAGAACTCGTTCTCGCGGATCGACACCGAAACCGTGTCGAGAGCGGCGACTTGTGCGTCCCCGGTACCGAACACCTTGCGGACGCCGCGGACTTCGATTGCACTCTTACCCGGCTGATCCGGCACGCACTTCCCCATTTTCATGTCCGCTCTTGTTGGCGGATCCAGTTCCCATTCGATTGTCAGCATATGCCGGTCGGCTTGGCAACCATGCATCTGAATCTCGGTTCAGAACGCAAGCTCCGTGCCATCGTCAGCCCCATCATCAACCTGATGACTGATCTTGCCGCCGCAGATGGTAGTCACCGGATGCACCTTGTGTAACAAACCCGGTTCAGTTGTCTCGATATCGGCCGACAGCACCACCAGATCGGCCAGATAGCCGGTTTTCAGCCGGCCCTTGCGGTGCTCCATGAATTCGGCATAAGCGCCTTCGACTGTATAGCCCGCAAGCGCTTCCAACAGCGAGAAGCTCTGGTCGGGAACGCCGTCTGCCCAAGGTTTGCGCAGCATCGCCGCCTGAATGCCCAGGATCGGCTCGATCCGCGACACCGGCCAGTCGGAAGCGAAGACGACATGCGCACCCGCCTGCTTCAGCGTCCGCCAGGCATAGCTGAGCGGCCATCTTTCGCGGCCGATGCGCGAGAGCGTCGGCTCCAGCGGGAAGTCCATGGCGCCGGGCGGGTGCGGCGGCTGCATCGAGGCGACGACGCCGAGTTCGGCGAAGCGCGGCACGTCGGCGGCAGTGGTGACCTCGATGTGCTCGACCCGGTGCCGGCTGTCGCGTTTGCCGTTCTTCCGCTGCGCCGCCTCGTAACCGTCCAGAACCGCGCGCACCGCGCCGTCGCCGATCGAATGCACGGCGACCTGCAGCCCGCGCCGGTCGGCCTCCACCGCCACCTCGGCGAGATGCTCCGGCGTAAACAGCGGCTCACCGCGCCAGCCCGGCCGGTCGGCATAGTCGTCGACCATGACCGCGGTCCAGCCTTCCAGCACGCCGTCATAAAACACCTTGACCATGCCGGACGACAGCCATTCCGATTGGTAGGAGCTGGCCATGCTCGATGCCTTTTCCAGCCTGTCGAGCGACATGAAATTTTTGAAGTGGAACGGTATCTTGGTGCGGCAGAGCAGCCGGCCTTCCTGCTCCAACCCGGCAAGCAGTTCGAGCTGGTAGAGATTGCCGTCCATGTTCTGGATTGAGGTGATGCCGTGGCGGGCGCACCATTCCAGCCCGCGATGCATCAGGTCGCGGTCGGCCGCGATTTCAGCGGCGGAAGGGTATGGGTCGGGCTCACCGCCTGTCGCGAGGCCGAGCCGAACGCGATTCTGCCCGGAAAGCTCGAGGATCGGCCCGAACGCCTCGCCCTCGCGCAATTCGCCCGCCGCAAGGCCGTCGGCGCCCATGACGATCTCGTTGCCGGGGCCGAGTTGCTTGCCGTGCAGGATGCCTGCCAGTTCCAGCGCCTTGGTGTTGGCCCACATCGTGTGGTGATCGGAAGCAGACATGGCGAACGGCCGGTCGGGGATAATGCGGTCGAGATGATGGCGGGTGACCGGCTCTTCCTTGGAAAGGATGGTGTAGTCGACGCCGGCCCCAAGCAGCAATTTGGCGTTCGGCCGTGCCGCAGCGTAGGCGCGGATCGCGTCGCTCAGCGCATCGAAGCCATGCACGCCCTGAAGATGCAGATTGTCGAGTTCGGCCGCGCCGCCGAAAAGGTGCATATGCGCTTCGATGAAGCCCGGCACCACCGAACCGCCTTGCGCATCGATGATCTTCGTGGCCGGCCCTTTCAGCGCCTCGATCGTCCGGCGATCGCCAACCGCCAGGATGTTGCCGTCCTTTATCGCCACCGCCTCGGCCGTCGGATTGCCTTCGTCCATGGTCAGCACACGGGCATTGGTGACGATCAGGTCGGCATTTGAACTCATGATTACCCGCGGTTCGGTTGCGCTGCCGGCAGGCTAGACGACCGGCTGCCGGGCCAGCAAGCCATGGGCGGTTGGCCCAGCGCCTTGTGAAAGGCAGTGCAGGACGGTTAGGGTCGCCGCGTCTCACCACGGAACAATTTCATGAAGACTGTTTTTTCGCCTTTCCATGCCGGTCATGCCGGCAATGTCGAATTGATCGCCGGCGCCATCGTGCCGGCTTTTGAAAAGCCTTCGCGCGCCGAGTTCATCAGGGCGCGGGTGGAGAGCGAGAAGCTCGGTCCGATCCTGCCACCGGAAAGCCACGACCTCGCCGCCGCCAGGAAGGTGCATGCCAGCGACTACATCGATTTCCTGCCGACCGTGTGGCCGCTCTGGGAAGCATCGGGCCGCAGCGGTTCGGCCATTCCCTTCACCTGGCCGACGCGCGGACTGCGCGGCGACGTGCGCCCGAAAGGCATCGATGCGCTGCTCGGCTTCTACTCCTTCGACGGCGGCGCGACGTTCGTCAAAGGCACATGGGATGCGATCAAGTCGTCCTATGACGTCGCGCTGACCGCCGCCGCGCTGGTCAAGGCCGGTGAGCCTTCCGCCTTCGCCCTCTGCCGACCGCCAGGGCACCATGCAGGGGCGGCCTTCATGGGCGGCTATTGCTTCATCAACAACGCCGCCGTCGCCGCGCAATGGTTCCGCGACCGTGGCGCCGGGCGCGTTTCGATCCTCGACGTCGATTATCACCACGGCAATGGCACCCAGGAGATATTCTATCGCCGCGGTGACGTTCAGGTGCTGAACCTGCATGGCGATCCGATGACCGAATATCCCTTCTTCCTCGGCCATGCCGACGAACGCGGCGAGGGCGACGGCGAAGGCTTCAACGACAATTACCCGATGCCCTTCGGCACCGGCTGGGACGTGTGGAACGCCTCACTCGAGGACGCTTGCACGAGGCTTTCGGCTTATGCTCCCGACGTCGTCGTGGTTTCACTCGGCGTCGACACCTTCGAGAAGGACCCGATCAGCCAGTTCAAGCTGAAGACCCCCGACTACCCCAGGATCGGCCGCCGCATCGCCAGGCTCGGCCTGCCGACGCTGTTCGTCATGGAAGGCGGCTACGCCGTCGAGGAGATCGGCATCAACGCCGTCGGCGTGCTGACCGGCTTCGAGGACCGCTAGAAGCAATTCCAGGAAATAGGGCGGTTCGTCGTTTCCGTGAAACGATGAACCGCTAGAACCGCCGGCGCCTGCAAATCATGTGGCCGCGCTCGGCGCTGCAACCGGCGGAGCCGGCCTGCGCGAGCGGCCGAGGTAATAGACCGCCGCCGCTGCGATGACGCCCGCTGCCAGGATGCCCGCCGCCAGCACCGGCCGGTACCAGAACCAGGCGATGGCCATCGTCGTCGCCCCGACCAGGATCGCCAGGAAGAACGCGATGATGCCGGTACCCATCCGCGCCATGCTGCCGAGCAAAGGAATGACGTCGAGGATGACGCCGATCGGCCCGAGCAGCAGGGCAAAGCCGATGGCCAGGAGCAGCACGCCGGCGGCGCGCAGCAGCCAGGTGATCAGCGTGTTCGCGCTGACCGCTTCGGCGAACATCTTTTCCGCCGGAACATTGCCGGTGTCGACCATCAGCAACTGGTCGCCGGCGATTGTCTGGTATGGCTCGAAGCCGCCCCCCGTCTGGCGCGCGACGACGCTGACCACGCCGAGCGGCGCCAGTTCGTAGCCGATGCGGTAGTCGCCCAGCGCCGGCGACGTGGTGTTGAAACCGAGATAGATTTTTCCGTCGACGATGTTGACCCGCTTGGTGCCGGTATAGGCGGCGTCTATGGCGGCCGACTGATCGGCAGACAGTGAGAACGTCTTGTCGCCGCCGATCAGGTCCAGCACGGGCCGGTCGAGCGTGAAAGCACCGAGCTTGCCGTCCGGAATCTGGAATTGCTTGCTGTGGATCTCCATCGGCGGATTCTCGTGGCCGTCCGGCTTCTTGAACTCCGACGAATTGATCTGGCTGTCGTCCCACACCTTCGAATAGCTGTAGGTCGTCACCGTCTCCTCGCCGCCGCCCAGCTTCTTCGTCGTCTCGGATTTCTCCTCTTCTTTCCACTGGTACATCTCGGCGCCGCGCGACAGCCGCAACCCCTGCGCCGAAATACCGAAGTCCGGATCGGCAAGGCCGCTGCTCGCCGTCACCGCCCCGGTGACATGGACGAGCTTGCCGTCATTGGCGGCATCGACGCTGTCGGCGCCGACCGAGACCACCGCGCCCGATCCCTCGGCCAGCGAGCGCGCCGTCTGCACGGCCCGGCCCTCGTTCCAGAACAGGCCGATCACCATCAGCACGATCAGGAGCAGCCCGAAGACGACCCCGGCGAGCGCGCGTTTGATCCGCCCGAACCACGAGACGGACGTCACTTCCTGAAATGAATCGCTCATTATTTCCCCCATCCCCCGAAACCAGTCTCGCGAAATCCGCGCTCTGCCGCGCAGTGGCAAGCAACCAGCGTCACCCCAAACCGGGGCGGACGCCCATCCGTCTCGGCACCGGGAGCTTATCGCAATCGGCGAGCCGCCACAGTTGCGATCCGACCCGGTTTCGCGGCCGTAAAGCCCATCGCTCACCGCCAATTCATTGAATTCGTTTCCGTCAAATCGCGTTGATGTCAGATTCGTCTGCAGTTGGATTGTAGCCGAATCAGCCGTTCCTTGGGGGGCGCGGCAATCACCAAAGCTTGATGGTCCGCAACTATTCCGGAATCAGATCGGCTAGTGGGCAATGCTCCACCAGCAGGCTCTTGCAGAGTGCGTAGTCTTCGTACGCGAAAACACCTTGGTGCGCCCGTAACCCCGTTGCGTGACGTGGTGCGGCAGACGGCGAACGACAATGCGGGCAAGGCGAGGCATGCGATCAATCCGAACACAGAGCCTGTCGGTTGGGCAGCAAAAAGTGCACCATCATCGTAGTTCGATTCGGACGGATCTCAGTATAAAAAGGAGAGATATAGGAAAAATAAATAAGACAATAAATCCATATATGCTGCCGGCTATCAAAAATACGTTCTCATATGGGTAAAATGTAGTTATTAGACAAGCGATAATATACAATACTACGTTCTTTTCATACAATTTGTCACCAAGTATGTTCAACATAAGATATGTGTACAAAATAGCACATGTAAATATTTGTATTAAAGCCAGGCCGCTCATGCTCGCAAGCGGTCTAAAAAATACGTGAGGTATAGCCACTATGAGAATGGCAATCGACATCACCTTGAGAGCTCGCGCTTTCATTTCAGTCCCTCGGTAATTTCCTTCTGGCAATTTTCCTACGTACGGACCGCAGTTTGATCAAGTCCGAGCTGTGGAGCCTGAAGGGCCGAATTACCTTCATGCCAGCATCTGAATCGGCGCACGCAGTGACGTGCGCTGACCGGCTCCGCACTCGTTATCTTGTTGTTGGACCATGATGTTTTTCCAGAATGCGTTCGCCCTTTGCGAAATGATGTTCTATTTTTTGAACCCACGGCTTGCGGGGCCGATTGATCGGAAGAACAAACGCATTTGAGCCCGGGACAGCATTTATGAACGACGACACACCGGAAAGCGAAAGCGCCTCGGCGCTGGCGCCGTTCCGGCACGGCATCTTCCGGGCGGTGTGGTCCGCCAGCCTCGTCTCCAATTTCGGTGGCCTCATCCAGGGCGTTGGCGCCGCCTGGATGATGACGACGATCGCCACCTCGTCCTACCAGGTGGCATTGGTCCAGGCCTCGACCACCTTGCCGATCATGCTGTTTGCGCTGCTGGCCGGCGCCATCGCCGACAGCTTCAACCGGCGCAAAATCATGCTGATCGCGCAGATCTTCATGCTCGTCGTCTCGGCTCTTCTGACCGTCTTCACCTATCTCGACCTGATGACGCCGTGGACGCTGCTCGCCTTCACCTTCCTGATCGACAGCGGCACCGCGCTCAACAGCCCGTCCTGGCAGGCTTCGGTCGGCGACATGGTGCCTCGCACCAAGGTGCCGGCGGCGATCGCGCTCAACTCGATGGGCTTCAACCTGACGCGCAGCGTCGGCCCGGCGATCGGTGGCATCATCGTTGCCGCGGCAGGCGCTGCCGCGGCCTTCGCCGTCAACACGCTGAGCTATGTCGGCCTCATCGTCGTGCTGGCCCGCTGGAAGCCGGAACTGCCGGCATCGACCTTGCCGCGCGAGACGCTGGGCGCCGCAATGGGCGCCGGCCTGCGCTACGTCGCCATGTCGCCCAACATTGGCAAGGTGCTGGTCAGGAGCTCGGCTTTCGGCTTCAGCGCCGGCGCGGTCCTGGCGCTGCTGCCGCTGGTCGCGCGCGACGTCGTCAAGGGCGATGCCTTGAGCTACGGCATCATGCTCGGCGCCTTCGGCATCGGCGCCGTCGGCGGCGCGCTGATCAGCGTCAGGCTGCGGCAGCTGCTGTCCAGCGAAACCATGGTGCGCATGGCATTCGCCGGTTTCGCCGTCTGCGCCTTCAACGCCGCCGTCAGCAATCATGCCTGGCAGACGTCGCTCGGCCTGCTGCTCGGCGGCGCCTGCTGGGTGACCGCGCTTTCGCACTTCAACGTCACCGTGCAGATGTCGACGCCGCGCTGGGTGGTCGGCCGCGTGCTTTCGGTCTACCAGACCGCGACCTTCGGCGGCATCGCGCTCGGCAGCTGGGTCTGGGGTGTCGTTGCCGACGCGCATGGCGCCGAAGTCGCCCTGATGGCGGCCAGCGTCGCCATGCTGGCGGGAGGCGCCATCGGCCTGCTGCTGCCGCTGCCGCAGCAGGCGGTGCTCAACCTCGACCCGCTCAACCGCTTCCAGGAGCCGCATCTGGCGCTTGATCTCAAGCCGCGCAGCGGTCCCATCGCCATCATGATCGAATATGTCATCCGCAACGAGGACGTACCGGAATTCCTCGCCACCATGGCCGAGCGCGGCCGCATCCGCCGACGTGACGGCGCCCGCAACTGGACATTGGCGCGCGATCTCGAAAATCCGTCGATATGGATCGAGCACTACCACACGCCGACCTGGGTCGAATATATCCGCCACAATCGGCGCGCCACCTACGCCGACGCGGTCATCGGCGAGCGCATAAGGGCGCTGCACAGCGGCAACGAGCCACCGCGCGTCCGCCGCATGATCGAGCGCCCGACGACTGCCGGCACGGCGCTGGTGATGCCGAAGGGACCGATCGAGCATTAAAGCATTTTGCAGCCAAGTGGAATCACTTGACGTCGCAGAAATGCGGTTAAAACAAATAGATAAAGCGGGATGCACCGTTCAATTTGAACGCATCCCGCTCCAGCGCAATTCCAGGAAAAGTGTGAAACGGTTTTCCGTCCGGAAGAGACAGAGCGGTTCGCCGTTTCCGTGAAACGATGAACCGCTCCAGCCACCCTGACGCCCTTCCGCTGGCGATTCGACTACATGAGCTCTATGACGAAATAATCGCCCTGCTGTATCCACTTTACCAGGAAGTTGATCGTCAGGTCGGTACCGCTCCAATACATCTCGACGGTTGATGGAGACGGCTTTATGAGGCCTCCCTCGATAAAGTCACTCGACCTCGTCCCAGATACGCCTGAGATGAAATTGAAATCCTGGAACTGGAATGTGACCTCGCAGCTGAGAGTGAACGGCGTGAACCCGCCGCCGGCCGGCTTGGGCAACGCGAACTGAACCAACGCCGGCTCTGCGTTCGGCTTTTCGGTCTTTGAAAAGCTGCCGGATGGCCCCTGCAGGTGCCAGGTGATTTCAGTGATTTCTTTCTTGGTGGCGTTGAACCAGAGACCCGTTGCTATCGTCAGCATCGCCGGCTTGACGACCGGCGCCGCAGTAAGGGGAATACTGATGGTCTCGGTCTTGTAGCCAACGGCTGCAACTTGCAAGCTGACCGATGCTTGGCCGGTCGGCGGAGATAGCGTGAACGCTGTGTTGGTGGCCCCGACCACCGCGCCCCCTTGCGATATGGTCCCTCCAACCGATTGGGACTTGTTATCGGCGTCGACTGCTTTGATGGTTATCGTCGCCGGCTGGCCCGCTATCAGGGACGGGGGAGCCGCGGAGAGCAGCATTTCCCCGAGGGTGACATTGACGGGAACTCTGGTGAGCGGAGACATCTTCGTGCACAATGTCTGCATCACCGTAATTTGGTCTTCTACCTTGAGCTCGCCTACGTAAATCCCGAAGAAGAGCGTCGTCCAACCAAGTGGCGTATCGCTGGCGCGCCACTTCCCGTTCACGAATACATGCACGCGCGCCCCGGGAATCACGCCTGATACGTAAATTAGCCGCTGGAAGACCCGGACGGGCTGTTGAATATCCGGGGTCTTGAGTGGGGTCAGGTCGGACACTTTGATCGGGCCCCCGACCCGAAGCGCGAGGGGCTGACAAGTAAGCTCCAGCTCGGCGTGAATGTGCTCGCCGGCGCGCAACGGCCGAAATGTCTCGACCCAGACGAGGCCGCCAAAACTGAATACGGGCTTGCTGATTACAGGAGAATCTGGCGCATCCGAGTACAAACGTACGACCGCGTTGTCGACGCTGTTGACGAAAGCGCCGCTTGCACATTCAAATGCAGGCTCCATGACGGTCGGCGGAAATACGCTGCCCTGGTAAGACCCTACCACCAGCAACTTATCCGATGTGGATGTCTTGCCGCATAGCTCCTGGATGACGACGAGCGATGGAAACGGCGGCGAGGCCGGGATCAGGGCCGACACGTCGGGAATCCAGTATTGGCCGGAACTCACATCCTCGCCGACTCCGATTCTCCCGAGCACGGTAGCTGCACCCGAAGTCGGATCGACAAGTTGGATCGTCAATGTCGCGCCGGGCTCGAGATTGGAGATAGGCAAAGCACGGGCTGCCGGGCAGGAGTACTGTGAGGCGTCGATTACGGGCTTTCTAACCGGCAAGGTTTCGTCGACGATCACCGGAGGGGCAGATGACGGACTTGATGCATTGCAGCGCTCGAAGTGCTGCGTGGCGCTGAAGACATCCGGATTGTGCGCGGCACGGCCAAGCAGCGCCAGGAGGTTGGCACCGACGAAAGGATATTCCAGCACGTCGCCATTGAAGTGGACCTTCGTGGTGGCGCCTTGAGCCAACCCCCTGACGGGTACTGCTTGCGCGCACCCAGGAACCGGGCCGACTGCTGGTGCCGGCATGGTATTTTCCCGATACGGCGTCTGTTCGGCGGGCAAGCTCGGGGTCTGACTGCTCTTCACCTGTCCGGCAGGCGTCTGAACGGACTGCACTGCGCTAAGCACATCGTTGGCCTGGATCGCCCCGCGAATGCGCACTGGTACGACATTTCCGCGTGCAGTATCGCTGCCAATCAATGCGCCGCCGTTGAAAATCTCGACCGTGGCGCCAGGATAGGCTGCGCCTATCAGCACCCAGTCGACGCACTCGTGCACCTGACTCAAATACACCAATGCGCTTAGCGTCGAGGGATACCCGAGCACGACGATCGGGACCGGGCTTGGATCACTGGTTTCGGCGCCGAGCGTCCAACGTGCGGTCAATGCATCCCCCACGTTGAGGGAGCCTGCGGCGACCGGCACAAAGGTACTGGTTGTGGCGCCGGCATTTACCGCAGGGACGGGTACGCCATTTACCAGGAGGGAAATGCTCGAGCCGGGAAGCGGCCCATCGATACGGACCGAGGTACTCAAGACCGATACGGGGCCAATCACAATTGGTGCAAGGAGCGTGCTCATGTTCGTTTCCCTCTCTGTACGGCGCAGACATGTCGCCTGGTTCGAAACAGGACATAGAGGGAGCGCACTTACGGATGACTTACGGATGGGTCGGCGCGGTGCTGGACTGCGCTCGCGTCCGTCGCATGATCGAGCGCCCGACGACAGCCGGCACCGCGCTGGTCATGCCGAAGGGACCGATCGAGCATTAGTGGCTGGCGGCGCGTCCAATTGGGCGAGCAAATGAAATTGCGGCGCCTGGCCCAATCCGCGAATGCACGAACAGGATGGCCATTGTGGAGAGACGGTTATATCAGTTGGTGTGACTATGACCACTAAGGGGAGACGATGCGTTACATACGTCCGCTTTCAATTGAAGACGCCGCCGGCCTGTTGGCCGGTTCAGCCGGCACGGCCGCCATCCTCGCCGGAGGCAGCGACCTCTTGGTGCGAATGAAAGGCGGCTTTATCGAACCCGACCTGATCGTCGACATCAAGGCGATCGACGGGCTTGGCGAGATCAGGGAAACAGCCGAGGGCTTCAGCATCGGCGCCGCGGTCCCCTGCGCCGTGCTGGGCGAGAACACGGCCCTGCAGAAGGCATGGCCCGGCGTCGTCGAAGCGGCCAAGCTGATCGGCTCGAAGCAGGTGCAGGGACGCTGCACCATCGTCGGCAATCTGTGCAACGCCTCGCCGGCCGCCGACAGCGTGCCGGCGCTGGTGGCCGCTGGCGCCAAGGCTGTGGTCGTCGGCCCGGGAACCAGGCGCACGATTGCCGTGGAAGCGGTGCCGACTGGGCCGGGCAAGACGTCGCTGGCCAAGGGCGAGATCGTCGAGGCAATCCTGCTCGACAGCCGTCTGCCGCGTTCGGGCGATGCCTATCTGCGTTTCATTCCGCGCACGGAGATGGACATCGCGGTGGTAAGCGCCGGCGTGAACTTGACGCTCGATGAGCAAGGTCGCGTCAAATCCGCCCGTCTGGCGTTGGGCGCCGTGGCGCCGACGGTGATTCTGGTCGAGGAGGCCGCCGAGGTTCTCATCGGCTCCAAGCTGGACGAAGCCACGCTGGAGAGGCTCGCCAAGGTCTGCTCGGGCGCCTGCCGCCCGATCGACGACAAGCGCGGCACTATCGAATTCAGACGGAAAGTCGCGGGTGTGCTGGCCAAGCGGGCCGCCACGACCGCCTATGCACGCGCAGGAGGCAAATGATGGCTGGTGTGGCAGTATCAACGACAATCAACGGCGACAATGTCGAGTTTCTTTGCCAGCCGGACGAGACGCTGCTTGATGTCCTGCGCGATCGCCTGGGGCTGACGGGCGCCAAGGAAGGCTGCGGCACCGGCGACTGTGGGGCCTGCAGCATCATCCTCGACGATCGGCTGGTGTGCTCGTGCCTGGTGCTCGGCGCGGAGGCCGAGGGCCGGCACGTCGAGACCATCGAGGGCATGGCGCATGGCGACAGGCTGCATCCGCTGCAGCAGAAATTTCTGGAACACGCCGCACTCCAATGCGGCGTCTGCACGCCGGGCTTCCTCATGGCTGCCAAGGACCTTTTGGCCAAGAATCCCGATCCGACCGAGGAGGAGATCCGCTTCGGCCTCGCCGGGAACCTCTGCCGCTGCACCGGCTATGACAAGATCGTGCGTGCCGTTCAGGACGCCGCCAGCGTGATGAAGGGAGCATGACGATGAATTTCGATCCGCGTTACTCCGGACGCAATTTCACCTCTGTCGGCACGCGTCCCATCCGTCCCGACGGCGTCGACAAGGTGACGGGCCGCGCACGCTATGGCGCCGACTTCAACATGGCCGGGCAACTGGTCGGGCGCGTTCTCAGAAGCCCCCATGCACATGCCACGATCAGGAAGATCGACACGTCGAAGGCGGAGAAGCTCGCCGGCGTCAAGGCCGTGATCACCGCGGCCGACCTGCCCGACCTCACCGACGGCGATGCCGCCATGTACGACATCCTCGACAACTGCATGGCGCGCAAGAAAGCGCTCTATGACGGCCATGCCGTGGCCGCGGTGGCTGCGGTCGATGCCCGCACGGCGAGGCAGGCACTGAAGCTGATCGAGGTCGACTACGAGGTGCTGCCGCATGTCACCGACGTCGACGAGGCGATGAAGCACTCCGCACCCCTGATCAACGACGCCATCTTCACCGAGGGCCTCGAGCAAAAGCCCGTCAAGCCTTCAAACGTCACCAAGCGCACCCAGTACGGCCATGGCGACATCCATGAAGGTTTCGGCCAGGCCGATTTCGTCGTCGAACGCTCCTTCAAGACCGAGCAGACGCACCAGGGCTATATCGAGCCGCATGCCTGCGTGGCCAATGTCAGCTCCGACGGCACCGCCGACCTCTGGGTCTGTACGCAAGGCCATTTTGTCTACCGCCAACACTGCGCCCAGCTGCTTGGCATGGAAGCCTCGAAGCTGCGCGTCACCTCCTCGGAGATCGGCGGCGGTTTCGGCGGCAAGACCCATGTCTGGGCCGAGCCGGTGGCACTGGCGCTGTCACGCAAGGCCGGGCGGCCGGTCAAGCTGGTCATGACGCGCGACGAGGTGTTCCGCGCCTCCGGCCCGACCAGCGCCACCTCGATCGATGTTCGGATCGGCGCCCGCAAGGACGGCACGATCACGGCGGCCGAGGCGACGCTGCGCTATAGCTGCGGCCCCTATGCCGGCACGTGGGCCGAGATCGGCGCCATGACGGCCTTTGCCTGCTACAAGCTCGAGAACGTCAGGACGGTCGGCTACGAAGTGCTTGTCAACCGGCCCAAGACCGCGGCCTATCGCGCGCCGTCGGCTCCGATGGCGGCGTTTGCGGTGGAAAGTGCGGTCGACGAGCTGGCCAAGGAGATCGGCATGGACCCCGTCGAGTTCCGGATCAGGAACGCGGCGCAGGAAGGCACCAGATCGTCCTATGGACCGGTATACGGCCCGATCGGCATCGGGCCGACGCTGGAGGCGGTGAAGAATCATCCGCACATGAAGGCGCCGCTCGGCAAGAACCAGGGCCGCGGAATGGCCTGCGGCTTCTGGTTCAATTTCGGTGGCCAGACCTGCACCGACCTCAACATCGGCATGGACGGCTCGGTCTCCCTTGCCGTCGGAACCGTGGACGTGGGTGGTTCGCGCGCGTCGCTGTCGCTGGTGGCGGCGGAGGAGCTCGGTATCCCCTATGAGCAAATCAAGGCGGTGGTCGCCGATACCTCCAGCCTCGGCTACAACGATATGACGGACGGCAGCCGCGGCACCTTCTCGTCTTCGATGGCGACGATCTCCGCCGCTCGCAACGCTATCAAGGTGTTGCGGGAACGCGCCGCACAGATGTGGGACATTCCCGTCGACGACGTGGTCTGGGAAAAAGGTCACGCGATTGCCAAGGGCGAGAAATACGACAACCTTGCAGCATTGTCGCTGAAGGAGATCGCAGCCGCGTCAGGGAAGACGGGGGGACCGATCGCAGGCCACAGTGAGCTCGTCGCCGACGGCGCCGGCGTCTCCTTCGCCACCCATATCTGCGATATCGAGGTGGATCCCGAGACAGGCTCGACCAGGGTGCTGCGCTACACCGTCGTTCAGGACGCCGGCAAGGCGGTGCATCCGACCTATGTCGAGGGGCAATACCAGGGGGGTGCCGCACAAGGCATCGGCTGGGCGCTCAACGAGGAGTATATCTACGGCAAGGACGGGCGGCTGCAGAACCCTGGCTTCCTCGATTACCGGATCCCGGTCTGCTCGGACCTGCCGATGATCGACACGCAGATCCTCGAAATCCCCAATCCTAACCATCCTTACGGGGTGCGCGGCGTCGGCGAGACCTCTATCGTGCCGCCGCTGGCGGCGATCGCCAATGCGGTCTCGAACGCCGCGGGCGTGCGGATGACGCATATCCCGATGTCGCCGCCGCGCATCCTGGCGGCGATCGAGGCGGAACGGGGAGGCTGATGGTCGAAGTAACGCTCTGGGGGTCGCTCGGCGCGATCGCCGGAGGCAAGAGCAAGGTCGAAATCGAGGCGAAGGACATAAGGGAGCTGTTCAGGAAACTGGCTGAACAGTATCCCGGCCTCGAGCCCTACATCGATCGCGGCATCGCCGTCGCCATCGACGGGACGATCTATCGCGACACCTGGTCGAAGGAACTGCCGGAAGGGGCGGAGATTTTCCTGCTGCCGCGCCTTGCCGGGGGATAACTGAACAACCCTGTCCTACCCATTGACGACCAAGACATGGCCTAGGCTCGAGAAAAACCTCGGCTATCCACGAGAATTCTTGGCCAGTTCAGCCTGCGAGTTTGGCTCCTTTTCGATGACTGGCTTCTGTGTCAATCACAGGCATAGAGGCGAGCGAGCTACACGTCTGCTTTGAGGCGAAAGCAGCCGCCCGCAGCGTAGAAGTCAAATGGCTTGGGTCAGAACCTACCATTTACCAATGTCAGCTTCATGATTCATAGGCACAGTCTTGGGAGTCAGATGCGATGGCGGAGCGTCTCAATGATCACCGCCATCGCAGGCGAGAGCTGTCGCCTGCTCGGGTAGTAGAGGTGATAGCCCGCAAATGGCGGACTCCAGTCGTCAAGCACGAGCCTAAGGCATCCCTTGGCGATGTGGTGGCTGACGAGGTTTTCCGGGACATAGGCGATCCCGAAACCGCTTATCGCAGCCTCGATCATGGGAATGGACGAATTGAAGGTGAGTTGGCCTTCCACCCGCACACGAAGGTCGCGGCCATCCCTGGCGAATTCCCAGGCATATAATCCGCCGAACGTCGCCTGCCGCATATTAATGCAGTCATGATCGACCAGATCCTGCGGTGCGGTCGGAACCGGATGGCGGGAAAAGTACTCCGGCGAAGCCACGGCCACGAGCCTCCAATCCGGCCCGATGCGCACTGCGATCATATCCCTGTCGATGCTCTCACCAAGCCGCACGCCTGCGTCGAAGCGCTCCTCCACAATGTTCTTCATGCCGTTGTCGCTGTAGAGTTCGACGCACACGTCAGGATAGTCGCTGAGCAAGGGCTGCAGCTTCGGCCAGACGGTCGTCTGGAGCGCATGGTCGGAAAGCGTGATACGGACCGTTCCGGAGGGCTTGTCGCGAAAGGCCACCAGGCTTGCGAGGTCCGCTTCGATTTCCTCGAAGCGGGGAACAAGAGATTGGAAAAGTCGCTCGCCGACCTCGGTCGGAGCGACGCTCCGCGTCGTACGCGTCAGCAGGCGGACGCCAAGACGAGCTTCAAGCTCCTTGATTGTCGAACTCAGGGTCGACTGCGAGGTTCCGAGCTTGGCCGCCGCCTTGGTGAAGCTGCGCTCCCGCGCGACCGCCACGAACCATAGCAGATCCTTCATGCCATCGCGCTGCATAGGGCACCTCCGGTCGGACATTTATATCATGAGCAGATAAGTCCATGCGAATTACTTAGTCTAATAGAATGGGTTCCTTTGCAATATCTTCTGGCATCGCGACGGGGATTGGCGGCTGATCCGCCCGGTCGCCTAGCAAGGATGCCAATTATGGAAACGACCTACGACACAAGGCTTGTCGAAGACCGCGCCGCATGGGGCGCGGTGCTGTCGATGGCTCTGTGTGTTTCCGTGCTCATCGCGTCGGAATTCATGCCGGTCAGCCTGCTGTCGCCGCTAGCGGCCGATCTCGGCATCACCGAGGGCCGCACGGGACAGGCGATCTCGATTTCGGGCGCTTTCGCCGTCGTGACCAGCCTGCTGGTCGCCGGCCTCACGCGCCGGATCGACCGCCGACTGGTCGTGACCGGCTTCACCCTTCTCCTCATCGTGTCCGGGCTCACTGTCACCTTCGCGCCGAACTACGCGTTCCTCATGGTCGGCCGGGCGCTGCTCGGCATCGCGATCGGCGGGTTCTGGTCGATGTCGACCGCGATCGTCATGCGCCTCGTGCCGCAAGACATGGTTCCGAAGGGTCTCGCCATGCTAAACGCTGGCAATGCCATTGCGGCCACCATCGCCGCGCCGCTGGGCAGTTTTCTTGGCGCCTATGTCGGCTGGCGCGGCGCTTTCTTCCTCGTCGTGCCGCTTGGGCTCCTGGCGCTGGTCTGGCAGTGGACAAGCCTGCCGGCGCTGCCCCCGCGCCGGAGGAAGCGTCCAGGCAATCCGCTGGCGCTCCTCGGCCGTCTTCCTGTCGCCACCGGCATGGCGTCGATCATGATGCTGTTCATGGGCCAGTTCGCGCTCTTCACCTATCTGCGGCCCTTCCTCGAGAGCGTCACTCAGCTCGACATCGCTGCTCTCTCGGCGATCCTGCTGGCGATGGGGCTGGCCGGGGTGCTCGGCACCCTCTGCATAGGCCGGCTTTTGCGCACGCGCCTGTTTAGCATCCTCATCGTCATCCCGCTGGTCATGGCCGCGTTGGCCGTAGCGCTCATCGCCTTCGGTACGCTGCCGATTCCTACAGCGCCGCTGCTCGTTGCCTGGGGCTTCTTCGGCACGGCCGCGCCCGTTGGCTGGGGCACGTGGCTCTGCCGGACGTTGCCGGACGACGCGGAGGCCGGCGGCGGGTTGCAGGTAGCCGTCATCCAGCTCGCCATCACCGGCGGCGCCGCCATCGGCGGCACGCTCTTCGATACGGTCGGCTGGTGGGGTGCATTCACTTTCGGCGCGGTGCTGCTCTGTGGATCGGCGCTCGCCGCCTTTGCAGCATCGCATTTGGCCCGGAGGTCGCAGCCATGACGATCGACCGTCCGGACCTCAGCCGCCGCGCGTTGCTCGGCGGCGCGCTCGCGGCAACGGTCCTGCCGCGGGCCGCCCGCAGCCAGCAGGGCAGCGACCCAGGCAGCCAGGAGCCCACCGACATGAAGATCAAGATGATTTTCAATGGCCGGACCATGACCGCCACGCTCTACGACAATCCGTCGGCGCGCGACTTCTTCACCATGCTGCCGCTCGATCTCACCATCGACGACTACGCGCATAACGAGAAGATTGCCTATCTGCCGCGCAAGCTGACGGAGGAGGGCAGCGGCCCGTTCGGCAACGAGCGGCCATACGACCTTTGCTACTTCATGCCCTGGGGCAATCTGGCCATGTTCTACGCCGACTACCGCCATCCCGGGCTGATCAGGCTCGGCCGCTTCGACGCGGGCGAAGAGGCCCTACACGTAAGCGGCAAGTTCCCGCTTCGCATCGAACGCATCTGACAGGAGATCACAATGGATATTCTTCGCGCAGGCACGAGGCCTTCCGGCAAGGGGCCTTCCGACTGGTTCACCGGCACGGTCCGGATCGATCCGCTGTTCAACCCGTTCGACGCCGCGCGCGTGCAGGGCGCGCAGGTGACGTTCGAGCCGGGCGCCCGCACCGCCTGGCACACGCATCCGCTTGGACAGACGTTGATCGTCGTCTCCGGCCTCGGCCTCGTTCAGAGCGAGGGCGGGCCGGTCGAGGAGATCCGTCTCGGTGACGTTGTCTGGTTCGCACCCGGCGAGAAGCATGGGCACGGTGCCTCACCCGAGACGGCCATGATCCACATTGCCCTCCAGGAGGTCAAAGACGGCAAGGTGGTGGACTGGCTGGAACACGTCAGCGACGCCGACTACGGCGCCTGACATCGATTGAACGAAAGGAAAGCAAAATGCTCGCAACCGTTCTTCATAAGCCCGGCGACATCCGCTGCGAGGAAGTCGAAGACCCAAGGATCCTTCGCCCGACGGATGCTATCATCAAGCTCTCGGCGAGCTGCATCTGCGGCTCGGACCTGTGGCCCTATCGCGGGCTGCAGCCGGTCAACGGCCCGATGCATATGGGCCACGAATATTGTGGCATCGTCGTCGAGGTCGGCGCAGAGGTGCGCACGGTCCGTCCCGGCCAGTTCGTCGTCGGCTCGTTCTGCCTCTCCGACAATACCTGCCCGCATTGCCGCTTCGGCTTCCAGTCGTCCTGTGTGCAGCGCGAGTTCATGTCGGGCGCGCAGGCGCCTTACGCCCGCGTGCCGTTGGCGGATGGCACACTGGTCGCCACCGCCGAGGTGCCGCCGGCCGAACTCATCCCTGACCTGCTGGCTGTGTCCGATGTGCTCGGCACCGGCTGGTATGCGGCCGACGCAGCCGAGGTCCGAGAAGGATCGACGGTGGTGGTGGTCGGCGACGGTGCGGTCGGCCTGATGGGCGTGCTTGCGGCCAAGGAGATGGGCGCCGAGCGCATCATCGCCATGAGCCGGCACGCCAGCCGCCAAAAACTCGCCCGCGAATTCGGCGCGACCGACATCGTCGCTGAGCGCGGCGAGGAAGGTGTGGCCCGGATCAAAGGGCTCACTAAGGACGTCGGCGCGGACTCGGTGCTGGAATGCGTTGGCACGGCGGAATCCTTCGACCAGGCGCTGGCCTGCTCTCGCCCCGGCGGCACCATCGGCTATGTCGGCGTGCCGCATGGCGTGAGCTTCGATGGCCAGAATCTCTTCTTCGGCCAGAAGCGCATGCTGGGCGGCCCCGCGCCGGTGCGCCGCTTCCTGCCCGACCTCATGGACCGTGTGCTCAAGGGCAGGATCAAGCCCGGCAAGGTCTTCGACCTCAAGCTGCCGTTGGCCGAGGTCGCTGAAGGCTACCGCGCCATGGACGAGCGGCGCGCCATCAAGGTCATGCTTTCGGTGTAAGCGAAGATTGGGCGGACGGCCTGTCCGCACCCACAAACCAGAAAAAGAACAACGACATATGACGATGAGATTGAAGATCGCTGCGCTTGCGCTTTCGGTCGCCACGCCGGCTTTCTCCCAAGAGTCCCCGATCATCGGCGCATGGCGCATGAGGTCGCTCGAGGCCGGTGCCGAGGGAAACCTCAAGCCCGTGCCATATTCCGGCCAGGTCATCTTCACCGAGGCCGGCACCCTCTCGGTGCAGGCCCAGAACCCCGACGCTAAGGCGCCGGACACGCCTTACACGGCGAATGGCTACGAAGCCTATTACGGGCCGGTCGCCATCAACGACCAGGACAAGACCTTCGTCATCACGATCGAGTCCTCCCTGGTCCGCAACCTTGTCGGGAAGAGCATGAAACGCAAATTCGAAGTCTCGGACAACAAACTGGTCCTGACGCCGGACAATCCGGCCGAAGGCTGGCGCGTGACCTACGAACGTTACTGATCGGAACAGCCCGGCTGTCAAAGTGTTATCGGTGGCCACAATGGCGCGGACTTCTGACCGAAATGGCGCGATGGCGGAACTGGTGCCAATCATGGCGGCTGTCTTCGCCGGCTTCCTCCTGATCGGCTTGGCGCTACCCGTCCTGCCGCTGCATCTTCACCAGCAGCTCGGCTTCGGCCCCTTCGCAGTCGGGCTGGTGACGGGCAGCCAGTTCGTTGCCTCGATGCTGTCGCGCATTGGAGCCGGAAATTATGCCGATGGGCGCGGCGGCAAGCGGGCCGTCGTCGTCGGCCTCATTGCCGCTGCCCTGGCGGGGTTCATTTACCTCGGCTCGCTGGCATTGCTCGACCGGCCGGTAGCGTCCGCATCGGCGCTCTTCGCCGGCCGGGCGGTACTGGGCGCGTCTGAGAGCTTCATCATCACAGGCGGCGTCGCCTGGGGCCTCTCCCTTGCGGGCGGACAGAACTCCGGAAAGGTCATAGCCTGGGTGGGCACGGCGATGTTCGCAGCACTCGCGCTAGGCGCGCCGATCGGATCTGCGCTTTACGCGGCGAGCGGCTTCGCCGCGATCGCACTCGCGACGGTCGGCCTGCCGCTTGCGACGCTGCTTGCCATCCTGCCTATGCGTGGCACCAGCCTCGCCGCGAGCGCCGCGCGACAGTCATGGACGAGCGTGGCGCAAGCGGTCTGGCTTCCCGGCGTCGGAGCTGCTTTCAGCAGCCTTGGCTATGGCGCAATCCTGTCCTTTGGCGCGCTGCTCTTTGCCGAACGCGGCTGGCAGTCGGTCTGGCTTCCCTTCACCACTTATGCCGCGTCGCTGATCGCGGCAAGGCTGTGCTTCGGCCACCTGCCTGACAGGTTAGGGGGCGCGCGCGTCGCCGTGATCTTCGTGGCGGTCGAGGCGGCAGGGCTGATGCTGATCTGGCTTGCGCCCGGGCCCGTTCTCGCCGCCATCGGACCGGGCCTGACTGGCCTCGGCTACTCGCTGGTCTATCCCGGTTTCGGTGCCGAGGCCGTAAGCCATCTTCCACCACGCAGCCGCGGCCTGGCCATGGGACTCTACACCGTCTTCCTCGACGTGGCGCTCGGCTTCGGCAGTCCGGCGCTCGGCTTGGTCGCTGGGTCGGCCGGGCTGCAATTCGTCTTCTTCGCCGTCGCGACGGCGACGCTTCCGGCGTTGGGCATCGCTCTGCTGCTGGGTCGCCGTAACGCTCCACTATAGAGCCGGATAGTCTGGGCTCGAGATGTCGCGCAACTACGATCGCTCCCGCTTCGCGGGAAGCTGAGGCATCAGCCGAACCTGCTTTTGGTGGCGATTGAGGCCGATCAGGTCGTCGGATCGATCATGGTCGGGTATGACGGCCATCGAGGGTGGATATCGCGCATCGCTACCTTGCAGTCCCATCGCCAAAAAGGGATCGGCGAGGCCCTCATCCATGAGGCCGAAAGGCGGCTCGCCGGCCTTGGTTGCATAAAGATCAACCTCCAAATTGTCGCTTCCAATTCGACGGTTCTTGGGTTCTACCGAAAGTGCGGATACGAGGTCGAGGAGCGCATAAGCATGAGCAAACTGTTACCGAAAGTTTGAGGTGCTCCGCCGATTAACTCGTCGTCGCGGCTCGACGGCTCAGGTCCATTGGAATCTTGGTACCGGTCATTATTGTGGCAGCGAACCTCTCCGGGTGAATCGCGCTGCGGGATACGGCCGACGGCCGAAGCCGGGCGAAGTCCAGCCAGCCGGAGGGAGCCCTACATACGGTCGAATTACTGGAGCAGTGAGGACATGCATGCAGATCGCATCCAAGCCACGCGTCCGCCTGGCAAGCCGTCAGGAACTGGATGGAATTGGGTTGCTCGTCTCAGAGGCTTTCGCATCGTTACGGCCCGTTCTGGCACCGCACATCTTCGAGCCCTACGTCAAGGATGCGCGGGATGTCGCGGGGCGATGGGCGAAAGCTAGCGTCGCGGTGCTCGAAGCCGAGGGACGCCCTCGTCGGGACGGTCACCTACTACGCCGATGCCGCCTTTGACGGCATGGGCTGGCCGCCCGGGCTGGCAGGCCTCAGGACTCTCGCGGTTGTTCCCTCGGCACAGGGCCGCGGATATGGCCGCGCGCTTTGCGAATGGTGCGTCATGCAAGCGCGTCTGCAGGGCTCAGGCGGCCTTGCGCTTCACACTGCCTCGTCCATGACGTCTGCATACAAGCTGTATGAAAGCCTTGGCTTCGAGAGACGCCCCGCCCACGACCTTTTCGCCTCCGACATTATTGGCTTTGATCCAGCACTCGGCGATCAGCAGATCATCGCCTACCTGCTGCCGCTCAAGCAGGTCGAGAGCAGCCGCGATCGATAATGTTCGACCGCCGTTTGAACGGACGGAGGCATCATCTCGCTTCCGGATGCTGTCCGCAGCTTCCACCGTTTGTCTCGATGCGAGCAGATCCTAGCCTTTCGTATAGTCAGGCCCAACACGAGTCGGCAGGTTGTCGGCGAGTTTCAACCAAGGGAGCTTCTCCTCAAAAGCAACATGCAGCGTAGGTGCAAATTTTTCTGGCTCCTCCATCGCTGCCGCAAAAAAATGCATGACATCAGACATGTTTTTTGAGCGGAAGGACAGCGGCGTACCACAGTGATCGCAAAATGTTCTTTCCACACCGGGAGAAGAGTTGAATACCTTCGGTAGCTTGCCCAGCCATCGCCATTGGCCGTTCAAGACGCCAATATAGGAGGTCATCGGCGCAGAACATTGCCGCCGACAACTTTCACAATGACAGACCACGCAGGCCTGTGCCGGGCCATCGACTTCAAAGGCAATAGCGCCACATAAGCAATGACCACGCATGCAAATTCTCCTTGAGCCAACAAGGACAGCTTCATGCCTGGGCGTGAGGGAGGCGCCATGAAATGCGTCGAGCTGGCGCCCAATTCCGACATTCGGCGCTGGCGATTGTCCTCGCGTGCGCGAGGCGTTGCCTCCAAGCTGCCTTCACTACCCCCTTTCGGCATATTGAAATGTTCGTAGAGTTTCTCCGCCGGGCCGCTGAATTCAGGGCCTGGCAGGTCTATCGCAACCCGAACACTACAGTGGAATTGCGGTCACTTCCTTGGCCGTTCGGATCACGAACATCGTGTGGTATCGCGCGACGTTGCTTCGGTCTCGGAACAGTCGCTCGCACAGCGCATCGAACTCTTCCATATCCGTCAGGCGGAGCATGAGGACGGCGTCGGTTTCGCCGCTCACACTGTAGGCCTGAGTGACGGCCGGTTCCTGAGCGGCCAACTCGAGAAAGTCCCTCATATACTGCTCGCCATGACGCTCCAGTTCGACGGCGACGATCGCCTTCAAGCCCCGGCCAGCCTTTGCCGGTGCGAGAAGCGCGACAACGCGGCTGATGACACCGCTCTTCTTCAGTCGTCGTATGCGGCGCAGGCAGCTCGAAGGGGAAAGCCCGACTAACCCCGCCAGTTTGGCGTTAGTTCGTGAGGCATCATCCTGGAGCAGGTTGAGAAGCCTTCTGTCGATCTTGTCCATGTCGGTCGCGCTCATCGTCGGTGCGTTGCAATTTTATTGCACGGAATCGCAAACTTTGACCACAAATGCGAAGCGTCTCACGCTACTCAGACGGCTCCAGGAATGATGGAGCAGCATGATGGCAATTTGCGCCGCCTTCTATCGCAAGACATTGGAGACGCTTGAAATCTATTGGGAACTGGTTCGCGTGATCGTTCCGGTTGCGATTGCCACGCGGCTGCTGCAGGACCTTGGCGTCATCCAGGCGATTTCTCCGTTCTTCTCCCCGCTCATGTTGCAGGTGGGGTTGCCACCTGAACTCGCCTTTGCCTGGCTGACGGGATTGCTGGTCGGGATCTGGGGCGCGCTTGTGATCGTATTCACCTTGGTTCCGGTTTCGGCGCTCAGCACTGCCGACATGACGGTTCTTTCGGCTCTCTTGCTGTTTGCACATGCCATTCCGATCGAGCAACGGATCATTCAGAGGGCCGGGCCGAGCTTCCTGGTCACCGCGGCGCTTCGTATTGGCGGGGGTTTGGTCTTTGCTGTCCTTCTGCATCAGATATTCACCGTGACCGGATGGCTGTCAGGACGGGTGAAGCCAGCGTGGATGCCGACGAATGAAAGCACCGACTGGGGCGGCTTTCTCCTGGGTACGCTCAAAACCCTGGGCATCATGCTCGTTGTTCTGCTTGCGCTGAGCTGGGTGATCGAGCTTCTCAAGATGTCGGGCATTTTGGAGTGGATGAACAGAGGGCTTGCACCGCTCTTTCGGCTCGCCGGCATCGAAAAGCAGACGGTACCTTTCGCCGCTGTTGGCCTGTTTCTCGGGATTTCCTATGGCGCAGGACTGCTGATCCGCGAGGCGCGCACGCCTAGCGCGGAGCCGCGTCAGATATTCCTCGCCTGCGTGTTCATGGGTTTTGCCCATAGCCTCATTGAGGATACGTTGGTCGTTGTCACACTTGGCGCTGATGTTACGAGCGTGCTTCTCGGTCGCCTAGCGTTTGCCGTGCTCGCGACCGCCGTGATCGCAAAAGTAATCAAGGCGGTTCCCGACGCTCTTTTCTTCAAGACACTCTTCCACAAGGAAGAAGACAGTCCGCGCAATCGGATTTCGGAGCCCGCGATTAGCGGGCCGTTGACGTGAGCCCTCCTTACGCAGCAGCCGACATGTGTGTCGCATCGCTATCGGGACAGGACGCGGCTACCCCTCTCCCGACAGATCGCGCCGCGCCTTGTCGAGTTCCTCGGCATAGCGCCGCATCAGGTGGCCTTCGGTCAGCAGACCGACCACCTTGCGATCGGTGAAATCTTCGACCACCGCCAATTCCTCGGCGCCGGCGCGCTGGAAGGTCTCGGCGGCCGTCTGCACGTTCATGCTCGGCACCAGCACCGCATCCCTGAATTTGGCGAAGGACAGCACCGGCATCTCGTCATCCGACAAATGGCTGTGCAATTCGGCGACGATCAGCACGCCGACATAATGCAGGTCGGCGTCAACCGCGATGACGCGCTGCGAGGCACCGAGCGGCACCTGCTTGCGGAATTCCGCAAGCGTCGTCGAGGCGTCGATGGTGCGGACATCCTTTCGCATCATCGAGCCGACAGTCAGGCTCCGCATCCAGCCGACATCATGCGCGCTGCGGATCGTTTCGCCGCGCAGGTGAAAGCGCCATGTCGAGAAGGAATAGCCGAACGTTTCGCGCACCAGGATCGCCGCCATGAGCGAGGCGGCCAGCACCACGCCGGTCAGCGTCAGGTCGCGGGTCGATTCCAGCGCCAGGAAGGTCATCGTCAACGGGCCGCCGACGACGCCGACGGCGAGCGAGGTCATGCCGACGACGGCGGCGATGGCAGGGTCGATGCCGGTCGCCGGCGAGACGAATGCCATCGCGCCGGCAAACATCTTGCCGAGCAGCGCGCCGAGAAACAACGAGGCAAAGAACAAGCCGCCGCGGAAGCCGGAGCCGAGCGAGATCGCCGAGGCCGCCAGCTTCAGCACGAAGACGCTGGCCACCACGGCCAGCCCGTAATTCATCGCGAATTCGCGGTGCAGCGCGCCATGGCCGCTGGACAGGACCTGCGGCGTGACCAGCCCCAGCAGCCCGACCATCACGCCGCCGAAGGCGGGGCGCAGCGAGGCGTCGATCGACAGCCGGGCAAAGAGGCGCTCGATCAGGCTCACCAGATGCATGATGGCGATGGAAGCACCGCCGCCCAGAAGCCCGAGCAGCATGAACGGCAAATACTGGCTGACGGTGAGCTGCGGCAGACCGGCGAGCTCCAGCGGAAACGGCACGCCGCCGAACACCTCTGCGGTCAGCGAGGCCGAGATCGCGGCGGCCATCACCGGCGCAACATTGGCGACCGAGTAGATGCCGATGACTAGCTCGAAACCGTAGAAGGCGCCGGTCAGCGGCGCGTCGAAGGCGGCGGCGATCGCGCCGGCGGCACCGCAGCCGACCAGGATGCGGACATCGTTGCGGCGCAGCCTGAACAAGCGCGCCAGCCGCGACGCCAGGCCCGAACCCACCTGCGTATAGCCGGCCTCGAGCCCGACCGAAGCGCCGAAGCCGCTCGAGATCATCGTCTGCCCGGCGATGATGAAGGTGTCGGTCAGCGACATGCGGCCGCCATAAAGCGCGTTGGCTTCGATCGGATCGACCGGCGTGCGGAACTTCCGCTTTCTCAGCCAGATCACCGTCAGCCCGAGCAGGATGCCGCCGATCGCCGGGATCAGCGCCTGCTCCGGCCTTTGCAGCGAAAACATCGCCGAAAGCCGACCGCCGGGCTGAACGCCGAACATAAGCCCGTGCAGGACCTGCACCAGTCCGCTCATGCCGGTGACCAGCGCACCCGCCATCACCCCGACCAGGGCAGCCAGAATGACGACGGCAATACCGCGCGCCTCGAGCAGCGGGATCGATCTGATCAGCACCGCGCGCAACCGGCGGGCATAGACTTGCGGTTCGTTTCTGGGCGGTTCGTTTCTGGAAAGCACCGGGGCGGCTCGCCGATATTCGTGGGTGCCTGATACCCTCGGCAACATCGCGTGGCAACATGCAGGCCGCCGAGGTGTCATGCCCGCGTGATGCTGCGGCGATAAACCCCATCTTCATCTCGGGGAGCCGCGTTGACGTAAACGTCAACCCGAAGCTATATGCGCCGGCGACCGTGATCGCGAAATGCGCAAGACGGCGACTTCGGCCAGATCGAAGTGTCCCGGATCGAAGTGCCAATGAGCGACAAACGCAACGAGACGAGGAGAACCGCCATGGGCGTTCAGGAAATTGCCGACAAGATCAGCGCGCGCGTGGCGAGTGCCGGGTTCGACCGTTCCGTGAAGTTCGATACCGGCGGCGACGGTGTCATCGTCATCGACGGCGCTGATGTCTCGACCATCGACGGGCCGGCCGACTGCACCATAAAGCTTTCGCTCGACGATCTGGACTCGCTGATATCAGGCGACCTCAACCCGACCATGGCCTTCATGTCCGGCAAGATAAAGGTCGAAGGCGACATGAGCGTCGCCATGGCGCTCAGCCAACTGATCGGCTGATCGCTTGAGGTGAAACAAGCCGCCGCACGATGGCGGGCGGCTTGCTTCGAACCATCAGGCAGCGAGCGGCAGTCTCTGCGCCTTCAGCTTGCGCCCTGCCGCCTTCAGCGTGCCTTGCGCGCCGTCGAGTGCGCCGACAACCAGTTCCCGCGCCAGCAGGCGGTGCCGCTCGTAAGGCCCCGGCATGGCCAGCGAGCCGGTCTTTGCGGCCGAAAACCCGAAGCGCTCGTAATAGGGCGCGTCGCCGACCAGCAGGATCGCCGCATGGCCAAGCCGCTCGGCCTCAGTGACCGCATGGCGCATCAGCGCCGAGCCGATGCCGGCATTTTTCAGCGCCGGGTCGATCGCAAGCGGGCCGAGCAGCAGCGCTGCCGTGCTGCCCTCGCCCAGCACCACGTCCCACAGCCGCACCGTGCCGGCAACAGTGCCCGACGCGTCGCGCGCGACAAAGGCCAGGCCCTCCGAAGGCCGGCGGCCGCGCCGCAGCTTTTCCGACGACTTCTTCCGGCGCTTCGGCCCCATGGCGCGATCGAGCAAAGCCTCGCGAGCCGGGACGTCGGCGGCGGTTTCGGCGACGACCGCAATCTCCCCCCTCGAGGGGGAGATGTCGCCGAAGGCGACAGAGGGGGTTGTCGCGCGTGAAGCGCCGGCCTCCATCTGCGGCAGGAGGCCGAGTCCAGTCGAACCGACCCCCTCTGGCCGCTTCGCGGCCATCTCCCCCTCGAGGGGGGAGATTCCCACGCCTTCAACGATGAGATCTGCAATGTTCATTTCCGCGATCCTTCACAAGCGGATTGTTCCACAGGCGAGCCCGGGCGGGCGACAGGCGCCCACCGGGGATGATCTGAGCAACTCTTGCGAGCCCTCAGATCACGTAGGATCGGAGAGGCTCGAAGCCGTTGAAGGCGACCGAGGCGTAGGTCGTCGTGTAGGCGCCGGTGCCCTCGATCAGCACCTCGTCGCCGATGGTCAGCGATAAGGGCAGCGGGTACGGCGTCTTTTCGTACATCACGTCGGCCGAATCGCAGGTCGGGCCGGCGAGCACGCAAGGCGCGGTCTCGCTGCCGTCATGCGCGGTGACGATCGGATAGCGGATCGCCTCGTCCATGGTCTCGGCAAGACCGCCGAACTTGCCGATGTCGAGGAACACCCAGCGCACATTGTCGTTATCGGCCTTCTTCGAGATCAGCACGACCTCCGACTTGATCACCCCGGCATTGCCGACCATGCCGCGGCCCGGCTCGATGATCGTCTCGGGGATGGCGTTGCCGAAATGCTTCCTGAGCGCCGAGAAGATCGCCTGGCCATAGGCCTGCGCCACCGGCACATCCCTGAGATAGCGGGTCGGGAAGCCGCCGCCCATATTGACCATCTTCAGCACGATGCCTTCGTCGGCCAGCGTCGCGAACACCTTCTTGGCGTCGGCCAGCGCGCGATCCCAGGCGGTCAGGTCGGTCTGCTGCGAGCCGACATGGAATGATACGCCATGGGCGTCGAGGCCGAGCGCCCTGGCATGGCGCAGCACGTCGACCGCCATCGCCGGCACACAGCCGAACTTGCGCGACAGCGGCCATTCGGCACCCTCGCCGTCGGTCAGGACGCGGCAGAACACACGGGCGCCGGGAGCGACGCGGGCGATCTTCTCGACCTCCTCGACGCAGTCCACCGCAAACAGCCGGATGCCGAGCTGGTAGGCGCGCTGGATGTCGCGCTCCTTCTTGATGGTGTTGCCGAAGGAGATGCGGTCCGCCGGCGCACCGGCGTCCATCGCCATCTCGACTTCGGCAACGGAAGCGGTGTCGAAGGACGAGCCCATCGCAGCAAGCAGGCGCAGGATTTCCGGCGCCGGATTTGCTTTCACCGCATAGTAGATCTTGGAATCGGGAAGCGCCTTCTCGAAGGCGCGGAAATTGTCGCGCACGACATCGAGGTCGACGACGAGGCACGGGCCGTTCGGACGTCGGGTGGCGAGAAAGTCAAGGATGCGCTGGGTAGCCATCGGGGTCTCTCCATCAGCGCCTTTCGGCGCGCACAAAGGCTTGCGGACGCGGGCTCTCGGCCTCGCGAACACGCGGTGGACAAAGGCGGGACGGAAATCCATGGAACCAGCCGGTGGAGACCCCGGAACCATGAAGCGCCGTCTCGCGGCGGTGAACCTTGGCCTTGCCCGGCCTCGGTTCGCTTTGTCTGCCTTGGCTTGGATGGGAGACCCGTCCGCACTGCCGGCAATGAAGGTGTGCCTCTTCAGTAACCCCGGTCTTTGGACGACCGGCAGAACACCAGAAAGGCCCGCACCGTCGTTGCTTCAAGGTGTCCTCGGTTGGCGGTTGGCCGCTAAACCGACTGGAGGGGTTGGCTCCAGTTACCTTACCGATTGCCCTCACCATTCGAGGATCGGCGGACACCCACAGGCACGTGCGACTTTGGGCAAGCGCGATATAAGATCGAAAGATTTCACAATCAATAAAAATCGTATCGCAGGTTGTAAAATTTGTGGCATCGAACAATGCTGCGGGACCAGAAGAACAATGCTGCGGCAAGCACACCCGGATATCGAACGCATGACAGGCACTCGCGGCCCGCTGAACGCTTTTCTCGATCTTGATCAAGTCCCTGTTACCAATGCGCAATCCGGCCCGCTTGCCGGCTTGCGGTTGGCCGTCAAGGATATCTTCGACGTCGCCGGGTACCGCACCGGTTGCGGCAATCCGCAGAAATACCGCGAAGCCTCGCCGGCCACGGCCACCGCGCCGGCCGTCCAGACGCTGCTTGATTCGGGCGCCCGCTTCGTCGGCAAGACGCAGACCGACGAACTCGCCTTTTCCCTGCTGGGGCTGAACGCGCATTTCCCATCGCCGATCAATCCGGCGGCACCCGACCGCGTCACCGGCGGCTCGTCCTCGGGTTCTGCTTCTGCAGTCGCCGGCGGGCTGGCCGATATCGCCACCGGCTCCGACACCGGCGGCTCGATCCGTGCGCCGGCAAGCTTCTGCGGCCTGATCGGCCTCAGGACCACGCATGGCCGCATTTCGCTCGACGGCGCCATGCCGCTGGCGCCTTCGCTGGACACGTTCGGCTGGTTTGCCAGGGATATCGTCACCTACGAAAAGGTCGGCACGGTGCTGCTCGGCGACGATCCGCACCGCCACGAACTGGTACGCCCTCTTGCCCTCGACGCGCTGGACAGCCTCGTGCTCGGCCCGCTGGAGGCCGAGGAATATCGCGCCATGGTCCGCAGTGTCGCTTCGGTGCTGGGCGCGCCGCGCAGCGTTGGCCCGCTGTCGCATTCCACCGACGATCTTTATTGGTGCTTCCGCAAGCTGCAAGGCTATGAAGCCTGGCAAAGCCACGGCGCCTGGATCGCTGGCGGCGACCGCATGCTGGGACCCGGCGTCAAGGAGCGCTTCGAGCATGGCGCGACCGTCGGCCCGGCAACCGCGCAGCACGAAACGGAACGTCGCGTTTCGTTTCGCCTCGAGCTTACCGACCTGCTTGGCGAGGACGGCGTTCTTGTGCTTCCGACCGCTCCGGGTGCCGCGCCGCTCAAGGCCGAATTATTTGATGATTTGCAGATCTATCGCGAGCGCGCGCTGAGATTGCTGTGTCTTTCCGGCCTGTCTGGATTTCCGCAGATCACGCTGCCGCTCGGCAAGACCGGCGGGGCGCCGTTCGGTCTTTCGCTGCTCGGCCCGAAGAACAGCGACCGGCAGTTGATTACGCTCGCCGCCCGCATCCTTTCAGCCCACCAAGGAGGCGCATGACATGGATACGCTGACCCGCATGCGCGCCTTCATCGATGTCGTCGAGGCCGAAGGCTTTTCGGCGGCGGCACGCAAGATCGGCCGCTCGAAGGCGCTGCTGTCGAAATATGTGCGCGAGCTGGAGGACGAGCTCGGCGCGCTACTGCTCAACCGCACCACCAGGCAGTTCTCGATGACCGAAGCCGGCCACACCTATTACCGGCGCGCCTCGGAGATCGTGCGCGAGGTCGACAGCCTTGCCGATGCGGTGCGCGAATCCTCCGGCGACGTGCGCGGCAGGATCAAGCTGTCGGCGCCGCGCACCTTTGCCGACGCGCCGATCGGCCAATCGCTGATCGACTTCGCCAAGCAGCATCCCGACATCGTGCTCGACATTCATCTCGACGACCGCTTCGTCGATCTGGTCGAAGAGGGTTTCGATCTGGCAGTGCGCATTTCGCGGCTGGAAAATTCCTCACTGATCGCCAGGCGCCTGGCGCCGTTTTCGGTACGGCTTTGCGCGTCTCCCGAACTGATCGCCAAGCACGGCATGCCGGTCAGGGCGCAAGACCTTGCCCGCGTGCCTTGCATCATCGACACCAATGGCCGCTGGCTCACCAACTGGCCGTTCAAGGGCGACGGTGCCGATACGGTGAGTGTTTCGGTCTCCGGCCCGATCGAGGTCAACAGCCCGATGGCGGCGAGGGCGGCCGCCGTGGCTGGACTGGGGTTTTCCATCCTGCCGGATTTTATCGCCGCGCCCGACATCGAAAGCGGCAAGCTGGTGACTGCGCTGGATGACCGCATTCTGCCCGGCGGCGGCATTTTTGCTGTCTATCCGCACCGGCGCTATCTGCCTGCAAAAGTTCGCGTTTTCGTCGACTTCCTGGTGCAGTGGTTCAAGACGCTGGACAACGCATGAGCTTTCAGCCGCGTTGCGGTCCCATTTTCGCCCGCTTTCTGGTAACTGTCGGCAATTCACCGAAGCCGATTGAATCGCGACCGAGAATGCACCTGAAACGGCAAGCAATGATGCTGGCTTCGGCCTTGACCGCGACGTTTGCCGCCGTCGGACCGGCTGAGGTGCATCCCCACGTCTTCGCTGAAGCCCGCCTCGAAGTGGTCCTCGGCCCGGATCACCAAACTGTGAAGGCATTGCGCCATGTCTGGCGCTTCGATGATTTGTTTTCGAGCACGGTGATGATGGAGTTCGACAAGAATTCCGACCTGAAACTCGACGACAAAGAGCTGAAGGATGTCGCCGACACCGTCCATGCCTCGCTTGCCGAGTTCAACTATTTCCAGCTCGTCACCGTCGACGGCAAGGACGTGGCAATGACCCCGCCGCCTCATTTGATGGCCAATTTCGACAATGACCAGTTGATCATCCTGTTTGAATCTGAACCGAAGGTGCCGATCAAACTGAGCGGCAAGATAGATATCGGCGTCTACGACCCGACCTTCTACACCGCGATCGATTTCACCGAGGATGCCAATCTGCAGGTCGATGGGTTGCCGCCGACCTGCACCAGCAAGGTTGTCCGCCCGAACCCGGACGAGGCGATCGCCCAGAACCAGAAGACCCTGACCGAGGCCTTCTTCAACGATCCGACAGGCACCGACATGAGCAAGATCTTTGCCACCAAGCTTGAACTGACCTGTCAGCCGGAAGGATAGATCCAGTGACCAAACCGTCCCTGCGTTTGGCATTCGGTCTTCTGGCCGTCGCCTTTGTGATGACGCACTTCCTCGGCTCCGCCCACGCCCAGAGTTCACTCGGCATCGGCACCAATGACGGCATGGCTCCAACCGCCACCGGCCCGTTCGCCCACATCCTGATGTGGATCAATCTGCGCCAGCAGGAATTCTATCATGCGCTTGCCGGCGCGATGAAGGCGATGCGCCAGGACGGTAGCAAGTTGTGGCTGCTCATCGGCCTGTCCTTTGCCTATGGCATTTTCCACGCCGCCGGCCCCGGTCACGGCAAGGCGGTGATCTCTTCCTACATGGTGGCCAATGAAGTGGCGCTCCGGCGCGGCATCATGCTGTCCTTCGTCTCGGCCCTGCTGCAGGCGCTGACCGCGATCGTGGTGATGCTGGTCGCCTATTTCTTGCTGCGCGGCACTGCTGTCTCGATGACAGACGCCGCATGGTTCCTCGAAATCATGAGCTATGTCTTCGTCACTCTGTTCGGCGCCTGGCTGCTGTGGCGCAAGGCCGGCCCGGCCATCCTTCGCCTGTTCGGCGCAAATCCGGGCTACAGCCTCTCGGCCGCCCATGCCGGCCATTCACACGCCGGCCATTCACATGCCCATGCGGCACATTCCCACGCGCTTGATGCGCATGACCACCACGATCATGCGCATGACCATCACGATCACGGCGCCCACGACCACCACCACGCCCATGCTGCACACGATCACCACAGCCATGCGGCGGGCGAGGTCTGCGAGACGTGCGGACACTCGCATGCGCCCGACCCGGCGCTGCTTTCCGGTGATCGCTTCGATTGGCGCACGGCCTGGTCGGCGGTGGCCGCCGTCGGCATCCGCCCCTGTTCAGGCGCACTGATCGTGCTGAGCTTCGCCTTGCTGAATGGGCTGTGGTTCGGCGGCATCCTTTCGGTGCTGGCCATGGCGCTCGGCACCGCAATCACCGTCTCGGCCCTGGCGACGCTTGCGGTGACCGCCAAGAACTGGGCGGTGTATTTCGCCGGCGACGGCCGCATGGGCAACCGCATCCATTCCTTCGTCGAGATCGGCGGCGCCGCCTTCGTCTTCCTGTTCGGTCTGCTGCTGCTCTCGGCCAGCCTGACGACCGGCGGGTGACGTCCAGGCGCGACTCTCCCTTCTCCCCTTGTGGGAGAAGGTGTCGCCGAAGGCGACGGATGAGGGGTGTTCCAGCTTGGCGCCAACAGCGCTCCGTCCAGCACCCCTCAACCGTCTTGGCGCTGCGCGCCAATCCACCTTCTCCCACAAGGGGAGAAGGAAGACGGCGCCACGTTAAATCCTGCCCCCCAACTCGTCCTCGATATGGACGCGGATGATCTCGTCGAAGCTCGTTTCGGCGGCAAAGCCAAGCTCCCTCGAGCGCCGCGCCTCGAAGCGCGTCGGCCAGCCCTTGACGATCGCCCAGATCGTCTCGTCGGGCTCCTCGCGGATCAGTTTGGCCGCCTTGGCGCCGGCGACACGTTCCAGCGCCTCGATCTGTTCGCCGACGGTGACGGCGACGCCCGGCATCGTCAGGTTGCGGCGCGGGCCGACGGCGGCGCCGTCGATCTGAGCCGCATGGATCAGGAAATTCACCGCCGAACGCGGGCTGGCGTGTGTGTGGACGACCGAGCGCGGCACCGGCAGGATCGCTTCATGGCCGCTCAGCGGCTCGCGGATGATACCGGAGAAGAACCCTGAGGCCGCCTTGTTCGGCTTTCCCGGCCTGACGCAAATGGTCGGCAGCCTGATGCCGATGCCGTCGAAGAAACCGCGCCGCGTATAGTCGGCAAGCAGGGCCTCGCCGATCAGCTTCTGCGTGCCGTAGGAGGTCAGCGGCGTCGGATGGAACTCGTCCGGAATGATGTCGGGAAACGGCGCGCCGAACACGGCGATCGACGAGGTGAACACGACGCGCGGCGCAAATGCCGCCAGCCGAACGGCATCGAACAGCGCCCTGGTGCCGTCGAGATTGACGCGGTAGCCGAGATCGAAATTGGCCTCCGCCTCACCCGACACCACGCCGGCGAGATGGAAGATCACGTCGGGGCGCAACGCGACCAGATTTGCCGTCGCGCCGGGCGCGGCAAGATCGCCGGTGTGGGCGGTGATGCTGATGCCTTCGAGCACCGGCGCCTGCGGCGGCACGATGTCGTGAAGGTCGAGCGCGGCGATCTTGCGGCGGCCGAGCGTCCCGTCCTTGGCCAACCTGGCGATGAGCTTGCGGCCGACCATGCCTGCCGCGCCGGTAATCAGAATGCGCATGTCACTTTCCCTTTTTGCGCTGGCTGCGGCTACGCAGCCAGAACACGACGAAGATTGCCACCATGAAGATCGCCGCGACGACGCCGGCAAGAACCGTCGAGACCTTGCCGACCGCCAGCATCACTGTTGGAAGATAATAGGCTGCGATGCCGAACAGCAGCAAAACCCAGGCGGCGCCGATTGCCGCATTGCGGGTGTCGCGGTCCATCACGCGGCGCCAGGGTGGCGAGAGTTCATGTCGATCGTTGCCAATGCCCAGAACTCCCGAAGTCAGTGATAATGGCCGCGGTGCGGTGCCGTATCATGCGCATGCTCGTGCTCGTCATCATGCTCATGTCTGTCTGCACATTGACCGAATTCCGGTTCGACCGTGGCATGGGCTATGCCATGTTCCGCCGCAAGCCGCTTCTTGATCGCGCTTACCGCCATATGCGCATCGACGCCGTCATTGAGGCAGGCATGCAATGTCGCCATGTTGCTGGAGCCGTCGAGCGACCAGACATGCATGTGATGCACCTCGCGCACGCCCTTGACCGAGCCTTCGATATCCCTCGCGATCAGGTCGCGGTCGAGGCTTGCCGGCACGCCCTCGAGCAGGACGTGAGCTGCCTCGCGCATCAGCGACCAGGCCGTGGACAGGATCAGCAGCGCGACAAGCACCGACAGGATCGGATCGATGGGCGTCCAGCCCGTCGCCAGGATCACCAGCGCCGCCACGATCGCCGCGGCCGAGCCGAGCAGGTCACCGAGCACGTGCAGGATGGCGCCGCGCATGTTCAGGCTGCCGCGGTCGCCGCCATGCAGCACGTAGAACGAGCCGAGATTGACCAGCAGGCCGGCGATCGCGACGACCAGCATCGGCCCGCCGAGCACCGGAGCCGGCGCTTGCAAGCGGCCCCAAGCCTCGTAGACGATCCACAGCGCGATGGCGAAGATGGCGATGCCGTTGGTGTAGGCGACCAGCGTCTTGACCCGGCCGAAGCCGTAGGTGAGGCGCACGGTCGCCGGCCGGCTCGCAAGGTGAAAGGCATACCAGGCAAGGCCGAGCGCGACGCAATCGGCAAGCATATGGCCGGCATCCGCCAGCAGCGCCAGTGAACCGGTGAAGATGGCGCCCAGCGTCTCGGCGACCATGAAGCCGGCGGTCAGGCAGGCAGCGATCAGCACGCGCTTCTTGTCGGTCGAGCCGTGCACATGACCTGCGCCATGGCTGTGGTCGTGGCCCTGCGAAGCGTGGTCGTGGGTATGCGCCATCTATAGCCCCTGCTAGAGCCTAATCCATCCCGGCAGACTTGGGATGGAGGCTCTGTCTTCTTGTTTGACCATGATCTTATCCGAAAACCGGCGTCCACTTTTCGGGATCATGGTCAGGCGCCGAACTCGGCGCGGAAATCCTCGAGCCGCCGCTTCTGCTGGCCCTCGCTGTCGAAATTAGCCGGATCGAGCCACGCCTCATAGGCTCTGCGCAGATCAGGCCATTCCCTGTCGATGATCGAATACCACGCGGTATCGCGGTTTTCGCCCTTGACCACAAGATGCTGACGGAAAATGCCTTCGAACTTGAAGCCGAAACGTTCCGCCGCGCGCTTCGACGGCTCGTTGCGGTTGTTGCATTTCCATTCGTAGCGGCGGTAGCCAAGCTCGTCGAAGACATACTTCATGAACAGGAACTGCGCTTCCGTCGCCGCCGGCTTACGCGAGATCAGCGGGCCCCAATAGATGTTGCCGATCTCGATGACGCCGTAGGCGGCGTCGATGCGCATCAGCGTCTGGCGCCCGGCGACCTTGCCGCTGGCCTTGTCGATGACCGTGAAGAACAGCGGGTCTTCGCTGGCTTCCGCCTTGTCCAGCCATGGCTGGAAGGCGGCGCGGCTCTCCGGCGGGTAGTCTGGCAGCCAGGCAAAGCGGCCGTCGACATCGGCCACCGACGAGGCCTCAAACAGTCCGTCGCCGTGCTTTTCGGCGTTGAGCGGCTCCAGCCTGACAGTTCGCCCCTCCAGCACCTTGCGTTCGGGCCGCGGGCGCGGTTGCCAATTCTTGAGATTTTCCGACACCGAAAACTCCAATCCGTTTGACTTTTGCGGGCGGACGCTCACAAAAACGCACGCTCGCTGAAAGAACCACACGGACAGGAAAAATGCTCCACACGATTTCGGCCTTCGACCGCCTCGGCGAGGAAAATGCGTTCGCAGTGCTGGCGCGTGCCACGGCACTTGCCCATCAGGGCCGCGACATTGTCAATCTCGGCATCGGCCAGCCCGACTTCAAGACGCCGCAGCACATCGTCGAGGCCGCGATCAAGGCGCTGCGCGACGGCCATCACGGCTATACGCCGGCCAACGGCCTGCTGGCGACGCGCGAAGCGGTGGTCCGCCGCACGCTAGCCACCACCGGCGTCGAAGTCTCGCCCGAAGCGGTGATGATCCTGCCCGGCGGCAAGCCGACCATGTTCGCGGCCATCCTGATGTTCGGCGAGCCGGGCGCCGAAATTCTCTATCCCGATCCCGGCTTTCCGATCTACCGCTCGATGATCGAGTTCACCGGTGCTGCCCCCATCCCGGTGCCGATGCGCGAGGAGAACGGCTTTGCCTTTTCGGCTGCGGAGACCTTGGCGCTGATCACCCCGAAGACCAGGCTGCTGATCCTCAACTCGCCGGCCAATCCGACCGGCGGCGTCACGCCTCGCGCCGAGATTGAAAAGCTGGTCAGGGGGCTGCAAGCGCACCCGGACGTCGCCATCCTCTCCGACGAGATCTACGACGTGATGACCTATGACGGCGAGACGCACTGCTCGCTGCTCGCCTTCCCCGAAATCCGCGACCGGCTGATCGTGCTCAACGGCTGGTCGAAGACCTGGGCGATGACCGGTTGGCGCATGGGCTGGTCGATCTGGCCGAATGGCGACAAGGGCGCGCATCTCTACGACAAGGTGCGCAAGCTGGCGGTCAATTGCTGGTCCTGCGTCAACGCGCCGAGCCAGTATGCCGGCATAGCCGCCATCGACGGCCCGCAGGACGACGTCGACAAGATGATGCGCGCCTTCGACCGCCGCAGGAAGGTCGTGGTCGAGGGGTTGAATGCCTTGCCCGGCGTTTCCTGCATCACGCCGAAAGGCGCCTTCTATGCCTTCCCCAATGTTTCCAAGACCGGCTGGAAGGCCAAGAAGCTCGCCTCGGCGCTGCTCGAGGATGCCGGCGTGGCGCTGATCGGCGGCCCCGATTTCGGCATTCTCGGCGAAGGCTATGTCAGGCTGTCCTACGCCAATTCCGAGGAGAACATCCTGCGCGCGCTGGAGCGGATCGAGGCGTTCCTGGCGAAGTGAGGACGACGAAAGGAGACGCCAGATGTTCTATGCCATTCTTGCCTATCACGAGGAAGAAGCAATCACGGCACTGACGCCTGAGCAGGATGCGGCGCTGATGACCGATCTTCTCCAGATCAACGATCGGCTCTACCGGCAAGGCACCCTTGGGCCGGCGGCCCGGCTCGGCGCGACACAAGACGCCTGCACCTTGCGCGGGCCAGGCACCGGAATGGTTATCGACGGCCCCTTCGCCGAGACCAAGGAACAATTGCTGGGGCTCTATGTCGTCGACTGCGCCAACCGTGACGCCGCCATCGACATTGCGCGCGACCTTCGCCGCGTCAATCCGACCGCCGTCTACGAAATCCGCCCGATTTCGCTATATTTACCCGGCGTGCCGCTTCCGGTCACCCGGCCCTGATTTAGGACCGGGTTGAGACCAATTTAGCCTCGCCCGACAAATGGCATCTTCGTCGCCATCACGGTCATGAACAGCACGTTGGCGTCGAGCGGCAGGCTGGCCATATGGAGGACGGCATCGGCGACGCGCTCGACATCCATCACCGCTTCGGCGGCAATGGTGCCGTTGGCTTGCGGCACGCCGACCGTCATCGCTTGCGCCATGTCGGTCAGCGCGTTGCCGATGTCGATCTGGCCGCAAGCAATGTCGAAGGGCCTGCCGTCCAGCGCCAGCGTCTTGGTCAGCCCGGTGATGGCGTGCTTGGTCGCCGTATAGGGCACCGAGCCCGGCCGTGGCGCATAGGCCGATACCGAGCCGTTGTTGATGATGCGGCCGCCCATCGGCTGCTGCCTGCGCATAGCGCCGAAAGCGGCGCGAGCGCACAGGAACGAGCCGGTCAGGTTGACCCCGACGATGTCGTTCCACACGTCGACCGGGATGTCGTCGATCAACGTCGATTTGTAGCTCGTGCCGGCATTGTTGAAGAGCAGGTCGACGCGCCCGAAAGCCGCAGCCACCGTCTCGAACAGATCGTCGACCTGATCGGCCTTGCTGATGTCGCAGGCGAAGGCCAATGCTTTGGCCTGTGTCGGCCCGGCCGCGGCGATCGCATCCTCCAGCACCGGCTTGCGGCGACCGCAGAAGACCGTAATCCAGCCGGCCTTGAGCAGCGCCGTGGCGACGCTTTTGCCGATGCCCGTACCGGCGCCGGTGACGATGGCGGTTTTATAGTCGGTCATGGCTGTACTCCCTGAAAGGGATGAGGCATCGCAAATGACGGGAACCATGGCAAGCCGGCGCAACGGCTGTGCTCGCAAAAAGGGCGGCCATTAGCGACCGCCCCTGATCCGAACCGGGCTTGGGAGGAGGAAAGCCGATCCGACTGCCTGAATCATGCGCCCACCGGATTAACGAGAAGCTAACGCGAATGCCGCCGAGCTCTCCGAGGCTCCTCCCCCAAGCTACCAGCGCGAACCGCTCACCGGCTTGGCCGTGCTGCCCGCTGCCGGCACCTTCGCCGCCGTCACCGTCGCCTCGACATGATCGACCAGCGCGTCCGGCAGGCCGAGACGGCCGGCAAGCAGGTCGAGATAGCCGCGTTCGGCCCGCGTGTCCGGATCGATGGCAAGACGCGAGGCGGTGTAGAGTTCCAGCTTTTGCGCATCGGTCTTGGCGCCGGCGATCAGCACATCCAGATCGAGCGGCGCCTCGAGTTCCGACATCAGGAATTTCTCCGCTTCGGCGCCGACGCCGGCGAGGCTGAGCTTGCCGGCGATCTTCTGCCGCTCTTCGTCATCGACGTGGCCGTCGGCCTTCGCCGCCGAGATCATCGCCCTGACCAGCGTCAGCGTGAATTCGTCTTCGCCCTGCGGCGCTTGCGACGGATGGAAGGCGGTATCGGCCGGCGGCGGCAGCAATTCCGGTTCGCCTGCAGCTTGCGTCTCGGCCGGCGCGTTGCCGTTCTTGTAGTTCTGGTAGGCCTTGTAGGCGAGGCCGCCGATCGCAGCCAACCCACCAAGCTTCACCGCCGCACCGGTGACCTGGCGGCCTGGGCCGGTTCCGAGCAGCACCGCGGCCAGCGCACCGGCTGCAAGCGGATTGTCCTTGGCCATCTGCACCGCCTGCCCGGCCTTGTCGCGGACGGTCGATCCGGTGCCGGGAATTTGCGAGCCGAGCAGATCGTCGAGGAGCTTCTTGGGATCGAACATCTATGCCTCCAGAATTGGCCCGGCCGAAGGTGCGCGGGCAGGTTTGCACGTCGAAGACCTAGGTCCCGCAGTTTGACATTACAATGACGCGGCGCATCCTTTTGCCCGCTGCCACGCATGACCTCGCACCGACATCTGCTGGGATTTCACGCGGAAATCACAGTGCTGCAGCCTCCTTCCGCGCCCAAAAAACACGCGACGCTCTGGACATTGGACGTGTCGAAACCGCCCCCGACTTCGACTAATGTCGCGGCATGTCGCTTGAGAGGAGCCTGGCATGACCGATGAGACAGACCGCCAGCCGGCACGCGATCCCCAGGAACTGGAGCGCCTGCTGATTTCACGGCAATGGGTCGGAGACATTGACGGCATGGCCGCGCTTTTCGAGCAGCATGCCGTCATCGACAGCGGTGGCGGACAGCTGACGTTCGGCCGCGAAGCCATCCGGGGGCTGTTCGCGGAGATCACCGCAACCGGCCGAAAATTTCAGTCCGGAGATCAGCGTCCGGCTGTCGTCAATGGCGACCTGGCGCTGACCTCGACCCGGCTTCCCGACGGCACCATCACCACCGAGGTCGCGCGCCGGCAGAGCGACGGGACATGGCTGTGGGTCATCGATCGCTTCGCTGTTGCTTGACGTAAAGTTGCTTAACGTGAAGCTAACTTCCGATGTGGCGGTCGCCGCGTGCTTGCGCCAGCTCGACCTGGTGCTGGCGCTCGGCGTAGCGGGCGCGATCTTCGTCCGAGCGGGCATCGAAGCAATGCGGGCATGAAACGCCGGTAGCATATCTCGGCGACAGCCGGTCTTCGGCGGCTAGCGGATGCCGACAGGCGCGGCAGAGTTCGGCCTCGCCTTCGACCAGCCCGTGCGATACCGAAACGCGCTCGTCGAAGACGAAGCATTCGCCTTGCCAGAGGCTCTGTTCGGCGGGCACGTCCTCGAGATATTTCAGAATGCCGCCCTTGAGGTGGAACACATCCTCCAAACCGAGCGACTTCACATAGGCCGTCGCCTTCTCGCAGCGTATGCCGCCGGTGCAGAACATGGCGACCTTGCGCCCGTCTAGCTCGTGCCGATGCTGCTCGACCCAGGCCGGGAATTCGCGGAAGCTGCTGGTGGCGGGATCGACAGCGCCCTTAAAGGTGCCGAGCGATACCTCGTAGGCGTTGCGCGTGTCGATGACGATGGTACCCGTATCCGAGATCAGTGCATTCCAGTCGGCCGGCGTGACATAGGTGCCTGCACCTGCCGCCGGATCGATATTGTCCACGCCCATGGTGACGATCTCGCGCTTCAACCGCACCTTCATGCGGTGGAACGGCATCGTTGCGGCGTTGCTGTATTTGATCTCGAGACCGGCGAGACCGTCGATGGATTCGAGATGATCGATGAGCGCCGCGATTGCCGTTTCACTGCCGGCGACCGTGCCGTTGATGCCCTCACGCGCCAACAGCAGCGTGCCTTTGATGCCGCGTACGCAGCAGAAGGCGGCAAGCGGCGCGCGCAGCGCCTCGAAGGTGTCGAGCCGAGCGAAGCGGTAAAGCGCGGCAACACGGAAGGCTTGGCTGGACAGTGTCATCTCCAAGCCACTAAACGCTCACGACAGCCGGATCAAGGCAGAGCCGAGAGCGGTCCACTCGCGACGGGTTTCGAACACCACGCGTGACATCGCGACACGCCGCGTTTCGTGGACAGAAAAACCGCCTTCTGCTAACCGGTCGACTTGATCAACAGAGGAGAGACGACGAATGCCCAGCACGACCGAAAAGCTCCTGTCGCTCCTCAACGGCCAGCCGGTCATACCGGTGCTGAAGATCGCCAATCCCGCCGACGCGGTGCCGCTGGCCCGGGCGCTGGCCCGCGGCGGCCTGCCGGCGATCGAGATCACGCTGCGCACCGCCGACGCGCTGGAGGCGATCCGCCGGGTGGCAGGCGAGGTCGAAGACGCCGTCGTCGGCGCCGGCACCATCCTGGACGCCCGCCAGTTCGGCGAGGCGGCGGCCGCCGGTTCGAAATTCATCGTCAGCCCCGGCATCACCCGCGAGCTTCTCGCGGCAGCCAAGGACAGCGACGTGCCGTTGCTGCCCGGCGCCATCACGCCTGGAGAGGTCATGGCCGCGCGCGAAGCCGGCCTGCGCTTTCTGAAATTCTTCCCGGCCGAACAATCGGGCGGCATTGCCTCGCTCAAGGCTTTCGCCTCGCCGCTTGCCGACGTGAAATTCTGCCCGACCGGCGGTATCACCGGCAAGAACGCCGCCGACTACCTCAGCCTGCCCAACGTCATCTGCGTCGGCGGTTCCTGGGTGGCGCCGGACGATCTGGTGAAGGCCGGCAAATGGGACGAGATCGAAGCCTTGGCGCGCGCGGCAAGCAAGCTCGGGCGCTAGACTAGCATCTTCTGCATCAAAAGCCGCCGCCGATCTGGTTCGCCGGCTGGTTCCCGCTCATGGGCTCGAACCACGATTCACGCCTTCAAAGGGCGCTGTCCTACCATTAGACGAAGCGGGAGAATGCCGACCAGTGGTTAGCATCCCTGGATGAAGGAAGCCAGTGCCGGCGGTGGAGGCAGTCACGCGAGGTGCCCAGCGCGGCCTACTCAGTCTTGAAGCGGGCAACCGACATGAACTTGACGGCTTTGCCGGTGAACCGGTTTGCGTCGGCCATCTCGTTGCCCGGTTGGAAGCCTATCGTATAGACCTCGCTCGGTGCCGTACGGACGAAGTCGTAGGCGTAGCGCGGCGCGGTTGTCGCATCTGAAACGGTTGCGACATACTCACCGCTGTGCAGCGCCCACCGGGCGGCCTGCGGCGCGGCGGCGACCACCACCGGCTTGGGGCCGGGCTTCAGGTCGCGGGCGGTGGCCCTGGGTTCCTTGCGTGTGGTCTTCACGCCTGCACCGATGACGGCGGCCGGATCGGAGCCGGCCGCGCGGGCAACGATGGCCTCGCGCGGCGATGCCCCGTCGCTCAATGCCCCGTCGTCGCTCGCCGGTTCCTCGAACACCGATGCTTGCTCGGAAAGCGACGCGACCTTGTATTCGTCGGTCGCGCTGACCCTTTCCAGAACGGCCTTGACCTCGTCGGGCTGGGAACTGTCGGGCCGCGCCGACGGCAATACCGAGAATGCGTCGGTGGCGGTGTTGCTCCGCTCGGCCGCACTTGCCAGCGCCAGCAACACTTGCTTGTCCTGCGGCGCAAGACCCGCCGGCGAAAGATCGGCCGGCAGCGAATGATCGGGCCGCCAGCTCGGCACGGGAATATTGTTTGCAACGACCTGCACCGGGCCGGCGGCAGCAGACGGGTCTGCTATGCCGAACGGAACATTTGCCGGTGCCACACTGGCCGGCGTCACGCTTGCCGGCGCTTGCGCGGTCGCCACCGCCTGTTCAGTCGATCCAGCCGCATCCGCCACGCCGAACGGAACGTTCTCAGGCGGCTGAGCGCCGACGTCGGTCTTCGGACGCGGAGCAAAATCCGGCAGCGGGATGCTGCGCGCCGGCAATGCCGCGATGATCGTCTCCGGCGTGTCGTTCTCCGGTTCTGGCGCAGGCCCTGGAGCATCGGCGACTTCCGGGATCTCGGCGCGCTTGGCATCCTGAGGCGCGACGATAGCAATACCAGGCAGGTTGCTGCTCTTGGCGGATGGCGCCGGCTTCACGTTACGGGGCTTTGGCGCTGGCTCGGCCATCGCCACGTCGGCGCTGTCGTCCGCCTCGTCGTCGCCACCGCCGAAGAGGGCTGCCAGGAAGCCACGGGATTTTTTGGCACCGCCGCTTGCGCTGGCGAGTTCAATGGCCGGCGCGCCGGCGCCCTTGCGGGCTTTGTAGGAGGCGAGCGCCTGTTGATAGCCAGGCAGCGGCTTGCCGTCGCTCGGCACATGCAACGTCTTGCCGTTGGGGAACACGCGCGCCAGTTCCTGGCGGCTGATGCCGGGCCAGTGGCGTACATTGCCGACATCCATATGCACGAAGGGCGAGCCGGAGCTGGGATAGTAGCCGACGCCGCCGCCCTGCATCCTGAGGCCGACGTCGCGCAGCTTCTTCAGCGGCACGCCGGGAATATAGAAATCCATCGCCCTGCCGAGCATGTGCTGGCTTTTTTCGGCGACGCCCCTGCTGCGGCTGCGCAGCATCGAATTCGTGGCCGGCGAACGATAGCCGCAGACGACCTGGATGTAGTCGGTCGCGCCGCTCTCCCGGTACGCTTCCCAGACAAGGTCCAGCAGCCGCGGATCCATCTTGGTCGGCTCGTTGCGACGCCAGTCGCGCAGGATGATGTTGATCTTTCGCAAGCCCGCCTGGTCGTAGCGGCCATTGCGCTTGTAGACGATCTCCGCCTTTTCATGCGTGTGGAGATGATAGAGCTTCAGCGAACGTGTCTCGGCGCTGGCGCCGGTTGCCGCCGCTGCAAGGAACCCGACGGCAACAATCACCGCTGCCAGCCATCTCGGCCAGACGCTCATGTGATAATGCCGCCCGTTTTTGTGTCGTTCGATTCTGTTCAAATCAAAAGGCCTTGCAGGCTGCCGTTTTGTCCCCGGATTTGACCAAACGGATGCGAGGTGTGTGCATCCGAATATCGATCCTAATGGTTAATCATCGCTTATTGAAGCCGAAATGCGGTAACACGGTGGCGATATCCCGCCAAAAATATTGCGCAGGATATCTTGGTAAACCGTTGGTTTAGATCATGTTTTGGCGCCAGCTCGAAACACGATCTGTTACCGTCCGCCTTAATACGTGAACACTGTGGCGAACACATCATTTCGAGGCGCAGTTGCGTGGAATGATGTCCGGATGAGAACCGGCCTGGCCCTATGACTCAGGAAGCGAGCCGTTCGACGCGGCCGGTTTCCGGGTCGATGCCGTATTCCTTGAGCTTGCGGTAGAGCGTCGACCGGCCGATGCCGAGGCGGCGGGCGACTTCGCTCATCTGGCCGTTATAGTGATCGATGGCGAGCTTGATCATTTCGAGTTCGACGTCGGCCAGCGCACGCACATTGCCGCGCTCGTCGAGCGCCCGCAGCGTGCCGAAACGAGGCTTGGCTGGTGCATCGGCGTCGGCGGCTGCGATGCCGCCAGCGGCCGATATGTTGTCGCGCGGCTGGCTGCCCGAAGCCACTCCGGAAGCTGGCCACCCTGGAGTTGGCCCCCCTGGAGCTGGCAAGGCGATACCCGAATCGAGATTGACCGTGCCCTCGACTTGCGCCCGGATCTGCGGGAACTCTTCTTCGGTCAGCATGTCGCCGTCGGCAAGCACCGAAGCCCGGAAGACGGCATTTTCGAGCTGCCTTATATTGCCCGGCCAATCATAGGCCTGCAGCATGGCAAGCGCCGCAGCCGAGATGCCCCGCAGGCGGTGGCGCGGATCGGCGGGTGCCACCTTCTCCATAAAGTGCTCGACCAGATAGGGGATGTCGTCGCGACGGTCGCGCAATGGCGGCACGAAGATCGGATAGACGTTCAGCCGGTAGAACAGGTCCTCGCGGAACTTGCCGTCCTTGACCTGCTGCAGCAGGTTGCGATGGGTTGCCGAGATCAGCCTGATGTCGACCCTGACGGTCGAGCGCCCGCCAACCGGATCGACCTCGCCGTCCTGTACGGCGCGCAACAGCTTGACCTGCACGTCGAGCGGCAGGTCGCCGATTTCGTCAAGGAACAGCGTGCCGGTGTGCGCTTCGACGAACTTGCCGGTATGTTTTTCGGTGGCGCCGGTGAACGAGCCCTTCTCGTGCCCGAACAGGATCGATTCGACCAGATTGTCGGGGATGGCGCCGCAATTGACGGTGACGAAGGGTTTCGAGCGGCGGTCGCCGCTGCCCTGGATGGCGCGCGCCACCAGTTCCTTGCCGACGCCGGATTCACCTTCGATCAGGATCGGAATGTTGGACGCCGCCGCCTTGCGGCCGAGCCGGATCACCCGATCCATCGCCGGACTGTGGGTGATCATGTCCTTGAACGTCAGATGGCCGCCGCGCTGCCGTGACGAGCGCTTCAGTTCGCCTTCGAGCGCTTCGACCTTGAGGGCGTTGCCGATCGACGCCTGCAGCCTGTCGGGAGAGGCCGGCTTGACGACGAAGTCGAAGGCGCCGTGACGCATTGCCGAAACGACGGTTTCGATGCCGCCCTGCGCGGTCTGCACGATGACGGGAATGTGGATGCCACGCTCGCGCATCGCCTTCAGCACGCCGATGCCGTCGAGGCCGGGCATCATAAGGTCGAGGATGACCACAGAGACGTCGCGCGCATTGGGCCCGTCGACGAGATCGAGACCGGCCTCGCCGCCATCGGCGACGATCGCGGTGTGGCCGAATTTCGTCACCGCCGCCTCGAGCAGCCTGCGCTGCACGGGATCGTCATCGACTATGAGTATGGAAGCTGCCATGACTGATCCGACCGTGCCCGCCCGAGAATGCGCCCTATGGATCATCTTGGCACAGGGTTCTAAATAAGCTTTCAAAAAACCCGGTGAATGAATTCCTTAGGATTTGACCGGCTTCTCGTTTCCTCGAATTTTTGTGTCTGGAAGGATCGGCAATGCGCATGGTTTTTGCTCGAAAGCTGGCGGCGGCGCCCGGTCAGGGCGTGGCGGAGCTTGGCGACCTGCCGGAATGGAATCTGGCCGATCTCTATTCGGGCATGGAAGCGCCCGAGTTGAAGCGCGACATCGCCAAGGCCGCCGCCGATGCCATCGCCTTCGAGAGCCGTTGGAAAGGCACGCTCGCCGCCGAGGCCGGGCGTGGCAGCGCCGGCAGGCTGGGCGAGGCGCTTCAGGCCTATGAAGCGCTGGAGGAGCTGATCGGCCGGATCGTCTCCTATGCCGGGCTTGTCTATGCCGGCAACACGTCGGATCCACAGCGCGCCAAGCTCTATGGCGACATCCAGGAAAAGATGACCGATGCCAGCGCGCACCTGCTGTTTTTCGCGCTCGAGCTGAACCTCATCGAGGATGGCGCGATCGAAAACGCACTCGCCGCCGATCTCGCCTTCGCCCACTACCGGCCCTGGGTGCTCGATCTGCGCAAGGACAAGCCCTATCAGCTCGAAGACCGTATCGAGCAACTCTTCCACGAAAAGTCGATCACCGGGCGCGGGGCCTGGAACCGCCTGTTCGACGAGACGATGACCGATTTGCGCTTCGACGTCGACGGCGAGGAGCTGACGCTGGAGCCGGCGCTCAATCGCCTGCAGGACGCAGACGGCGAGGTGCGCCGCCGGGCGTCCGAGGCGCTGGCCACGACATTCCGCAAGAATTTGCGCGTCTTTACGCTGGTCACCAACACGCTGGCCAAGGACAAGGAGATTTCTGACCGCTGGCGCGGCTTCGAGGACATTGCCGATTCCCGCCATCTCGCCAACCGCGTCGAACGCAGCGTAGTGGATGCACTCGCCGCCGCGGTTCGCGACGCCTATCCGCGCCTGTCGCATCGCTATTATGCGATGAAGGCGCGCTGGCTCGGCATGGAGGTGATGAACCACTGGGACCGCAATGCGCCCCTGCCGGAGACCCCGCAGGCGGTCATCGGCTGGGACGAGGCCAAGAACACCGTGCTTTCCGCCTACCAGCGCTTTTCGCCCGACATGGCGGAGATCGCCAGATCTTTCTTCGACCGCAACTGGATCGATGCACCGGTGAGACCCGGCAAGTCGCCTGGCGCCTTCGCGCATCCGACCGTGCCTTCGGCGCACCCCTATGTGCTGCTCAACTACATGGGCAAGCCGCGCGACGTGATGACGCTGGCGCACGAGCTCGGCCACGGCGTGCACCAGGTGCTGGCCGGCGGCCAGGGCGCCTTGATGGCGTCGACGCCGCTGACGCTGGCCGAAACCGCATCGGTGTTCGGCGAAATGCTGACCTTCCGCTCGCTGCTCGAGCAGACCACCGACAAGCGCGAACGCAAGGCCATGCTCGCCCAGAAGGTCGAGGACATGATCAACACGGTCGTGCGCCAGATCGCCTTCTACGAGTTCGAGCGCAAAGTGCATGCCGAGCGCAGGAGCGGCGAACTGACCTCCGACAAGCTCGGCCAGTTCTGGTTGGAAGTGCAGGCGGAAAGCCTCGGGCCGGCGATCAAGCTGCGCGAAGGGTACGAGATTTTCTGGACCTATATCCCGCACTTCATCCACTCGCCTTTCTACGTCTATGCCTATGCATTCGGCGATTGCCTGGTGAACTCGCTCTACGCGGTCTACCAGAACGCCGAGCGCGGCTTTCAGGAGAAATATTTTGCCATGCTGCGCGCCGGCGGCACCAAGCATCATTCCGAGCTTCTAGCGCCGTTCGGCCTCGACGCGGCCGACCCTGCCTTCTGGCAGATCGGGCTTGGCGTGATCAGCGGACTGATCGACGAGCTGGAAGCACTGGACAATTGATGCGCAACACTGGGTGATGCGCAACACCGGATGACCGGGTTTTCCAGAACAGTTTAGCTGCAATGCATATTGGCGATGGTTCTATTCTTGTCTTGGATATTTGTTCTTAAATAACTTTCCATGGAAGTTTTCCGTTAGATTCCCGTAAGCTGTATGATAGCGTCCGCCCTCAAGCTCAGCCGGGCACGAATGGATCCGGTCGGAAAATCCCGACCGGTCATGGCGTGTCGGCGGATGCGACAACGGTTGTTGGCCAGGGGCAAACCGGTCGCCGACAGCTCGATCGAAGCCGGCTGTTCTGCAAATTGCGGAACCACCATCGAATGGTCCTTCGCCGAGGTCATGGCTCCACAGGCCAGGGCGGACGGATCGGACTGGAGAGAGAAAGACAATGGGCACTTTTTTCTACATGCTCCTGGCGTTCCTGGTAGGTGTGTTGGTTGGCTGGTTCATTTGGGGACGCCTGCGTGGCGAACTCGACAGTTTGCGCGGCGATCTAGACCGCACGCGCAGCGAACGCGACAGATTGCGGGCCGATAGCGACCGTCTGACCGGTGAGTTGGATGCATGCGGCCGCGCCCGCGCCGATCTCGAACGCCGGCTGGGCGAGGCGAAAACCACCCAGGCGCCAACCGCGAAGGCGGCAACAGCCAAGGCGCCAGCCGCCAAGACCGGCGCGACCAAAGCCGCGATGCAGGCGCCGTCAACGCTGATGTCGACATCCGCACCGGCCAAACCGGCGCCGAAGAAATCTGCAACGGCGAAGGCCGCGACCGCGCCACGCGCAAGTGCCGCGAAAACGGCAACACCGAAACCGCCTGCATCGAAAGCGAGCGCCGCGCCGACGACCGCGCCAGCGGCAAGCAAGGCTGCGCCGGCGGCAAGCAAGGCAGCGCCATCTGCAAAGAAAGCCGCGACCGGCAAGGCAACAGCCACCGCGGCAGGCAAAGCCAACGATCTGCGTCGCCTGATCGGCATCGGCCCGACCAACGAGCGGCTGCTCAAAGGGCTTGGGGTCACGACCTATGCCCAGATCGCCGCCTGGACACCCGACGATGTCAAGCGGATCGAGGCGACGTTGAATTTCGACGGCCGTATCGAACGTGAACGCTGGATCGAGCAGGCGAAACTGCTTGCCGCCGGTGACGAGAAGGAATTTGCGCGCCGCTTCCCGACCGCGGGGGAAGCCAGCAACACCTGATCCATCGCAAGGTGGCATTTTGGAACAAGGCGGCGCCCACTGGCGCCGCATTTGTTTTTGCCGCCGCGCCTTTGCGTCTTGAGACGCCGCTCCCTCGATTGCACACGGTCGAGCCCCCATATAGATCGATCGCTGGTGACCGCAGCATTCGAGCCTTATGTCCCTGCCCCTGCCCTTTGCAATTTTCAGGAACGACGAGACCGCGCGGCAGCTCGTTTTCGACCGGCCGGCCGAGATAATCGCAGCGCATGGCGAGGCGGACTTTTTGCCTGCGCTGGAAGCCGCGCAGGTAGCACATGACGGCGGCAAATGGCTGGCCGGTTATTTCTCCTACGAGGCCGGTTACCTGCTCGAACCCAAGCTCGTTCCGCTGCTGCCGGCCGGCCGCCGCGCCCCGCTTTTCTGCCTCGGCGTGTTCGACGCGCCAGTCGAGGAGACGATCGCGCCAGGCGATCTGCCGGCTAGCAACGGCCCAATCTTCGACGCCAAGGCAGCCTGGTCTTCGGACGACTACGCCAAACGCTTTGCCAGGCTGCATGACCATATCCGCAAGGGCGACTGCTACCAGGGCAATCTGACCTTTCCGGTCCACGCACAATGGTCGGGCGATCCGCTGGTCGCCTTCGACGCGCTGACCGAACGCCAGCCGGTGAAGTATGGGGCGCTGGTCGCGCTCGGCGATCCGATCGTCTTGTCGCGTTCGCCCGAACTGTTCTTCGAGGTGGACGCGGAAGGCATGATCGAGACGCATCCGATGAAGGGCACCGCGCCGCGCGGCGCAACAAAAGCCGAGGACGATCGCCTGAAAGCGTTCTTGCGCAACGACGAGAAGAACCAGGCCGAGAACCGGATGATTGTCGATCTCCTGCGCAACGACATTTCACTGATCAGCGAGGTTGGCACGCTCGATGTGCCGGAGCTTTTCCGCATCGAGAGCTACCCGACCGTCCACCAGATGGTGAGCCGTGTGCGGGCGAAACTCTTGCCCGGCCTCGCCATCCGCCAGATTTTCGCCGCGCTGTTCCCCTGCGGCTCGATTACCGGCGCACCGAAGATCCGCGCTATGGAAATTCTGCGCGCGCTGGAAAGTGGCCCGCGCAATGTCTACTGCGGTGCCATAGGCTGGATCGCGCCCGGCGGCCGGATGCGCTTTTCGGTGGCGATACGCACCATCTCGCTCTTTGCCAATGGCGAGGCGGTCTACAATGTCGGCGGCGGCGTCGTCTTCGATTCGACAGCCGAAGAGGAGTACCAGGAGTGTCTGCTGAAAGCCCGTTTCGCGACGGGAACACTGCCGATTTCGAACTGATCGAAACTATGCGCTGGGAACCCGGCTCGGGTTTCCTCCGTTTCGACCGCCATCTCGCGCGGCTTTACGGTTCGGCAAGCGAACTCAGCTTCGCCTGCGACCCGCAAAGGATCGGCGAAGCGCTGATGAATGCGATCGGCCGCCAGCACATCGCATTGCGCACTCGCCTCGGCCTGTCGCGCAAGGGCGAAGTGGCGGTGTCGGTGCAGCCCTACGAGCCGCTCGCCGCAGACAAGGTCTGGACCCTGCAGCTGGCGCGCGTGCGGCTTGATTCGAGCGATATGCTGCTGCGCCACAAGACCAGCCGCCGACAAACCTATACGCGCGCCCGCGCCGAATATCTCGCCGGGCGCGCCGACGAGGTGCTGCTCGCCAATGAGCGCGGCGAAATCTGCGAGGGCACGATCACCAATGTCTTTGCCGATTTCGGCGACGGCGTGCTGGCCACGCCGCGGCTCGATTGCGGCCTGCTGCCTGGCGTCCTGCGCGGCGAACTGCTGGATCAAGGCCGCGCCGGTGAAGCGGTCTACACGTGGAACGAACTGAAATCGGCCAAGGCGCTGTTCGTCGGCAACTCGCTGCGCGGATTGATCCCGGCGCGGCTGGGCTGAGGCATCTGGAGACAACAATGTTCGTGGTTTCGCTGAACTACAAGGTGCCGCTGACCGAGATCGACCGCCTGCAGCAAGCGCATGTCGAGTGGCTGAAGGCCTGCTATGCGCAAGGTATCTTTGTCGCCTCCGGGCCAAAGCGGCCAAGGACCGGCGGCATCATCATCGCGCGCGGTCCACGCGAGGAGCTCGATGCCAGACTGGCGGACGATCCCTTCGCCAAGGCAGGTGCCGCCGATTACGAAATCACCGAATTCACGGCGAGAATGGCCGCTGCCGCACTGGAAGCCTACAAAGAAGCATGAGTTTCCGCACACCGACCCACACACCCTATGACGGCTCGTCGAAACTGTTCACCATCGGGCTGAAGCCGCTCAATCTCGATAGCTGGATCGAGGTCGACGAATATCTGCTGCCCTATCTTGCCGAAAAACGCCGGCTCTATGCGGAAATTCCCGGCAAGGTTTTTGTCGAGGAGCAAACAACGCGCGACGCTCAGCGCGAAGTGCTCGATCTGCTCGGTGCGCATCTGGCGGCGAACTTTCCTGAGACCCACAGGCGTACCGACAATGCGATCGAGGTGATCGGCGGCACCGACGATCTCGAAGGCTCGGGCACCGCAGCTTCTTTCAGCGATGCGCCGCTTGTCGCGGCCTCGCTGCTTGTGCAGGAGGATTTGATCCTGATGCGCCGCGACGACAGCGGCTGGCGTCTGGCGGCCGGCTCGCTCTGCTTCCCCTCGTCATGGTCGCTGATCGAAAAATTCGGCAAGCCGCTGCAGCAGATCCACGCGCCGGTACCGGGTTTCGGCCCGGGCACACGCCCGGCCGATCTCATCAACCGCATGTTCGACGGCCTCCAGGGCCAAGCCGTCGAGCGCTACAACTGGTCGATCCAGGCGGGCGACGCGCTCTACCATCCGCTCTCCAACCTCGAACGTATCGACCGCGCCAGCAGTCGCCCGTCGAGATTCCCGGACGGCGACATCGACGCCCATGTCTTTATCCGGGTCGAGCGGCAGACGCTGAGAAAGCTCCCCGTTTCGGGCGACGTACTCTTCACCATCCGCATCCATCTCGACCCGCTCGCCGTGCTGGAACGCCACCCCGACCGCGCGGCGCTCGCGGCGTCCTTGGCCGAACAACTTCTGGCGCTGGACGAGGCACAACTCGACTACAAGGGGATGACCGCCGACCGTGACCGGCTGGTCGCGTGGCTCAGGGCGCTGGCGCTGTCCTAGAGCAGTTCATCGTCTCACGGAAACGCCGAACCGCTCTATCTCTTTGTTTCTGCGCAATCCCGGACGGAAAACCGTTTCACACCTTTCCTGGAATTGCCCTAAATCGCAGCCAGGCCCAGCAGCAGGATCGCGGACATCGCGGTAAAGACGGTGACGTTGACGTCCCACCGCCAGCCCGCCGGTCCAAACGGCGGCCGGAACGGCAGATAGCCGTTCTCGTCATACAGCACGCCGCCATAGATCGGCCGCGAGAGCATGGCCGCGAAGAATGCTCCATACATAGCCGCGGCCAATCCCCCGGCGAGATAGAGCCGCTCGGCTTCGAGTTGTCCCTTGATCCAGATAAGTCCGAGCGCAATCAGCGCCACTCCGGTGTAGCTCAGCACCTGCCAGACGACATGAAACCGGGCGTGTGGGGTCCACAACGGATTGGTTGCATGTGTGGCGTTCAAGTCGGCTTTGATCGTCGCTACACCGTAACCCACAGTCGCGACGCTTAGCAGAATTCGAGCAAGCAGATGACTGTCATAAGCGAGTTCCATCGCATTTTCCTCCCCTCACGCCGGAACGACTTGAATGGCACCCTGGGCACAGAAGAGCTGCCCATCGGCCAGCCGCGCATAATTATGGACGATCCCCTGCCATCCTTTCGGTGCGACGGACTCCCGGCCCACCGATTGTCCACATGCCCGGACAGGCAATGCGCCCGCTTCTGGCCGGCTTCCCGCTCGACGATGAAAGGCTCGACGGTTTCAAACAGGGTTTGGCGGAGGCGAATTTGTCGATCGACGATGTCCCGATCCTCGAGACGATCCCAGGCGAGCCATCTGCCGGAGCAGTGGTGTTCGACAGGGCGCCTGAAGCAACCGCGATCCTGACCATGTCGGATTGGCAGGCGATCACAATACTGGACGAGGCGGTTCGCCGCGGCATCGGCGTGCCGGGCCACGTATCGGTCGTTGGCTTCGATGGGACTGCTGAATCCGCACGCACCACGCCTCCGATGACCACTGTGGCGCAAGACGTGATCGGAAAAGGCAGGCTTGCCGCCCGAATGGTTATTGACAATGAAGCCCCCCGCCAGGTCGTTCTGCCGGTAGAACTGGTGGTTCGAGCCTCCACAGCCGCGCCGAGGGCAAAAATCCGCTGAAACGCGCGGATGCGCCATCCGCATCTGGGGCGGCGCTGGCAGCGTCTTTTCGCTGAGCAGCGTCTGGCACTGAACGGGGCACAACTTGACTATAAGGGCCTGACAGCCGACCGTGACTGTCGGCGGAAGACAACTGTAACTTGTGGCTTGGGGGAACAATGATCCAGCATCTTGGCAGGCCGGTCACGTTCATGGCCGCGATCCTGGTACTGTCGATAGCAGCTGAGGCGGAGCCGAGGCCTGCGCCGACGATCTGCTGGACCTGGCGGTCTCCGAGGCACGTGACCTCTTCAAGCCTGAATTCGCAAGACTGGTCGAGCCGTAGCCGGGATGGCGCGGTGTAACGCCGGCCGTCCGCTTTTCGCTTTATTGTGACAATGATCTATGGTTTGTCGCGCCGCGGCCAAGCCGCTGTTCCGAAGCGTTTTTTGAGGGAGTAATCGATAAATGGCGAATGAAAACTGGCCCGTTTACGGTGAGATCACCGGCCCTGTCGTGATGATCGGCTTCGGCTCGATCGGACGGGGAACGCTGCCGCTGATCGAGCGCCATTTCAAATTCGACAAGTCGCGCATGACGGTCATCGACCCGCGCGACGCCGACCGCAAATTGCTTGACGAGCGCGGCATCACTTTCATGCAGGATGCAGTGACCAAAAAGAACTACAAGAAGCTGCTGACACCGCTTTTGACCAATGGCGGCGGCCAGGGCTTTTGCGTCAACCTGTCGGTCGACACTTCCTCGCTCGAGTTGATGAAGCTCTGCCGCAAGCTTGGTGTCCTCTATATCGACACGGTGGTCGAGCCCTGGCTCGGCTTTTATTTCGACGAAAAGGCCGACAACGCCTCACGCACCAACTATGCGCTGCGCGAGACCGTACGTACTGAAATCGCGAAGAGCCCGGGCGGCACCACGGCGATCTCGTGCTGCGGCGCCAATCCGGGCATGGTCTCGTGGTTCGTCAAGCAGGCACTGGTCAATCTCGCCACAGATCTTGGCTTCGACTTCTCGGAACCCGCGCAGCACGATCGCGAAGGCTGGGCCAGGCTGATGAAGAAGGCCGGCGTCAAGGGCATCCATATCGCCGAGCGCGACACCCAGCGCACCAAGAAGCCCAAGCCGATGAACGTGTTCTGGAACACCTGGTCGGTCGAAGGCTTCATTTCGGAAGGGCTGCAGCCGGCCGAGCTCGGCTGGGGCACGCATGAGGCGTGGATGCCGAAGAACGCCAAAAGCCACAAGAACGGTTCGAAGGCCGCGATCTATCTGGAGCAGCCCGGCGCCAATACACGCGTGCGCACATGGTGTCCGACGCCCGGCCCGCAATACGGTTTCCTGGTGACACACAACGAAGCGATCTCGATCGCCGATTTTTTCACCTTGCGCGGCAAGAAGGGCAAGGTGCAATACCGGCCGACCTGCCATTACGCCTATCATCCCTGCAACGACGCAGTGCTGTCGCTGCACGAGATGTTCGGTGTCGCCGGCAAGGCTCAGCCCGTGCATCACGTGCTCGACGAAAATGAACTGGTCGATGGCGTCGACGAACTCGGCGTGCTGCTCTACGGCCACGCCAAGAACGCCTACTGGTACGGCTCGCAGCTGTCGCTGGCCGAGGCGCGCAAGCTGGCGCCCTATCAGAATGCTACGGGCATGCAGGTCACGTCGGCGGTGCTGGCCGGCATGGTCTGGGCGCTGGAAAATCCCGAGGCCGGCATCGTCGAAGCCGACGAGATGGATTACAAGCGCTGCCTCGACGTGCAGAACCCATATCTCGGGCCGGTCAGGAGCTATTATACCGACTGGACACCGCTCGACAATCGGCCTGGTCTGTTTCCCGAGGATCTCGACACCAAAGACCCGTGGCAATTCCGCAACATCCTCGTTCGATAGCAGCGTTGCCTGGACACTCCGCCAGCTTGCAATCGCCCGGAAATCGGGCGATTGAAGAGGGGCGGCCTAGAGCGACGTGCGTCCATTTGGACGCACAAAGTACGCTCTAGCACTTTGAATGTGCGCATCGTGCTTTCCGAAAATCGGATCGATTTTCGGGCCGATGCGAGAGGAGAGGATCTTGAAGATGACGATTGCGCAAAGACTGCTTTCGGCTGGCATTGCCGCGGCCGCTACGGTCGCGTTGGCGGCCTGCACGACAACCGGCCCAGGCGAGCCGCCGGTGATCACGGCCAAGGGGGTTGAAGGCTCCTGGATCGACGCGCAGGGCACGGGCTTGTCCACCTTCAAGGGCGGCAGCTTCGCGACCGTCGCAACCGACACCGGCCAGAAGCTTGCCGATGGCAGCTACACCATGACCGGCGGCACCTCGGTCGAGATTCATGGCACTTCGCTGATCCGCCAGACGCCGATCAGCTTCAACTGCCTGATGGTCTCCACCAGCCAGCTCAATTGCACCAGCGCGAGCGGGCAGAATTTTGTGCTGACCAGGCGCACCTGAAATCCGATTCCGAATTTACTTTGCACAAGGGCGGCGGCTTCAAGCCGCCGTCTTCTTGCGCCGGCAAAGCTGATGCCGATTTCCGCTTGCATCGACTGAAACACGATGTGAACATAGCCCAAGAGGGCTGTTACATCCCAGTCAAACAAGAGCGTTAAACGCCTCTGGTCAGGTTATCCGGGAGACGAGAATGAAGAAGATTGCTGCCATCGCCGCGCTGTCGGCATCGGCGCTTGGCCTGTCGGCAGGGGTATCCTTTGCCGACTACACGCTCAACATCCTGCACATCAACGACTGGCATAGCCGCATCGAGAGCAACAACAAGTACGAATCGACCTGCTCGGCCGAGGAGGAGACCAAGGGCGAATGCGTCGGCGGCGCCGGCCGCCTAGTCACCGCTATCGCGCAGGAGCGCAAGAAGCTGGAAGGCCAGAACGTGCTGCTGCTCAGCGCCGGCGACAATTTCCAGGGCTCGCTCTTCTACACGACCTACAAAGGCAAGACCGAAGGCGAATTCCTCAACCAGATGAAATTCGATGCCGAGGCTCTGGGCAACCATGAGTTCGACGATGGCGAGTCGGCGCTGGCGCCGTTTCTCGACATGATCCAGTTTCCGGTGCTCGGCGCCAATGTGAAGGCCAATGCGCAATCCAAGCTCGGCGACCGCGTCAAGCCGTCGATCGTGGTCGAGGTCGGCGGCCAGAAGATCGGGATCGTCGGCGCGGTCACCAACGACACGCCGGAGCTTGCCACCCCTGGCCCGAACATTGCCATCGAAGACGACGTCAAGTCGATCACCGCTGAGGTCGAGAAACTGAAGCGAGAGGGCGTCAACAAGATCATCGCGGTCACCCATATCGGCTACAAGCGCGAGCGCGACGTGATCGCCAAGATCCCGGGCATCGACGTGGTGGTCGGCGGCCACAGCCATTCGCTGCTGTCCAACACCGACCCCAAGGCGGAAGGCCCATATCCGACGATGGTCGACAATCCGGACGGTTACAAAGTGCCGGTCGTGCAGGCGGCGTCCTATTCGAAATATCTCGGCGAGTTCAAGGTCGTGTTCGACGACAACGGCGTCGTCAAGGAGGCAAGCGGCGATCCCATCCATCTCGACAAATCGATCACGCCCGACCCCGCCGTGCTTGCCCGCATCAAGGAACTCGGCGCGCCGATCGAGGCCTTGAAGAACAAGGAAGTCGCCGAGACCACCAAGGCGATCGACGGCAGTCGTGAAAACTGCCGCGCCCGCGAATGCGAGATGGGCAATCTGGTCTCCGACGCCGTCCTCGACCGGGTCAAGGGCCAAGGTGTCGAGATCGTCATCTCGAATGGCGGCGGCTTGCGCGCCTCCATCGACCAGGGCACCGTCACCATGGGCGAGGTTCTCACCGTCCTGCCGTTTCAGAATACGCTGGCGACCTTCCAGATCTCCGGCAAGGATTTGGTTGCCGGCCTCGAAAGCGGCCTCAGCCAGATCGAGGACGGCGCCGGGCGCTTCCCGCAGGTTGCCGGCCTGAAATATGCGTTCGACAAATCGGCGCCGCCTAACGGGCGAGTCAAATCGGTCGAGGTCATGGAAGGCGGCGCCTGGACGCCGATTAAGCCGGACAAGGATTACCTGGTCGCCACCAACAACTATGTCCGCCAGGGCGGCGACGGCTACAAGGTGTTCGCCGAGAAGGCCAAGAACGCCTATGATTACGGCCCGGGGCTGGAACAGGTCGTCGCCGACTACCTAGGCGCGCACCGGCCCTATACGCCGAAGCTCGACGGCCGCATCACCGAGATCGCCGCGACCGTGGCCCCGGCCGCAGAACCTGCCAACCCTGCCGAACCGCCAAAACCTGCTGAGGCTGCGCCGGCAAAGCCCGTTGAGCCGGCAATGCCCGAAATGCCGGCCGGCTCCGGCGACATTTCCAAGACCCCGCCGGCCGTCCCGGCTGAAACAGCGCCGGCACCCGCACCCGCCGAGCCGGCCCAGCCGGCGGCACCTGCGGCTCCGGCCACACCGGCTCCGGCGACCCCTGCTCCGGCTGAGCCGGCACCGGCCGAAAGCAGCCATGTAATCGTCGCCGGCGATACCTATTGGGATCTCGCGGTGAAGGCTTATGGCGACGGCACCAAATGGAAAATAATCTCCGATGCCAACAAAGCCTACGAGCCACGCCGCCTTCCGGTCGGCGCAACCTTGACGATCCCGGCGGCCTCGAAGTAATCCGGCCGCAGGAACGCAATGCACCCGCCCGGCAGACCGGGCGGGTCTTGCATTTCTGGGATAAGGTGCGGCCAGACGCAGCATTTGAAAACCGGCGCGGCATCGCTACTTTCGCCGCGGCACCGTTGGTTCGCGGTGTTGGAGAACCTCATGACGCTTGCCAACCCTGCTGAAATCAAAGGCGAGAAGACTGCCGCCTCGCCGTCGGCAGGGCGCCCTCTGGTCAGGACCGGCAAGGTCGGTGTCATGCTGATCAATCTCGGCACCCCGGACGGCACCGGCTTCAAGCCGATGTGGCGCTACCTCCGGGAGTTCCTGTCCGATCCGCGCGTCATCGAGCTCAACAAGGCGATCTGGTATCCGATCCTCTACGGCGTGGTCCTCACCACCCGGCCGAAGAAATCAGGGGCCAACTATGCCAGGATATGGAACCGGGAGCGCAACGAGTCGCCGCTGCGAACCTACACCCGCGCCCAGGCCGAGAAGCTCGCGCTCGCGCTCGGCGAGCTACCCAATGTCGTCGTCGACTGGGCGATGCGCTACGGCAACCCTTCGACCGAGAGCGTGGCCGAGAGACTGGTCGAGCAAGGCTGCGACCGCATCCTGTCTTTCCCGCTCTATCCGCAATATTCGGCGACGACGACTGCGACTGCCAACGACCAGCTGTTTCGCGCGCTGATGAAGATGCGCCGCGCCCCGGCCATTCGCAGCGTGCCACCCTATTACAACGAGCCGGCCTATATCGAGGCGCTCGCCCGTTCGATCGAAAAGCATCTGGCGAGCCTCGACTTCGAACCGGAAATTGTCATCGCTTCCTATCACGGCATTCCGAAACCCTATTCCGACAAGGGCGACCCCTACCAGGCCCATTGCCTCGAGACGACCCGACTGCTGCGCGAAAAGCTCGGCTGGGATGAAAACAAGCTGATTACCACCTTCCAGTCGCGCTTCGGCGCGCAGGAGTGGCTGCAGCCCTACACCGACAAGACGGTCGAAAGACTAGGGCGCGAAGGCGTGAAATCGGTCGCCATCGTCAATCCAGGATTTTCCGTCGACTGCATCGAGACGCTGGACGAGATCGGCAGGGAAGCGTCCGAGACCTTCCATCATGCCGGCGGCGAAAAGTTCGCACACATCCCTTGCCTCAACGACAGTGCCGAGGGCATGGCGGTGATCGAGGCGATGGTGCGGCGCGAGCTGTCCGGCTGGGCCTGAACAGATCACCCGTCTATGCACCCGCAATCCGTGATCACCTGATTGTAACATTGCTGAAACACACTTAAGTGTTTGATGGGAATCGGTCGCGTGGAATATCCAACATGGCCGGCCTTTGAGGGGAGAGCCAAATGGGTTTCAGTGGTTTTGATATCGCGCTTCTTGTTCTTGTCGCCCTTGTCGTGCTGGTGCTTATCAAGGGCATCCGAACAATTCCGCAAGGCTATAATTATACCGTCGAACGTTTTGGCCGTTACACCAAGACATTGAACCCAGGCCTCAACCTGATCGTGCCTTTCGTCGACCGTGTCGGCGCCAAGATGAACATGATGGAGCAGGTGCTCGACGTTCCGACGCAGGAGATCATCACCCGCGACAATGCCACCGTTGCCGTCGATGGCATCGCCTTCTATCAGGTGCTCAACGCGGCGCAGGCCGCCTACCAGGTCTCCGGCCTGCAGAATGCGATTCTCAATCTCACGATGACCAACATCCGCACCGTGATGGGCTCGATGGACCTCGACGAACTTTTGTCGAACCGCGACGCCATCAACGAGCGCCTGCTGCGCGTCGTTGACGAGGCGGCGCATCCCTGGGGCATCAAGATCACTCGTGTCGAGATCAAGGACATCAACCCGCCGGCCAATCTCGTCGAATCGATGGGCCGACAGATGATGGCCGAGCGCAATAAGCGCGCGCAGATCCTCGCCGCCGAAGGCCTCAAGCAATCGCAGATCCTGGAGGCCGAAGGCCGCAAGGAAGCCGCCTTCCGCGATGCCGAGGCGCGCGAGCGCTCGGCCGAGGCTGAAGCACGCGCCACGCAGGTGGTGTCGGAGGCGATTTCCAAAGGCGACGTGCAGGCGCTCAACTACTTCGTCGCGCTGAAATACACCGAAGCGCTGACCAAGATCGGCTCAGCGACAAATAGCAAGCTCGTGCTGATGCCGATGGAGGCCTCATCGCTGATCGGCACGCTCGGCGGTATTGGCGAAATCGCCAAGGAAGTTTTCCGAAGCGAAGGCACCGCCGGTGCCGCACGACGGGCCGCCCGCCCGCCGGTCGTTCGTCCGAGCGAAACCTGAGGCCACAGCCATGCTCGACCGCATTGTTTCCGAACTCGGCCCGTGGAGCTGGATGGTCCTCGGCTTCGTCCTGCTGGTAATGGAGGTCATCGCGCCGGGCATTTTCATGCTATGGATCGGCATTGCCGCGCTGTTGATCGGCGTCGTCTCACTGCTCATCTGGGATGCCGGTTTCTGGACCTGGCAAGTCCAGGTCCTCGCCTTCCTCGCGCTGTCGCTGGTCTCGGCCTATGTCGGCAAGCGGCTGGTGGGCGGGCGCCATGATGAAACCGACCAGCCCCTGCTCAACCGTCGCGGCGCACAGATGGTCGGCCGGACGGCGACCCTTGCCGAGCCGATCAAGGACGGGCGCGGCCGCGTAAAGCTGGGCGACACGTTGTGGCGCGTCTCCGGCCCTGACCTGCCGGCCGGCACGCAAGTGCGCGTGACGGGCGCCGCTGATACCGACCTGGAACTGACGGTCGAGGCGGTCTAGAAGCCCGCTAGGCAGCACCGATGCGCAGCAGGTCGTGCAGATGGACGAGCCCGATCGGCCGCCTGCCTTCGACCACCATCAGGCTGGTGATAGCCGAGTCGTTGATCGTCTGCAGCGCCGTCGCAACAAGCGTGTCGGGCGCGGCCATTTTCGGCTCTCTGGTCATCACCTGATCGACGCTCATTGCCAGGAGATCGCTGCCGATATGGCGCCTGATGTCGCCATCGGTGATGATGCCGATCAGCTTGCCGTCCGCGGCAGTCACGGCCACGCAGCCAAACCCCTTGCGCGACAATTCGAGGATTGCCTCGCGCATGCCGGTACCTGACGACACCAGCGGCAGCCTGTCGCCGACATGCATGATCTCGCGGATCTGCGTCAGGTTGGCTCCGAGCTGGCCGCCGGGATGGAACGTGCGGAAATGGTCCGGGGTGAAGCCGCGTGCCTCGAGGAGCGCGATGGCCAGCGCATCGCCCATCACCATTTGCAATAGTGTCGAGGTCGTCGGCGCAAGCCCGTGCGGGCAGGCTTCCGGTGCTCGCGGCAGCAGAAGCACAACGTCGGCCGCGCGCGCCAGAGCCGATTTTTCACCCGCGGTGACCGCGACCAGCGGGATCGAGAAGCGCCTCGAATAGGCGATGATGCCCTTGAGCTCAAGGCTTTCGCCCGACCACGAAAGCGCGATTATGGCGTCGTTTCTGGCGATCATGCCAAGGTCGCCGTGATTGGCTTCGGCAGGGTGGACGAAGAAGGCCGGCGTGCCGGTCGAGGCGAGCGTTGCGGCGATCTTCGAGCCGATATGGCCGCTTTTGCCGACCCCGGTGACGATGACGCGGCCATCGATCTGCGACACCATGCCGACGGCTCGTGCGAACGGCTCGGCCAGCCCGTTTTCGAGAGCGTCTGCCAGTGCCGCGACGCCGGCCTGCTCCGTCGCCACGGTTCTCAGCGCCGAGGCAATCGCGGCCTGCCCGTCATGCCGCTTCCTGTCTGGGGATTTCACGTCCATGGACGATGCGATTAGCGCTTCGGCGCGCGCCTGTCCAACGGAATTGCCGTCCCGAACCTCCTGACGGGCCATGCCTCAACGCTCCGTTAACCATCCCCATTTACGGTTTCGTAAGTATGGCGCCCGTGCGCCGCGCAAGCAGTGGTGCCGATGTCCGGGTTTCAGCCTCAAAACAAAATGGGACGAAAGGGCAAGGCGGTCTGCGCTTTGCTGCTGGCAACCAGTGTCTTTGCGTTGTCGCGGCCGGCACTGCTTTGCGCCCAGGAAACCGAGCTGCGCGGCGAGGTTTCGGAATCGACAATCCTGGACGACCAGCAGTACAAGATCAGGCAATCGAGCATAGCCGGAATCCAAGCCGCGCAGGCTGCTGCAACCGCCAACGACAATACGCCGCTGCCTACCTATCGCCCGGCCAGCCAAGGGGCGTTGCCTGACGACGGCACGGGCGAGGCGGCCACAACCGGCGGCACTTTCGATCAACCAGCGGCCAGCGGCGATCCATTTCCCGACAACCCTGCTCCGCCCCCCCGACGGCGGCCAAGCGCGACGCAACGCGCCGCCAATGCGGCCAACGCCGAAGACGAGACCGCTGACAGCCAGAAGCGCAAGAGAACCGCGACTGCAGCCGCGGCGGCGACCGACGACACCGATACCGCCGCCATAGACGAGCAGGATACGGTCAACCGCCGTGCCGTCACCATCGATTCCGCCGAGAGGCTCAAGCTCGACCCTGGCGCCGAGCGCACCGAAGCCATCGAAGGCCAGGACAACAAGAACGAGGACGACCCGTTCGCCGCCACCGGCATCAAGCTCGGCTCCTTCGTGATCCGGCCGACGCTCGAGCAAGGCCTGACGTCTTCGACAAACGCCGATTCGAGCAGCCTCGGCAAGCCGGCCTTGCTGTCGGAAACGACGCTGCGCTTCAACGCCGTCTCCGACTGGCGGGAGAATTCGGCGACGGTTGAGGGCTATGGCATCTTCCGCGAAACCTTGTCCGGCTATGACATTCACGAGGCGCAAGGCCGCGTCGACGGCACACTCAACATCGATCTCGACAATGATCTGCGCGCCATCGCCAAGCTGGGCTATGAGGCCTTGCCCGAATCGGCCTCGGCGCCGGACGCGGTCGTCGGCGCCGTTGGCCAGCCGGTGCGCCAGACCGTGAACGGCAGTCTCGCCGTCGAGAAGGATGCCGGCAAAATGCGCTTCGCGCTGACTGGCGCGGTCGAGCACGACATCTTTGGCGACGCCAAGCTTTCGTCGGGCGGATCGCTGTCGCAGAAGGGCCGCGACTCGACGCTCTACACGGCCATTTTGCGTACCGGTTACGAGATCTCGCCTGCCATCACCCCGTTCACCGAAATCGAGATCGGCCGGCGCGCTTATGATTTGCGCGTCGATCCAAACGGCTTCCAGCGCTCCTCGACCAGGCTTGGCGCACGGGCCGGCGTCGAGCTCGATCTCCGCGAGAAGCTTAGCGGCGAGTTCTCGGTCGGCTGGCTGCGCGAAGCTATCGACGACGATGCCCTGCCGGCTATTTCGGGCGCGACGGTCAATGCCGATCTCAAATGGTCGCCGGAACGCGGCACCACGATCGGGCTCACCGCACAGACGACCGCCGAGAACACGACGAATGCGGGCGAAAGCGGCGACATGCTCTATTCCGGCAGCCTCACCGGCGAGCGGCAGATCCGCGCCAACCTGACCGGAAATGCCGCTCTCGGCCTTGAATGGCGCGACTATACCGGCTCCGACGATCATGATTTGACGCTGAGCGCCGAGGCTGGGCTGACGTGGTGGCTGAACCGCTACACCGGGCTCACCACCCGCGCCAGGACTGAAAAACTGACCAGCAACCTGGTTGGGCGCGACTACACGGCCAACAGTATCTTCGTCGGCTTGAAGTTGCAGCGCTAAATGCATGTCGCGCAAAAGTGTGCAGCGGTTTTGCGATAACGACTTGCGTAAAACAAGAACCTAAAGCGCGTCGCATGAGGCCGGTCGAACGCGGCGCGCTTTAGCCGATCAGCGCGGCAACCGGTGTTGAAACTACAAGGCTACGCCGCGGCGTTCTGACGGCGCGAGTTCGTCGAGAAGCGTGCGAATGACACCGGCCATGCTGGCATTCATGTCTCTGCGCCACAGTGCGAAGGCAACGTTGGCCTCGACGAAGCCTTCGGGCGAGCCGCAGTCGAACGTCCGCCCGCGGTAGTGGTAGCCGTAGAAGGACTGTTGCTTCTGCAGCTTCAGCATTGCATCGGTGAGCTGGATCTCGTTGCCGGCGCCTTTTTCCTGACCTTCGAGTATCTTGAATATCTCCGGCTGCAGGATATAGCGCCCGTTGATGTAGAGGTTCGACGGCGCCGTGCCGGTCTTCGGCTTTTCCACCATGCCGGTGATGCGGAAACCGTGATGCGCGTCCTCGCCGCGGCCGACAATGCCGTATTTGTGCGCCTCGGCCGGATCGCATTCCTGCACGGCGACGATGTTGTTGCCGGTCTCGGCGTAAAGCTCGACCATGTCCTTCATGCAGCTTTTTTCCGACTGCATGATCATGTCGGGCAACAGCAGCGCAAAGGGCTCGTCGCCGACGAGCTCGCGCGCGCACCAGACGGCGTGACCAAGGCCGAGCGGTACCTGCTGGCGGGTGAAGCTGGTCTGCCCCGGCGCCGGCTGCAGCCGCTGCAGGCGGGCGAGCTGGTCGTCCTTGCCGCGCTGCGCAAGCGTGTCGTAGAGCTCGAACTGGACATCGAAGTGATCCTCGATGACCGCCTTGTTGCGGCCGGTCACAAAGATGAAATGCTCGATCCCGGCTTCGCGCGCCTCATCGACCACATACTGGATGACCGGCCTGTCGACGACCGTCAGCATTTCCTTGGGAATGGCCTTGGTGGCGGGGAGAAAGCGCGTGCCGAGACCGGCAACCGGGAACACTGCCTTGCGAACTCTCTTCATGTGCCAATTATCCATTTGCATGACTGTTCGGCAATCCCGATTCGAGACATTTTCATGCCGAAATCGAGGATTACTGAACGGCGGGTCAGAAATCTCAGCTGGTAAAGCATTGACGCATCTTTTCACCCCGGACGACACCTATGGTAAACCAAATGCTAACCGGGTTCGGCGATGAATAGTCTTCCTGAGATGAAGAAGGAGGAAAAGATGTCCGTTCGCAACGCCGCAAGGCGCTTCACCAGCGTCCTGACGGCCGCCAGCCTCTCGTTTGCCTTGCTCATGCCCAGCGGGCCGGCTTTTGCCGATGCCGGCTTCCGCCAATGGGTCGCCAGCTTCCGTGCTACCGCCGTGGCGAGCGGCGTTTCCGGCTCCGTCTACGACCAGGCATTCAAGGGCATCAACGATGCTGACCCGGTGGTGCTGGAAAAGGCCCGTACTCAACCCGAATTCACCGCACCCGCTTGGGATTATTTCGACAACCGCGTCCATGACCAGTCGGTCGCCGTCGGCCAGCAGATGGCAAGGAAATGGAAGCCTTGGCTGGACAGGATCGAGGCAAGATACGGCGTCGACCGCTACATCCTGCTGGCCATCTGGTCTATGGAATCGAACTACGGCGAAACCCTCAAGCGCGATGATATCATGCGCAATGTGGTGCGCTCGCTGGCGACGCTTGGTTATGCCGACCCGAAGCGAGCGAAATTTGCCCGCACCCAGCTGATCGCGGCGCTGAAGATCCTGCAGACCGGCGACATCGACGAAAGCCATCTCAGCGGCTCATGGGCCGGCGCGATGGGCCATACCCAGTTCATCCCCACCAGCTACCAGTCCTATGCGGTCGATATGGACGGCAACGGCAAGCGCGACATCTGGAATTCGATTCCCGACGCACTGGCGACAGCCGCCAATTTGCTGAGGAAGAACGGCTGGCAAGCAGGCAAGACCTGGGGTTATGAGGTCAGCCTTCCGGACGGCAAGAAGCTGCCCGGAGGCTCGAAGTCGCTGTCGCAATGGCAGGCGCTGGGGGTCAGCCGTGCCAACGGCAAGCCGTTCAAGAACGGTGCGGACAAGGCGACGTTGAAGCTGCCCGGCGGCCGCGGCGGGCCGGCTTTCCTGATGATCAAGAATTTCTCGGTCATCAAGCGTTACAACAATGCCGACAAATATGCGCTCGCCGTGGGCCTTCTTGCCGACGAAATTGCCGGCTATGGCGGGCTTGTGCAGGACTGGAAGCGACCGTTTACCAAGCTCTCCTTCGAGGAAAGGCAGGAGCTTCAGAAGCGACTTTCCGAGCACGGCTATTACGACGGCAAGTTCGACGGCAAGATCGGTGACGGATCGAAAACCGCCATCATGGCCTTCCAGGCAAAGGCCGGCTTGACCCAGGACGGGTATCCGAGCAAGGAAGTGCTCAAATGGCTCAGGCAGAACTAGAGCCGGTTGCGGGATGGAGAGGGTGATTGGTTTCGGCTGCGCGCATCCGGTTAATCGTTCGTCGCGTGCCGATCCTGGTTCTGGCGATCGCCGTTCTGGCAGTCGGCGCCGCCAGTGCCTTTCATACCTCGGCCATGGCGCAGGAGCCGGAAAGTCGTGGCTGGTCGCTGCGCGACCTGTTGTTTCCGCGCAGAAGCGAGCGGTTTGAGCAGCCGCCGCCCGAATTCCAGAGAGAATTCCAGAGAACAAAGCCCAGGCCCAAGCTGAGAAAGCCCCGGTCAGTTCGCCGGCCGCCGCCGGCCGAGCCGACAACCCCGGTGGCCGAGAAGGCGCCGGATGCACGCGTCGTTCTGGTGGTCGGCGATTTCATGGCGTCTGGGCTGGCTGAGGGGCTCGACGCCGCCTTTGCCGAGAACACCGGCGTCAGGATCGTCGTCCGTGCCAACGGATCGTCCGGCTTCGTGCGTGACGATGTCTACAACTGGCCAGACCAGGTCAAGTCGCTGATCGCTGCCGAAAAACCGGCAGCCGTCGTCGTCATGCTCGGATCCAACGACCGGCAGCAGATGCGCGTCGGCGATGTGCGCGAGCAGCCGCGATCCGAAAACTGGACCAAGGAATACGAGCGCCGGACCGAAGCGTTCGGCAAGGCCATCGCAGCAACCAAGGTGCCGTATCTGTGGGTTGGCATGCCGGCCTTCCGGGTCTCGAAAATGACCTCCGACATGCTGGCCTTCAACGACATCTTCCGCTCGTCCGCCGAAAGCCACGGCGGCGAATTCGTCGACGTCTGGGACGGGTTCGTCGACGAGAACGGCGCCTTCATCACCAGCGGACCGGACATCAACGGCCAATCGGTGCGCCTGCGCTCCGACGACGGCATCAACATGTCGAAGGCCGGCAAGCGCAAGCTCGCCTTCTATACCGAAAAGCCGCTGATGAAGATCCTTGGGCTGGCCGCGCCGGGAAGCGTGGTGACAGCGTCTGCCCCGGCCGGCGCTCCCGTCGAGGCGCCGTCACCTGCTGCCGCACCGATAGCTGTCGATCGCACCGTGCCGATGCTGCTCAGCGATCCGGCGCTGGACGGCGGCTCGGAACTTCTCGGCGCCGCCCCGCCGGCAAAAGCGGACAAGCATTTGCCGGGCGAAAGGCTTGTCATCGAGGGCAAGGCGCCCGACGCCTCACCGGGCCGTGCCGACGATTTCTCGTGGCCACCCAAGACACAGCCTGCGACGGCGGCCGCATCCGATACGACGACGGCGATCCGCCAGTAAACAGAACCTCTTCGGAACGGGCTCAGCGCGGCAGCACGCTCGATCCCATCAGCGCCTCGTCGATGGCGCGCGCCGCCTGGCGGCCCTCGCGGATCGCCCAGACGACCAGCGACTGGCCGCGCCGCACGTCGCCCGCCGCATAGAGCCTTTCGACGCTGGTCCTGTAGTCCCGGTCATTGGCCTCGACATTCTTCGAACGGCGGCTGTCGGTGACGATCTTCATCTGCCCGTCGAGTTCCGAGACCGGCCCGCGAGCGGCTGGCCCGGCAAAGCCGATGGCGATGAACGCGAGATCGGCGCGGATGACGAATTCGGTGCCGGCGATTGGCTTGCGCTTTTCGTCGACCTCGCAGCATTTGACCCCGGTCAGCTGGCCGTCCTCGCCGATGAATTCAAGCGTCGCCACCTGGAATTCGCGCTCGGCGCCTTCGGCCTGCGACGATGACGTGCGCATCTTGGTCGCCCAGTAGGGCCAGACCGACAGCTTGTCTTCCTTTTCCGGCGGCTGCGGCCGGATGTCGAGCTGGGTGACGCGCACCGCGCCCTGGCGGAAGGCGGTGCCGACGCAGTCTGAGGCAGTGTCGCCGCCGCCGACGACGACGACATGCTGGCCGCCGGCGACGATCGGGCGCGACGGCCATGCGACCGACTGGATCGGCTCGCCGCCGATACGCTTGTTCTGCTGCACCAGATAGGGCATGGCGTCGTGCACGCCGTCGAGATCGTCGCCCGGGATGTTGGCCGGGCGCGGCGTTTCGGAACCGCCGCAATAGAGCACGGCATCATATTCGGCGAGCAGTTCGGCGACCGGCTTGTCGACGCCGACATTGACGCCGCAATGGAAGCTGACACCTTCGCCCTGCATCTGCTCGATGCGCCGGTCGATATAATGCTTCTCGATCTTGAAATCGGGGATGCCGTAGCGCATCAGCCCGCCCGGCCGGCTCTCGCGCTCATAGACGTGAACGTCATGGCCTGCGCGGCCGAGTTGCTGGGCAGCCGCCATGCCTGCCGGCCCCGAGCCGATGATCGCGACGCGCTTGCCGGTCTTCCGTTCCGGCGGATAGGGCCGGATATGGCCGGTTTCATAGGCTTTGTCGGCAATCGCCTGCTCGATCGTCTTGATGGCGACCGGAATATCCTCGAGGTTCAGCGTGCAGGCTTCCTCGCAAGGTGCGGGGCAGATGCGGCCGGTAAATTCCGGAAAATTGTTGGTCGAATGCAGGTTGCGGATCGCGTTTTCCCAGTCGCCATTGTAGACGAGGTCGTTCCAGTCCGGGATCTGGTTGTGGATCGGGCAGCCGGTCGGTCCATGGCAATACGGAATGCCGCAATCCATGCACCGCGCGGCCTGTTTCTCGACCTCCTTGTCCGACATCGGCAGCGTGAACTCGCGGAAATGCCGGATGCGGTCGGAAGCCGGCTGGTACTTGTGCACCTGCCGGTCGATCTCGAGAAACCCTGTTACCTTGCCCATAGTCCAGTCCCTACTGTCCGGAAGGCACGCCTGGCGACGCACCCGTTAACCTCATAAGGCAGCTGTGGCAACCTTCAGTCCGAGGTCAGGATTGTTGATGAAGAGGGTTGCCGGGACGCACGGCCTCCCGGCAATTTCCAAATCTATTCCGCCGCCACGTTCATGCGCATCCGCTCCATCTCGATCAGCGCGCGGCGGTATTCGACCGGCATGATCTTCCGGAATTTCGGCCGGAAAGTCGCCCAGTCGTCGAGGATTTCGCGACCTCGTACCGAGCCGGTGTAGTGGACGTGGTTGGAGATCAGCTGGTAGAGCCGCTCCTCGTCATGGCTGGTCATATCGCCGGATACGTCGACACGGCCCTTATGGTCGAGATCGCCGCCATGGTGGAGCAGCTTTTCCATCAGGTCGTCCTCTTCCGGAACCGGCTCCAGCTCGACCATCGCCATGTTGCAGCGTTCGGCGAAATCACCCGCCTCGTCGAGCACATAGGCGACGCCCCCCGACATGCCGGCGGCGAAGTTGCGGCCGGTCTGGCCGATGACGACGACGATACCGCCGGTCATGTATTCGCAACCATGGTCGCCGACGCCTTCAACGACGGCGGCGACACCCGAATTGCGCACGGCAAAACGCTCGCCGGCAACGCCGCAGAAATAGGCCTCGCCCTCGGTTGCGCCGTAGAGCACGGTATTGCCGACAATAATGGACTCGGCAGCAACGATTTTCGTGTTCTCCGGCGGGCGGATGACAATGCGGCCACCCGACAGGCCCTTGCCGACATAGTCGTTGGCAGCGCCCACCAGTTCGAACGAGACACCGCGCGCCAGGAAGGCGCCAAAGGACTGGCCGGCCGTGCCGGTGAGCTTGACCGAGATCGTGTCCTCGCGCAGGCCCTTGTGCTTGAAGCGCTTTGCCACCTCGCCCGACAGCATGGCGCCGGTCGAACGGTCGACGTTGCGAATCGGCAGTTCGATACTGACCGGCTGCCTGGCTTCGAGCGCCGGCTTTGCGAGTTCGATCAGCTTGCGGTCGAGCACGTCGTCGATCGGATGCTTCTGCCGCTCGGTCCAGTGCACCGCCTCGTGCGGCGCATCGGGCTTGTAGAACATCTTGCTGAAGTCGAGCCCGCGTGCCTTCCAGTGCTGGATCAGCTCGCGCTTTTCCAGAAGGTCGGTGTCGCCGATGATCTGGTCGAGATGGGTGTAGCCCATCTCGGCAAGCAGCGCCCGCACCTCTTCCGCCACATAGAAGAAGAAGTTGATGACGTGCTCGGGCGTGCCCTTGAAGCGCTTGCGCAGCACCGGGTCCTGTGTCGCGACGCCGACGGGGCAGGTGTTGAGATGGCACTTGCGCATCATGATGCAGCCGGCCGCGATCAACGGCGCGGTCGAAAAGCCGAACTCGTCGGCGCCGAGCAGTGCGCCGATAATGACGTCACGCCCGGTGCGCAGGCCGCCATCGACCTGCAGCGCGACGCGCGACCTGAGGCCGTTGAGCACCAGCGTCTGGTGCGTCTCGGCAAGGCCCATCTCCCATGGGCTGCCGGCATGCTTGAGCGAGGTCAGCGGCGAGGCACCGGTGCCGCCGTCATAGCCTGATATGGTGATGTGGTCGGCACGCGCCTTGGCGACGCCGGCCGCAACCGTGCCGACGCCGACTTCCGAGACCAACTTGACCGATACGTCGGCCGCCGGATTGACGTTCTTCAGGTCGTAGATGAGCTGCGCCAGATCCTCGATCGAATAGATGTCATGATGCGGCGGCGGCGAGATCAGGCCGACGCCCGGCGTCGAATGCCTGACCTTGGCGATGGTCGCATCGACCTTGTGGCCCGGCAGCTGGCCGCCCTCGCCGGGCTTCGCCCCTTGCGCGACCTTGATCTGCATCATGTCGGAATTGACCAGATACTCCGCCGTGACGCCAAAGCGTCCCGAAGCGACCTGCTTGATTGCCGAGCGTTCGGGGTTCTTGCCGCCGCCCGGCAGTGGCAGATAGCGGTCGGCCTCTTCGCCGCCCTCGCCGGTGTTCGACTTGCCGCCGATGGCGTTCATGGCGCGCGCCAGTGTCGTGTGCGCTTCCCTGGAGATCGAGCCGAAGGACATCGCCCCGGTCGAGAAGCGCTTGACGATATCGGCCGCCGGCATCACCTCGTCGAGCTTGACCTTCTTACGCCCGGTCTCTTGCGCAAGCTTGATCTTGAACAGGCCGCGAATGGTCTGCGCCTGCGCCGTCTCGCTGTCGATCTGGGCGGAATAGTCCTTGAACGTCTCCCACGAGCCTTGGCGCACGGCGTGCTGCAAGGTCGCCACTGCGTCGGGCGACCAGATATGGGCCTCGCCGCGCATGCGGAACATGTATTCGCCGCCGACCTCGAGGCTGTTGCGCAGCACCGGGTCGTTGCCGAAGCCGTCGGTGTGGCGGCTGACCGTTTCGGCGGCGATCTCGTCCAGCCCGACGCCTTCGATCAGCGTCGCCGTGCCGGTGAAGTACTTCTGCACGAAGTCCGACTTGAGCCCGATGGCGTCGAATATCTGCGCGCCGCAATAGGACTGGTAAGTGGAGATGCCCATCTTGGACATCACCTTCAGGATGCCCTTGCCGATCGACTTGATGTAACGGGAGACGACTTCGTAGGCATCGACCTCCGCCGGCAATTCGCCACGCTTGTGCATGTCGAGCAGCGTGTCGAAAGCGAGATAGGGATTGATCGCCTCGGCGCCGTAGCCGGCGAGACAGCAGAAATGATGCACCTCGCGCGGCTCGCCGGATTCCACGACGAGCCCAACCGACGTGCGCAATCCCTTGCGGATCAAATGATGGTGCACGGCCGCAGTCGCCAGCAGTGCCGGAATGGCGATGCGGTCCGGGCCGAGCTGACGGTCCGACAGGATGATGATATTGTAGCCGCCGGCGACCGCCGCCTCGGCGCGCTCGCATAGCCGGTCGATGGCGCCCTGCATGCCGGCCGCGCCTTCATTCGAACCGTAAGTGATGTCGATCGTCTTGGTGTCGAAACGGTCTTCGGTGTGGCCGACGGAGCGCAGCTTCTCCAGATCGCCATTGGTCAGGATCGGTTGGCGCACTTCGAGCCGCTTGCGGCGCGAATTGCCGACAAGATCGAAGATGTTGGGCCGCGGCCCGATGAAGGACACCAGGCTCATCACCAGCTCCTCGCGGATCGGGTCGATCGGCGGATTGGTGACCTGTGCGAAATTCTGCTTGAAATAGGTGTAGAGCAGCTTTGATCTGTCCGACATTGCCGAAATCGGCGTGTCGGTACCCATCGAGCCGACCGCTTCCTGGCCGGTGGTCGCCATCGGCGACATCAACAGCTTGGTGTCCTCCTGGGTGTAGCCAAACGCCTGCTGGCGGTCGAGCAGTGAGACATCCCTGCGCAGGGCGCGCGGCTCGACCGGGTTCAGATCCTCGAGGATGAGCTGTGTGTTGGCGAGCCAGCTCTTGTAGGGGTGCCTGGTCGCGATCTCCGACTTGATCTCCTCGTCGGAAACGATGCGGCCCTTGTCCAGGTCGATCAGCAGCATGCGGCCGGGCTGCAGCCGCCACTTCTTGACGATCCTTTCCTCCGGCACCGGCAGCACGCCGGCTTCCGAGGCCATGATGACGCGGTCGTCGTCGGTGACGATGTAGCGCGCCGGCCGCAGCCCGTTGCGGTCGAGCGTGGCACCGATCTGGCGGCCGTCGGTGAAGGCAACCGCCGCTGGCCCGTCCCACGGCTCCATCAGGGCTGCGTGATACTCGTAGAAGGCCTTGCGGTCCTGACCCATCAGCTTGTTGCCGGCCCAGGCTTCCGGGATCAGCATCATCATGGCGTGGGCGAGCGAATAGCCGCCCTGCGTCAGGAATTCGAGTGCATTGTCGAAGCAGGCGGTGTCGGACTGCCCTTCATAGGAGATCGGCCACAGCTTCGAGATGTCGTTGCCGAACAGTTCGGAATCGACCGAGGCCTGCCGCGCCGCCATCCAGTTGACGTTGCCGCGCAGCGTATTGATCTCGCCATTGTGGGCGACCATGCGGTAGGGATGCGCCAGCTTCCACGACGGGAACGTGTTGGTCGAGAAGCGCTGGTGGACCAGGATCAGCGCCGTCTCGAAACGCGGGTCGGTGAGGTCCTTGTAGTAGGCGCCGACCTGATAGGCCAGGAACATGCCCTTGTAGACGATGGTCCGCGACGACATCGAGACGACATAGAAGCCGTTGTCGACGCCTTTGGTCTCTTCGTGGATACGGCCGGAAATGACCTTGCGCAGGATGTAGAGCCGCCGCTCGTAATCGTCGTCGTTCTCGATCTCGGCGCCGCGGCCCAGGAATACCTGTCGGTGCACCGGCTCGGAAGCGGCGATGTCGGGCGCCTTGGACAGCGACGAATTATCGACCGGCACGTCGCGAAAGCCGAGCAGCGGCTGGCCCTCGAGTTGCGCCACCTCGGCGATGATGCCTTCGATATGCGCCTGCAGCTCCGGGTCGCGCGGCATGAACACATGGCCGACGGCATAGTGGCCGGGCTTCGGCAGTTCGACCCCTTGCTTGGCCATCTCCTCGCGGAAGAAGCGGTCCGGCAGCTGCACCAGCACGCCGGCGCCGTCGCCCATCAGCGGATCCGCGCCGACGGCGCCGCGATGCGTCAGGTTTTCGAGCACGGCAAGGCCGTCCTCGACGATTTGATGCGACTTGCCGCCCTTCATGTTGACGATGAAGCCAACGCCGCAGGCATCATGCTCGTTGCGCGGATCATAGAGGCCGTGCGCGGCATAGCCGGTGCTGGTTCGCCCAATATTGGTCAGGGACGGATTTTTGACGGCTGCCGCTTTCGTCTGCGCGGCCTTCGTCGCAGATGGCGTCATGTCCGTCATCGTCCTGTCCTCCGTTCCGTCCCCTTCGGGCGCTGGTTTCCGTCGGGAAGCGCGTGGCTCCCCTTTCAATCTTGCGGCACGTCTTGCGAAGTTCTTGCCGACCGTGCGGCTTTCCGCATGGTTCGCATATGGTATTCGTACAGGCCGGAGCCAGGCTGTCTAGCTGTCGCTCGCGGCAATGCCGCAGAGGCGCAATCATATGCCAATGCGGCCAGTTTTGTGCGACAAAATAAGACAGCACTACTGTCCTAAATTTTTATGACAGAAATTTTGGATGCACACAAGACCGATTCACAAAATTCTTGAGGCTTTCGCGACAGAAAATTGCGCGGAACGCCGTGTCAGCGTAGCCTTCAGTCGCCGCATCTACGCTCATGCGTTTCGCTGGCTTTAGCGGATTTTCGGCATCTGCCACTTGCGGCCGACATGCGAAAGCGGCCAAGCTCGCATCGATTTCCCCAGCATAGGCAGACGCATGATTTTCGCTTCCGACAATTGGGCAGGCGCCCATCCCCGTATCGCTGCCGGCCTGTCGGGCCATGCCGACGGCTTCTCCACCGCCTATGGCGACGGTGCCCTCGACAAGGCCGTTTACCAGCGCTTCAATGAAATCTTCGAATGCGAGGTCGCGGTGTTTTTCGTCGCCACCGGCACCGCTGCCAATTCGCTGTCGCTGACTACCTATAACAAGCCAGGCGGCATTTCCTTCTGCCATCGCGAATCGCACGTCATCGAGGACGAATGCGGTGCACCGGAATATTTCACCGGCGGTTCGCGGCTTTATACAGTCGAAGGCGCACTCGGCAGGATCGATGCCGGCAATCTGGAACGGGCGGTGGACCGTTTCGCACCCGAAAACGTCCATTCCGGGCGGCCGGTTGCCGTTTCGATCACCCAGTCGACCGAAGTCGGCACCGTCTACACGCTGAACGAAATCGCCAGGATTTCGGCGATCGCAAAGCAGCATGGACTGCCGCTGCACATGGATGGGGCCCGCTTTGCCAATGCGCTCGTCGCGCTGGAAACGACGCCGGCCGAAATGACCTGGAAGCACGGTGTCGACATCCTCTCCTTTGGCGGCACCAAGAATGGCTGTTGGTGCGCCGAGGCGATCGTGCTGTTCGACCTCGAGCGAGCCAAGGAATTGGCCTTTTTGCGCAAGCGCGCGGCCCAGCTGTTCTCGAAATCGCGCTTCATCGCCGCGCAATTCGATGCTTATTTCAGGGGTGGGCTATGGCTCGACACAGCACGGCACGCCAATGCGATGGCGGCACGGCTTGCCGCGGCGATAGAAGATTCCCCTTCGGCCCGGCTGGCCTGGCTGCCGCAGGCGAACGAGGTCTTCGCAGTCATGAAAAAGGCCGAGGCCGAAAGAATGCAAGCGGCAGGGGCGGCCTTCCACGACTGGCACAGGCCGCTCGGCTACGACAGCTACATTGGCGAAGACGAAGCGCTCTATCGCTTTGTCACCAGCTTCGCGACCACGCCCGACGAGGTCGACCGTTTCGGCTACCTGCTCGCCGGATAGCAAGCCTTGCCCACCAGCAAAAAGAGCGGCGCATTGCTGCACCGCCCTTTCTTCCCGGGGAGTTGGCGTCCCGGAGTTTAGCTGCCTGGCTTAGGCGGCAGTCTTGGCCTCGATCTGCTTGGCCTTGGCCGGAGCCGAGGTGATCGCGATCTTGCGCGGCTTCAGCTCTTCGGGGATGTTGCGCTTGAGGTCGACGAAGAGCAGGCCGTTCTTCAGCGCGGCGCCGACAACCTCGACGTGATCGGCAAGCTGGAAGCGGCGCTCGAAGGCTCGGCTGGCGATACCGCGATAGAGCAGTTCGGAGCCTTCGCCATTGCCTTCCTCCTTGCGCTCACCCTTGACGGTCAGCACATTGCGGTGAGCTTCGATCGAAATCTCATCTTCCGAGAAGCCGGCCACAGCCATCGAGATGCGATAGGCATCCTCGCCCGTGCGCTCGATGTTGTAAGGCGGATACGTCTGGCCTTCCGGCTGCGCAAGCGAATCGAGCATGGTGAACAGCCGGTCAAAACCGACGGTCGAACGGTAGAGCGGGGAAAAATCAACGTGACGCATGGTGTGTTCTCCTGTTGAGCAACAAGGTTGCGTATGGCCGGTGCGAAACCCGTGACGGCGTTCCGGATGGACCAGTGGCCCCGACATTGGCGACCGCATGACAAATTTGGGAAGCCGGCGACGGCATTTCAAGATTTTCCCGCGTCCGAACGGAACCGGTCCCGGCCCACGTCCCGATGCCGATGAACGGCAGATGAACCGTGGCTTCGGCGAGCGTTCAGCCAGGCGGCACTAAAACTGTTCTCGAGATCACGAACAGGTCGCCGGAAAAGGCGACACGACGAGGCCGAACCGGGTGTAACGTCCCTTCCTCCCGGTCGACAGAGGCCGGAAGCACGCCAAGGCTGCTTCCGGCCTTACTTGTTCGCTGCCTGGGTCGACCTCCCCGGCGTCCCGAATTCCTTTTGCTTTTGGCGCATGGGCGTTTATGCCTGACTTGCGCCCACGCCGGCACCGACACCAACCAAACACCGTATGACCGATCTTCTCCACCAGCCCCCTCTCTTCCACGAAACTCCGGGCAATCCGCTGCCGGAAAACACGGCCGGCGGCTTCTTCACCACGCGCGACGGCAAGAAGATCCGCTATGGGCTGTTTGCCGCGGTTGCCCGCCCGATGAAGGGCACCGTCGTTGTCCTGACCGGCCGCAACGAGTGCATCGAGAAGTATTTCGAGACCATTCGCAACCTTACCGACCGGGGCTTTGGCGTGGCAACCCTCGACTGGCGCGGCCAGGGCGCTTCCGACCGGCTGATCGGCGACCGACAGCGCGGCTTCGTCCGGAGCTTCTTCGACTACACCGGCGATCTGGAGCAGTTCTTCGAGGAGATCGTGCTGCCCGATTGCCGAGGACCCTACTACATACTGGCCCACTCGGCCGGCGCGGTGATTGCGCTGCTCGCCGCGCCCTCGATGGCGAACCGCGTGCGCCGCATGGTGCTGATCGCACCGTTCTTCACCGTGCCGGACCTGCCGGTTTCGGTAAAAACCGTCCGCCGCATCTGTTCGCTGTTCTGCCTTCTCGGCCTTGGCCGACTCTATGCCGCATGGGGGCCGCGGCCCAAGGAATCGGTGCCCTTCGCCATAAACAAGCTGACCAGCGACCCGGAACGCTATCGGCGCAATACGCTGATCTACGAAACCTATCCGCAGCTGGCGCTCGGCGGACCGACGATCCGCTGGCTGAAGGCGGCGACGGAGGCGTCCTTGATCGTCAGCGACCCGGATTTCATGGCCAAGATCCACGTGCCCTTGCTGATGATCGCCGCCGGCGCCGACCAGGTCGTCTCGACCAGGGCAGTCGAGGCCTATGCGAGACGTCTGCGCGTCGGCTCGCTAGTGATGATCGACGGCGCCCGCCATGAGATCCTGCAGGAAGCCGATCTCTATCGCGAGCAGTTGCTAGCCGCATTCGATGCCTTCATCCCCGGAACCGGTGACGTCTGAGCCACATACCTTGTCCGGCTTCAGCTCGTGCGGGCGAAATCCATGATCCAGTTGGTCTCCCATGCCTTGCCGCCGTCCGGCGAAAAGGCCTGCTCCCAGCGCGCCGACCCGTCCGTGATCCGCGACCACAGGAAGCGGACCTGGATCGGCTGGCCGTCGAAGACGTCTTCGCACAGGAACGTGCCGACGCCCGCCACGAAAGTGCCGCGCATCGGAACATCGATGGTCGACGGATTGCGGCCGTCGATCCACCAGATCGACCATTGCCTCGCCGCAGGGTCGAAGGTCCGCAAGGTGGCGGCGCGATAGGGCCCGCCGGGCAATTCAATCCAATTGTCGTCGACATTGCCGAGGCCGCCAAGGATCGGCCGCACCTCGCACGTGCCGCCAAACACATCCCAGTTGCCGTCGCCCTGCAGCCGCTTCTGCAATCTTCGATGGCCGACGGTCCAGCGCCCGAAAAAGAAATCGAAATCGCTCCGCCCGTCCGCCGGAGCATCGGAATGGCTGGCTGCTGGCTGCGTCGGCATCTATGGTCCTCCCCGGCTGACAGCGTTCCATAGCGCATGCCAACTGACATCATCCTGTCAGGAGGTATGGCAACGATCTTGCCTGGGCAGCAATGGCCAATCTCAGCCGCGCAGCGCCGCCATTGCTGCCGCGTGCAGCTCCGGTGTCGCCGCTGCCAGAATGTCGCCGCCCTTTTCCGCCGGTCCGCCTTCGAAAGTGGTGATGACGCCGCCCGCCTTCTCGATGATCGGGATCAGCGCGACGATGTCGTAGGGCTTCAATCCGGGATCGGCGACGATATCGACGCTGCCCGCCGCCACCATGGCGAAGGCATAGCAGTCGGTGCCGTAGCGGGCGAGTTGGACCTGTTGCTCGAACAGGTCGTAGCGCAGGCGCGCGTCTCCCTTGAACAGCGCCGGCGTGGTGGTGAACAGCGTCGCCTCGGCGAGATTCGTCGTCTTGCGCGTCGCGAGTTTTCGCGGGCCACCGGGACCTTCATAATGCGAGCCCGAGGCATTGGCGTAGAACAGCTCGCCGGTGAAGGGCTGCGACATCATGCCGGCGACGGCATCGCCGTCGACCGTCAGCCCGACCAGCGTGCCCCATACCGGCAGGCCGGAAATAAAGGCGCGCGTGCCATCGATCGGATCGATCACCCAGACATGCCGGCTGGAGATGTTTTCGCCGCCATGTTCCTCGCCGAGAATGCCGTGATCGGGGTACTGCGCTGATATCAGCGCCCGGATGGCGCGCTCGGCCTCGCGGTCGGCCTCGGTGACCGGGTCGAAGCTGCCGCGCTCCTTGTTGGTGACCGCGCCCTGGTTGCGGAAGCGCGGCAAGGTCTCGGCTGCGGCGGCACGCGCAATGCGCCGCATGAACTCGATGCTGATGTCCAACTGATTCTCCCGCTCCAGCATGTTTGGAGATGCCCGTTTGCCTACGGATTTATGCCGAAACAAAGGCGTTCGGAGCCTTTCGCATGGTGCCAACTGTTGCTCGAATGCAACGCCGCCGTCATGGAAATGCAATTTCCACTTCACAATGAATTAAAAAAGCCGGAACGCGCCTTGACATTTGTGCAGCGCACAATACGTTTGTTCTCGGACAGGGGTTCCTGTCCATGCCCTCCTTGGGCGTTTCCTCCCTAGACTTCGACCGTGTCGTGCAAACGATGCGGTCTTTTTTTACGCTGCCGCATGAGCGGCGAGTACCGCGATTCCGCGGCTATTCGGCGGCCAGCGGCAGATCCATGAAATTGTGATCGGGCATCGCCATCAGTTCGGCCGAAAACCGCGCCAGATCGTCGGCCAGGGCGTCGAAACCAGCCGATCTCTGGAACGTCCGCTCATTCATGTAGAGCCCGCGATTGACCTCGATCTGCAGCGCATGCAGATGGCGCACGGGGCGGCCATAGTGCTCGGTAATGAAGCCTCCGGCATAGGGCTTGTTGTGGGCGACGCTGTAGCCCATGCCGGTGAGCAGGCCGATCGCCGTCTCGGTCAACGCCGCCGCGGCGGAAATGCCAAAGCGGTCGCCGACGATGAAGTCCGGCCGCAATCCGCTGTCGCCGACCCTTATGCTTGCCGGCATCGAGTGGCAGTCAATCAGCACGGCGTAGCCGAAGCGCGCATGGGTTCTGGTCAAAAGCCGTTTCAGCGTCTCGTGATAGGGCTTGTAGACCGCTTCGATGCGCGCCACGGCTTCCGCCAGCGGCAAGCGGCCGGAATAGATGTCGAGCCCCTCGCCGACCAGCTTGGGCACGGTGCCGAGCCCGCCGGCCACCCGCGCCGAGCGGATGTTGCAGAATGACGGCACCGGTTCGGCGAACATGCGCGGGTCGAGTTCCCACGGCTCCCGGTTGACGTCGAGATAGGCGCGCGGGAAGTTTGCCGCCAGCATCGGCGCCCCGAGCGCGACGGCGCCGCCGAACAATTCCTCGACATAGCAGTCCTCTGAGCGGCGGATGGCGTTGCGGTCCAGCTTGGCCATAGCCATGAACCGGTCCGGATAGTAGCGGCCGCTATGCGGCGAGTTGAAGAGGAAGGGAACGCGCTGTTCGGCGCCCGATCGGATTTCGAAGGGTGGAACGACCGAAAAATCCTCGGCTGCCGTTTTCAATTTGAACGAACCCGGAAATACCAATGCATCATGATAGGAAAGTGCCACCTCGCCGCCCGCATGTCCAGCCGCCGAAGCGCAAGCCAAATCAGGATTGTGCGGCCAACGTTCACTTGATGTTTACCGTCACCTCCTCATATACAGCATGGTTAACGGGCTTGCCGCACGGCATTGTCGGTTGGGTGATTCGGACGGGACAAGATGGCACGCATTCTGCTGGCGGAAGACGACGACGACATGCGCCGGTTCCTCGTCAAGGCGCTGGAGCGCGCCGGTTATCAGGTCAGCGATTTCGACAATGGCGCCAGTGCCTATGAGCGGCTGCGCGAGGAACCTTTTTCGCTACTTTTGACCGACATCGTCATGCCCGAGATGGATGGCATCGAGCTCGCCCGTCGCGCCACGGAGATCGATCCCGACCTCAAGGTGATGTTCATCACCGGCTTCGCCGCCGTCGCGCTGAACCCTGATTCCAAGGCGCCGAAAGACGCCAAGGTGCTATCGAAGCCGTTCCACCTGCGCGACCTCGTCAACGAAGTCGAAAAGATGCTGCAGGCCGCCTGACGCGTTTTTTCTCGCGTCTTGACCGACCCGGCAAGCCAGCCATTCTTTCGCTTTTCCCGCTATTGACGTGCCGAACCAAAAATGGTGTATGCGCGGCTTCGGATGGGCGTGTAGCTCAGCGGGAGAGCACTGCATTGACATTGCAGGGGTCACAGGTTCAATCCCTGTCACGCCCACCATCCAGATAATCCCTCAATTGGCCGTCGGTATTTTTCGTCGACTGACGTTCCCGGCCTATACCGGCGTCAGGCCGCACCGAGGCGCAGATCGCCGGTCTCGACGTGCTCCAGAAACCAGGCATAGGTCTGTTCCAATCCGCTGCGCAGCGAGTAGCGCGGGCGCCAGCCGGTGGCGAACAGACGCGACACGTCCATCAGCTTGCGCGGCGTGCCGTCCGGCTTCGTCGCATCGAACGTTATCGCAGCATCGGCGCCAGCGACCGACACGATGGTGCGGGCAAGATCGGCAATGGTGATGTCTTCTCCCGAGCCGACATTGATGTGGCTGTCCCCCGAATAATTCTTCAGCAACCAGACCAGCGCGTCGGCGGCGTCGTCGACATGCAGGAATTCACGCATCGGCGTGCCTGATCCCCACACCTCCAGGCTCTTGCGGCCGGCGCGCCTGGCCTCGTGCGCCTTGCGCATCAGAGCGGGCACGACATGGCTGGAATTGAGGTCGAAATTGTCGCCCGGACCGTAGAGATTGGTCGGCATCGCCGAGATGTAGTCGACGCCGTACTGGCGCCGATAGGCCTGGCACAGTTTCAGCCCGGCGATCTTGGCGATCGCATACCATTCGTTGGTGGGCTCGAGCGGCCCGGTCAGCAAGGCGTCCTCGGAGATCGGCTGCGCCGCGAATTTGGGATAGATGCAGGATGAACCGAGAAACAGCAGCTTCTGCACCTCGTTGCGGAAGGCGCTGTCGATGACATTGTTCTGCATGACGAGATTGTCATGCAGGAAATCGACGGGAAGCCTGTTGTTGGCCAGGATACCGCCGACCTTGGCCGCCGCCATCACCACTGCATCCGGCTTGCGGTCGGCCATCCAGCGCCGCACGCCGGCCTGGTCGAGAAGATCGAGCTCGGCGCGCGAGGCGGTCAGGACTTCGCAATCCTCGTCGGCCAATCTGCGCAGGATTGCCGAGCCGACCATGCCGCGATGTCCGGCCACGAAAACGCGCTTGCCCTGAAGGTCGAAGGTCATCAGCTTACCCCAATGCAGAACGGCAGCTATGCCAGTTGGCCGGCGGAGCGCCGGATCGGCTTCTCTGTTGCCGGACGCATACCGCATACAGATTTGCCCAGACAAGGCAAATCGCAAGCTACCGAACCTGACTTTGGATCGGACAGCGTTTGCGATCAGATGCCTGCTACCGCGCAGAGGCTTGTCATTCTGGCAATCGCGAGTTCGGGGTCGGCCAGCAACCCTGCCTGGTCGGCAAGGCGAAAGACATCGGCATAGTGACGGATGCCGCGCGCCGATTGCATGCCGCCGACCATCGAAAAATGCTCCTGGTGGCCGTTCAGCCATGCCATGAAGACGATGCCGGCCTTGTAATATTCGGTCGGCACCTCGAAGATTTTGCGCGACAGCGGCACTGTCGGCGCCATCAGCGCGTCATAGCCGGCGCGGTCGCCGTCGGCCAGCCTTGCCAGCGCTGCATTGGCGACCGGCGCGATGGCATCGAAAATGCCGAGCAGCGCGTGCGAATGTCTGTCGCCGTCGCCGGCGATCAGCTCGGGGTAATTGAAATCGTCGCCGGTGAACATCAGCACGCCCTCAGGCAGCCGGTCCCTGAGCGCAATCTCCTTGCCGGCATCGAGCAGCGATATCTTTATGCCTTCGACCTTGCCGGCATGGCGTTCGATGATCGCGACCACCGTCTCCAGCGCAGTTTCGAAATCGCTGCTGCCCCAGTAGCCTTTCAGCGCCGGGTCGAACATGTCGCCCAGCCAGTGCAGGATGACCTTGCCGGAGGCCTGGGACAGGATGCGGTCGTAGACGCCGATATAGTCGTCGGGGCCTTTGGCGACCGCCGCCAGCGCCCGGCTGGCCATCATGATCGCCTTGCCGCCAAGCCCTTCGATGAAGCCGAGCTGTTCTTCATAGGCCGCGATGACATCGTCTAGCCTGCTGGCGCCCCCCGCCAGATGGTCGGTGCCGGCGCCCGACGCAAGATCGGCGCCTTCGACGCTGCGCGCCTCGGCGATCGAGCGGCGGATCAATTCCTTGGCATTCGCCCAGTCGAAACCCATGCCGCGCTGAGAGGTGTCCATCGCTTCGGCGACACGGAAGCCAAGCCGCCAGAGGTGATGGCGAAACGCCATCGTCTTGTCCCAGTCGACCGCGGGCCTCGACCACGGATCGGTCATGGCGAGGGGATCGGCAACGACATGGGCGGCGGCGTAGGCGATGCGCGAGAAGCGAGCGCCGGCCACAGGCTGCACCGGCTGGCCGACAAGCCGGTAGCGGACACGGCCGGCGCCTTCCCCGGGCAAGGTGATGTCCATGGCTCTCTCCCTTACCAACGCCTATTAAATGGAACGTTCCAACAAATCAAGATATTTTGCCGCCCTGCCTCGTGCAGCGAAAATTGCTGCATCGCAGCAGCCGAAAGCCCTGCTTGCCGGAGAATTGCGCCACCGAGCCGCATTTTTCCCGGGTTCGCAAAAACGCGATTGACTCAAATGCGCCGCAGGGATTAGATCGTTCCAATAAAATCGCACAAGAAACCACCGGGAGGACGGATCTGGATGGCCAGCCGGGCCAAGGCAACGATACTCGACATAGCCCGTGAGGCGGGCGTGTCCAAATCGACGGTATCGCTGGTGCTGCAAGGCAGCGGGCTGATCCGGCCCGAAACCGCGCTCAAGGTGCGCAAGGCGATCGAGGACGTCGGCTATGTCTACAACCGCGGCGCCGCCAATCTGCGCAAGGCCCATTCCAACGTCATCGGCATGGTCATCAACGATCTCACCAATCCGTTTTTCGCCGAGCTCGCGGTCGGCATGGAGCGCGTCTTCCAGTCGGCCGGCGTCGTGCCTTTCATCGCCAATACGGCTGAAAACCCGGTGCGCCAGGAAGAGGTTCTGAAATCGTTGATGGAGCAGGGTGTCGCCGGGCTCGTCGTGTCGCCGGCGCGCGGCACCACGCCTGGCGCGTTCCGTCGCCTTGAGACCGCAGGCGTTCCGGTCGTCTTCGTCATGCGCCGGCTTCCCGAAAGCCGTATCCCGGTGATCACGCCCGACAATCATCGCGGCGCCTATCTCGCCACCGCCCATCTGATCGGCAAGGGCCATCGCCGGCTGGCCTTCTTCGGCGGCTCGTCCGACCTTGTCGTCTATCACGAGCGCCTGGGCGGCTTTCGCGAGGCCTGTGAAGCGCTCGGCATCGAACCGGCCGACAGGCTGGTCTTCGAGGGCGAAACCAGCCGCAAGGGCGGTATTGCCTGCCTGGAAACCGCACTTGCCATGGCCGCGCCGCCGACCGCGGCCCTTTGCTTCAACGATGCGGTCGCCTTCGGCGTCTTGCTGGCGCTGCGCAAGCGCGGCCTGGAACCCGGCGCGGACTTTGCCGTCGTCGGCTTCGACGACGTCGCCGAGGCCGAGCACTATATGCCGGCGCTGACCAGCGTCGCGGTGAACACCGCCGGCCTCGGCGAGCGCGCCGCCCATGTCGTGCTGAAGATGATCCAATCGCGCACCACGCGCGCCGAGGATCATATCGGCGCCGTCAACCTCGTGGTCAGGGAAAGCTGCGGCCCCGATCGCAACGAGCATGGCTGTGCAGGAATGGGAGACGCGGCATGACCGTCAGTTGGGGGCTGATCGGCGCCAGCACGATCGCAAGACAGTTCATGATCGGCGCCATCCGCGCGCAGAAGGACGGCGAGATCGCCGCGGTGATGAGCTCCAGCCCGGAGCGCGCCGCCACTTACGCCAGTGAAAACCGCATTCCGGCGGCGGTCTCGACGCTCGACGCCCTGCTCAAATCCGATATCGACGCCGTCTACATCTCGACCACTAACGAATTGCATCTCGAACAGGCACTCGCCGCCATCGAGGCGGGAAAGCATGTGCTGTGCGAAAAGCCGCTGGCGCTGACCAGCGCCGACGCGCGCAAGATGGTCGCGGCGGCCAGGGCCGCCGGCGTCGTGCTCGGCACCAATCACCATCTGCGCAATGCCGGCTCGCATCGGGCGATGCGCGAAGCGATCGCTGCCGGCCGCATCGGCAGGCTGATCGCCGCGCGCGTCTTCCACTCCGTCTATCTGCCGGAAAACCTGCAGGGCTGGCGCATCACCAGGCCGGACGCCGGCGGCGGCGTGGTGCTCGACATCACCGTCCACGATGCCGACACGCTGCGCTTCGTGCTCGGCGACGATCCCGTCGAGATCTCGGCATTCACGCAGTCGGCCGGCATGGCCGCCGGCGGACTGGAAGACGGCGCCATGTGCCTCTGGCGCTTCGCATCGGGCGTCATCGCCCAATCGCATGAGGGCTTCACGACAAAATTCGCCGGCACCGGCTTCGAGGTGCATGGCAGCGAAGGCTCGCTGATCGCCAAAAATGTGATGACGCAGAAGCCGGTCGGCTCGGTCTTGCTTCGCACGGCACAGGGCGAGGAGGAATTGAGCTTCGACCGCGAAGACCTCTATGCCCGTTCGCTGCGCGAATTCCACGCAGCGATCCGTGGCGACGGCCAGCCGTCCGCCACCGGCGAGGACGGCGTCTGGTCGCTGACATCAGCCGAGGCGGCATTGCAATCGGCCAGGTCCGGAAACGCCGTTGCCATCGACCCGAAGCTCGGGAGCGCCGCGTGAGCAAGCTCGTTTCAGCGGCTGAAGCTGCCGGCCTGATCAGGGATGGCATGGTCGTTTCCGTGTCATCGTCGAGCGGCCTCGGCTGTCCGGATGCGGTGCTGGCTGCCGTCGGCGAGCGCTTCGACGCGGAAGGCCATCCCAGGGACATCACGACGCTGCATCCGATCGCCGCCGGTGACATGTACGGCATCAAGGGCATCGACCATCTAGCCAAGCCCGGCCTGTTGAAGCGCACTTTGTGCGGCTCCTATCCGTCCGGGCCGTCATCGTCGGAACCGCCGCAGATCTGGAAGATGATCGGCGACAATTCGGTCGCCGCCTATAACGTGCCGTCCGGCATCCTGTTCGACATGCATCGCGAGGCCGCGGCCAAGCGCCCCGGCGTGCTGACCAAGGTCGGGCTCGATACCTTTGCCGACCCGCGCCATCAGGGTTGCGCCATGAATGCTGCCGCCAGCGAGCCGATCGTTTCGGTGCAGCAGTTCGACGGCGAGGAATGGCTCTATTTCCGCTCGATCGTACCGCAGGTCGCGATCATCCGCGCCACCACGGCGGACGAGCGCGGCAACCTTACCTATGAGCATGAGGGTGCCTATCTCGGCGGCCTCGAACAGGCGCTGGCCGCCCGCAACAATGGCGGCATCGTCATCGCGCAGGTCAAGCGCGTCGTCGCGAACGGCACGCTGAAGCCGCACGATGTGCGCGTGCCCGGCGTGCTGGTCGACCATATCGTGGTGGCGCCCGACCAGTTGCAGACGACGCTGACGCCTTACGATCCGGCCATCTCCGGCGAGATCTTCCGGCCACTGTCGAGCTTTCGCAACGCCGAGATGAACGTCCAGAAGGTCATTGCGCGCCGCGTCGCCATGGAGCTTGCCGACGGCATGGCGGTCAATATCGGCTTCGGCATCTCGGCCAATGTGCCGCGCATCCTGCTCGAGGAAGGCCAGCACGGCAAGGTCACCTGGGTCATCGAACAGGGCGCGGTCGGCGGCGTGCCGCTGCTCGATTTCAAGTTCGGCTGCTCGTCGAATGCCGACGCCTTCATGCCTTCGCCGCACCAGTTCATCTATTTCCAGGCCGGCGGCTTCGACGCCTCGCTGCTGTCCTTCCTGCAGATCGACCGCCACGGCTCTGTCAATGTCTCGAAGCTTTCGGCGCGGCCGCATGTCACCGCCGGCGCCGGCGGCTTCGTCGACATCACCGCGCGGGCGAAGAAGATCGTCTTTTCCGGTTTCTTCAATGCCGGCGCCAAGTTGTCGCTTGCCGGTGGCGGCATCCGCATCGACCAGGAGGGCAAGGTCAAGAAAGTCGTCGGCGAGGTCGAGCATATCTCCTTCTCGGGCAAGCGTGCCGTCGCGCAGGGACAGGATATCACCTATGTCACCGAGCGCTGCGTGATGAAGCTGACGCCTGCGGGGCTGATGGTGACCGAGTTGGCGCCGGGCATCGACCTCGAGCGCGATGTGCTGGCGCAGGCCGAGATCCCGCTCGCCGTCGCCAACGACCTGAAAGTGACGCCGGATGCGCTCTACCGGGACCGGCCGATCGGCCTATCGCTCAATGGCGGCGCGTCGCTTGGAGGCGCACATGGCTGAGCGTCTGGTAACCTTTGAAACCGACGGCGCCATCGGCATTGTCACGCTGCGCCGGCCGGAGAAATTCAACGCGCTCGATATTCCGATGCTGCGGGCGCTGGAAGCGGCACTCGACGAGGCCGAGACAGCAACCCGCGTCCGCGTCGTGCTGGTCTGCGGCGAAGGCAAGGGCTTTTGCGCCGGCGGCGACGTCGAGGCTTGGGCAGAAATGAGCGCTGCCGATTTCCAGGTGCAATGGGTGCGCTACGGCCACCGCGTCTTCGACCGGCTGGCGCGGCTGCGGCAGCCGACGATCGCCGTTCTTGCCGGCCATGCGCTGGGCGGCGGGCTGGAACTGGCGGCGGCTTGCGACTTTCGCGTGGCGGAAACGCAGGTGAAGCTGGGGTTCCCCGAAACCTCGATCGGCGTCGTTCCCGGCTGGTCCGGCACACAGCGCGCCGTGCGCCGCTTCGGTGCGCAGGCGGTGCGGCGGATGGCGCTCGGCGGCGAGGTGTTTCTGGCAACCGATGCGATGGCAGTGGGGATGGTCGACAGGGTGGTCGAGACCGGCAAGGCGTTCGCCGAAGCCAAGGCCTGGGCCGGCAAGATCGCTGAGCGGGGGCCGCTCTCGACCGAAGCCGCCAAGCTGATGATTACAATCGCCGAGGGCGAAGAGAGTGCTGCCGCGATCGAAGCGCTGGCCAGCGGCTTCATCGCGCTGACAAGCGATCTCAGGGCCGGCGTCGAGGCTTTCAAGGCCAAGCAGAAGCCGGCGTTCTCAAGATCTTAGGAACCTGGAAATCACATGAACGCACCCCTCAACATCGCTATGCCCGCCGAGGCAGCCGCAGCGCCGAAAAGCTACCGGCTGCTGATCGGCGGCAGGTTCGTCGACGCCCAGGACGGCCGCACACTGGAGCGTAGCAGCCCCGGCCACGGCTTCACCGTCTCGCGCTATGCACACGCCGGCGCGGCGGACGTAGAGGCTGCGGTTCAGGCCGCGCACAAGGCCTTCGAGACCGGCCCGTGGCCGCGCATGAAGGCCGCCGAACGCGCCACGATCTTGCTCAAGGCTGCTGACCTGATCGAGGCGCGGCTGGACGAGATTGCCCGGCTCGACGCGCTGGAATCCGGCAAGCCGATTGCGCAGGCGCGCGACGAGATCGGCGGCGCCGTCGACATCTGGCGCTATGCCGCGGCACTTGCGCGGACGCTTCACGGCGAAAGCTACGCCAATCTCGGCGATGCCATGCTCGGCGTCGTGTTGCGCGAACCGATCGGCGTCGTCTCCATCATCACGCCGTGGAATTTCCCGTTCCTTATCGTCAGCCAGAAACTACCCTTCGCGCTCGCCGCCGGCTGCACGGCGATGGTCAAGCCGAGCGAGATGACCTCGGCCTCGACCTTTGTGCTCGGCGAGATCCTGATGCAGGCCGGCTTGCCGGACGGCGTCGTCAACATCCTTGCCGGGTTGGGCGCCGATGTCGGCGCACCGATGGTCAGCCATCCGCTGGTCGAGATGGTGTCGTTCACCGGCTCCACCCGCGTCGGCAAGATGACCATGGCGTCTGCCGCCAACTCGCTGAAGAAAGTCGCGATGGAGCTCGGCGGCAAGAACGGCCAGATCGTCTTTTCCGATGCCGACCTCGAGGCCGCCGCCGACGCGGCGGTGTTCGGCGGCTTCTTCAATGCCGGCGAATGCTGCAATGCCGGCAGCCGGCTGATCGTCCATGAGGCGATCGCCGACGAGTTCCTCGGCGCCGTCAAAGCCCTCACCGCCAAGGTGGTTGTCGGCGACCCGCTCGACGACCGCACCAAGGTCGGCGCGATGATCTCCGCCGACCATATGGCCAAGGTCACCGGCTACGTGACGGCAGCGGAAAACGGCGGCGGCCGGATCTGTAGCGGCGGCAATCAGCTTGCTTCGAGCGCCGGCCAGTATCTTGATCCGACCATCGTTCGCGACGTCACCGAAGACATGGCCATTGCACGCGAGGAAGTGTTCGGTCCGGTGCTCTCGGTGCTGACTTTTGAATCGATTGAAAGGGCGTTGCACATCGCCAACAACACGCCCTATGGTCTATCGGCGGGCGTGTGGAGCGCCAGCATCGATACCTGCATGTCGGTGGCGCGGAATGTGCGTTCGGGAACCGTTTGGGTGAACACGTTCATGGAGGGTTACCCCGAACTGCCTTTCGGCGGCTACAAGCAGTCCGGTCTCGGACGCGAACTCGGCAAGCGCGCCGTCGAGGATTATACCGAGGAAAAGACAATCCAGTTTCATCGCGGCCAGCGCACCGGATGGTGGGTCGGCTGAGTTGGGAAGAACCCGGTGGGCATCCGCCGGTCGTGTAAGTTCAACAAGGGAGGAAGTACATGTTGCGCAAACTGCTTATCGGGACGGCTCTCGCATCGGGCGTTGCGTTCGCGGCCCATGCCGAGGACGTCAAGGAAGTCCAGATGCTGCATTGGTGGACGTCGGGCGGCGAAGCTGCCGCTCTGAACGTGCTCAAGCAGGATCTGGCCAAGGAAGGCTTTGCCTGGAAGGACGTGCCGGTGGCCGGCGGCGGCGGCGACGCCGCCATGACCGCGCTGAAGGCGATGGTGGCAGCGGGCAACTACCCGACCGCCTCGCAGATGCTTGGCTATACCGTGCTCGATTACGCCGCAGCCGGCGTTATGGGCGACCTGACCGAGACGGCGATAAAGGAAGGCTGGGACAAGTCCGTTCCCGCGGCCCTGCAGAAATTCTCCGTCTATGACGGCAAGTGGGTCGCGGCTCCGGTCAACGTCCACTCGGTCAACTGGCTATGGATCAACAAGGCGGTGATGGACAAGATCGGCGGCACCGAGCCCAAGACCTTCGACGACTTCATTGCGTTGCTGGACAAAGCCAAGGCGGCGGGCGTCATCCCGCTCGCGCTGGGCGGCCAGAACTGGCAGGAAGCGACAATGTTCGACTCAGTCGTGCTGTCGACCGGCGGGCCTGAGTTCTACAAGAAGGCCTTCAACGACCTCGACGAGGAGTCGCTGAAGTCCGACACGATGAAGAAGTCGTTCGACAATCTCGCCAAGCTCGTCACCTATGTCGACCCGAACTTCTCGGGCCGGGACTGGAACCTCGCCACCGCCATGGTCATCAAGGGCGATGCGCTGGTGCAGGTGATGGGTGACTGGGCCAAGGGCGAATTCAACGCCGCCAAGAAGGTCCCGGGCACCGACTTCCTGTGCTACCGCTTCCCGGGCACCGACGGCAGCGTCGTCTACAACTCCGACATGTTCGGCATGTTCAACGTTCCGGAGGACCGCAAGGCCGCCCAGATCGCCCTGGCCACCGCCACGCTGTCGAAGAGCTTCCAGTCGGCCTTCAACGTCGTCAAGGGCTCTGTTCCGGCCCGCACCGACGTGCCGGACACCGATTTCGACGCTTGCGGCAAGAAGGGCATGGCCGACCTGAAGGCCGCCAATGAAGGCGGCACGCTGTTCGGTTCGCTGGCGCAGGGCTATGGCGCGCCTCCCGCGGTTGCCAACGCCTACAAGGATGTCGTCTCGAAATTCGTGCACGGCCAGATCAAGACCTCGGACGAGGCCGTGACCCAACTGGTCAGCGCGATCGAAGACGCCAAGTAAGGCACCCGCCCATGTGAATGATCTCCCCGGCGCAAGCCGGGGAGATCCCCTGCGGCGAGGTTTTGCGGTTGCGCCGACCGGCACGCTTTCGTGCCGCAGAGCCCGAGACAGCAGAATTCCGGACCCGCCATACGGAATGGACAGATGAGCACAGTTGCTGAAACCAGTATCACGCTGACGCCGGAGCACGATGCCCGTCCGGGCGCCACGGTGCGCTCGCGCCTTCAGGACGCGCTGCCGAAGCTCGTGCTGGCGCCGAGCTTCGCCGCCACTATCGTCTTCGTCTACGGCTTCATCCTGTGGACGATCTATCTGTCCTTCACCAATTCCAAGACCTTTCCCTCCTATGCGATCACCGGGCCACGCGCCTATCAGCGGCTATGGCGCTGGACTTTCGAAAGCGATCCGCCGTCCTCCTGGTACACGTCGATCACCAATATGGGGATTTTCGGCTTCCTCTATATTTCCATCTGCCTGGCGCTCGGCCTGTTCCTGGCGATCCTGCTCGACCAGAAGATCCGCGGCGAAGGTGTGCTGCGGCCGATCTACCTCTACCCGATGGCACTGTCGTTCATCGTCACCGGCGTTGCCTGGAAATGGTTTCTGGACCCCGGCCTCGGCCTCGAGCAGACGCTGCACCAATGGGGCTGGACGAGCTTCCATTTCGACTGGATCAAGAACAAGGATTTCGTCATCTACACAGTGGTCATCGCCGGCGTCTGGCAGGCGTCGGGCTTCATCATGGCGATGTTCCTGGCCGGCCTGCGCGGCATCGACGGCGAGATCCTGAAGGCGGCGCAGATCGACGGCGCCACCACCTTCCAGCTCTACCGTCGCATCGTCATCCCGCTGCTGCGGCCGATCTTCCTGTCCGCCTTGATCGTCCTCGCGCATCTCGCCATCAAATCCTACGATCTGGTGGTCGCGCTGACCAGCGGCGGGCCGGGCGGTTCGGCCTGGCTGCCGTCCAACTTCATGTATGAGTACACCTTCAAGCGCAACGAGATGGCCGTCGGCTCGGCCAGCGCCGTGATCATGCTGATGACCATCACCGCGATCATCGTTCCCTATCTCTATTCCGAGCTTCGGGAGAAGCCGCGATGAGCGCCGTGGCCACTCCTGCTCGCCAGAGCACTGGCGGTATCAGCGCCAGGACGGTCAACCGTATCGTCATCTACGGGCTGCTGGCGCTATTCGCGCTGTTCTATCTGATGCCGCTGTTCGTCATGCTGGTGACCTCGTTCAAGACCATGGACGAAATCCAGAACGGCAACATGCTGGCGCTGCCGCAGGAGCCGACCTTCGCACCTTGGATAAGGGCGTGGAGCGAGGTTTGCTCGGGTCTCACCTGCGTCGGCATGAAGGGTTATTTCTGGAACTCGATCAAGATGGTGGTTCCGGCGGTCATCATCTCGACCCTGCTCGGCGCGCTCAACGGCTATGTGCTGACGAAGTGGCGCTTTCGCGGGGCGACGCTGGTGTTCGGGCTGATGCTGTTTGCCTGCTTCATTCCGTTCCAGTCCGTCCTCTTGCCGATGGCAACGATCCTCGGCAGCCTCGGCCGGTTCGGCGTCAAGCTGCAGAACGCGACCGGCCTCACCTTCGGCTTCGGCAATCCGACCGTGAACCTGGTGTTCGTTCACGTCGTCTACGGCATCGGCTTCACCACCCTGTTCTTCCGCAATTATTACGAAGCGTTTCCGAACGAGCTGGTGAAGGCGGCGCAGATCGACGGCGCCAGCTTCTTCCAGATCTTCCGGCGCATCATGCTGCCCAACTCGCTGCCGATCATCGTGGTGACGGTGATCTACCAGTTCACCAACATCTGGAACGACTTCCTCTTCGCTTCCGCCTATGCCGGCTCAGGCGACGTGATGCCGATGACGGTGGCGCTGAACAATGTCGTCAACACCTCGACCGGCGTCGTCGAATACAACGTCAACATGGCGGCGGCGATGATCGCCGCGCTGCCGACGCTCCTCGTCTACGTGCTCGCCGGCCGCTATTTCGTGCGCGGCCTGATGGCCGGCGCCGTCAAAGGATAATCGCATGGCTTTTCTGGAAATTGACGGGCTGAAGAAGCGTTTCGGAGCGGTCGAGATCCTGAAAGGCATCGACCTCGACCTGGAAAAGGGCGGCTTCCTCGTGCTGGTCGGGCCTTCCGGTTGCGGCAAGTCCACGCTGCTCAACACTATTGCCGGCCTGGAAACCATCACCGAAGGGGAAATCCGCGTCGACGGACGCACGATCAACGATCTCCACCCCTCCAAGCGCGACATCGCCATGGTCTTCCAGAGCTACGCGCTCTATCCGAACATGACGGTTGCCGGCAATATCGCCTTCGGCATGGAGATGCGCGGCGTGCCGGCCGGCGAGCGCCAGAAGGCGATCGACAAGGTGGCGAAGGTCCTGCAGATCGGCCATTTGCTGAAGCGCAAGCCAAGCCAGCTCTCCGGCGGCCAGCGCCAGCGCGTCGCCATGGGCCGGGCGCTGGTGCGCGATCCAAAGCTGTTCCTGTTCGACGAGCCTTTGTCCAATCTCGATGCCAAGCTGCGTGTCGACATGCGCATCGAGATCAAGCGCCTGCACGCCACCACCGGCACCACCATCGTCTACGTCACCCACGACCAGATCGAGGCGATGACGCTGGCCACCAAGATCGCGGTGATGCGCGACGGCGAGGTGCAGCAGTTCGGCACGCCAGCCGAAATCTATAACAATCCGGTCAACCTGTTTGTTGCCGACTTCATGGGCTCGCCGGCGATGAACCTGATCCCGGCGACGATCGGCAGCAACGGCAGCGGCTTCTCCGTCGTCATGGAGCGCGAGGCGCGCCAGCCGATCTCGCTGCCGCTGGGCAATGCGCCGGCCGGCCTGTCGGCATTCCAGGGAAAACCGATCATCTTCGGCGTTCGCCCGGAAGCATTGACCGATCCCGAGGGTGCCGAACGCAACGCCTCGAACATCGCCCGCGCCGACTGTCACATCGAGGTCATCGAGCCGGCCGGCTCGGATACGTTCGCGGTCACCAATCTCGGCGGCAAGGCGGTGGTGGCACGGCTGCGCGCCGATGCCAAAATCCAGCCCGGCACGATCACGCCGCTCGCCTTCAACCTGACCAAGGCGGTGTTCTTCGATCCGGCGACCGAGAAACGCATCGTCTAACGGCCATGACAAATCCCGACATCGTCATCATCGGCTCCGGCATAGGCGGCGCCACGATCGCCTCCGGCCTTGCCGGCGGTGGCGCCTCGATCCTGATGCTGGAGCGCGGCGAACCACTGCCAGCAACGCCGCACACACGCGACACCCGAGCCATCTTCGTCGATGGTCACTATCGGCCGAAGGAGATGTGGCTTGAGGCCGGCGGAGCGCCGTTCAACCCGGGCAATTACTACTATGTCGGCGGCAATTCGAAATTCTACGGCGCGGTGCTGATCCGCTACCGCAGGGAAGACTTTTCGGAGATGGAGCATTATGGCGGCGTCTCGCCGGCCTGGCCGTTTTCCTACGAGGAATTCGAGCCCTGGTATTCCAGGGCCGAGCAGCTTTTCCGCGTGCGCGGTGCACTCGGCGAAGACCCGACCGAGCCGTTCCACTCGATGCCCTACCCTTTCGGGCCGGTGCCCGACGAGCCGCCAATCGCGCGTGCCCGCGCCGAGTTGAAGAGCCTGGGCCTGCACCCGGCATCGCTGCCGCTCGGCGTCGACATCGAAGCCTGGCTGAAAGACGGCAGCACGCCGTGGGACGCTTTTCCCAACACCGGCGTCGGCAAGGTCGACGCCCAAACGGGACCGCTGGCCGCCGCCCTTGCCGACCAGAAGATCAAGCTCGAGACCGGCGCCCATGTCGAATATCTCGAGGCATCGCCGGATGCGAGGACGATCATCGCCGTCCATTATCGACAGAACGGTACGCTGAAGAAAGTCGCGCCGAAGCTGGTCATCCTATCGGCCGGCGCAGTCAATTCCGCCGCCATCCTGCTGCGCTCGCCCACCCCTCAGGGCAGAGGCGGTGGCAAAGGCCTGGCCAACCGCTCCGACCAGGTCGGCCGCAACTTCATGAATCACAATTCGAGCGCCATGCTGGCGATCGATCCACGCCGCCGGAACAAATCCGTCTACCAGAAGACGCTGATGCTGAACGATTATTATCTGTCCGACGGCAAGTGCGGCAAGCCGCTCGGCAATGTCCAGCTCCTCGGCAAGCTCGACGGCAACATCCTCAAGGCCAATGTCAGGCGCGCGCCCAAATTCGCGCTCGATTTCATGGCCGGCCGCGCCGTCGACTGGTATCTGATGTGCGAGGACCTGCCCGATCCCGAGAGCCGCATCATGATCGACGGCAAGGACATCGTCATGCAGTGGCGGCGCTCCAACATGCAGTCGCTCGACGGACTGACCAAGGTGATGCGCGAGAATTTCCGCGCCTGCGGCTATCCGATCGTCCTGTCGCGTCCGTTTGACAAGCGCACGCCCTCACATCAGTGCGGCACGGTGAAGATGGGCAACGATCCAGCGACCTCGCCGCTCGACCCGTTCTGCCGCTCCTTCGACCACAGCAATTTGTTCGTCGTCGATGCCGGCTTCCTGCCGAATTCGGCCGCCGTCAATCCGGCGCTGTCGATCGCCGCACAGGCGCTGCGCGTCGCCGATCATATCCGCAAGACGGAGCTTGCAACATGAGCCGCCCGGCAGCGATCGTCACCGGCGGCGCGCGCGGCATCGGCCTTGCTTGCGCCGAGGCGCTGGCCGACGCAGGCTTCGACATCCTCCTCTCAGACCTTGCCGACGAAGCCGCCGACGGGCTCGCCGCCGACATCACCGGGCGCGGCGCGAAGTTCGCCTATGCCAGCAGCGACATCGCCGACCTCGACGGCCACGCAGCGCTGATTGATGCCGCGACAAGCGCCTTCGGCCGCATCGACTGCCTGGTCAACAATGCCGGCATCGGCGCCGTCCTGCGCGGCGATCTGCTCGAGCTCAAGCCCAAAAATTTCGACCGGGTGCTCGGCATCAATCTGCGCGGCACCGTATTCCTCAGCCAGGCCGTCGCCAAAGCGATGCTCGGCCTGCCAAGCGATGGTGCGAGATCGATCATCACCATCACCTCGGTCAGCGCCGCCATGGCCTCGCCGGAACGTTCCGATTACTGCATCTCCAAGGCTGGGCTTTCGATGTGGGTGAAGAACCTGGCGCTGCGGCTTGCCACCGAAAACATCGCCGTGTTCGAGGTGCGGCCGGGCATCATCCGCACCGACATGACCGCGGGTGTGACCGCCAAATATGACGGGCTGATCGACGGCGGGCTGGTGCCGGCGATGCGCTGGGGCGAGAGCGAAGATATCGGTGCCGCCGTGGCAGCACTCGCCGGTGGCAAGTTCGGCTTTTCGACCGGCTCGGTCATCAATGTCGATGGCGCGCTGTCGGTGCCGAGGCTATGAACAGGTGACGCCATGACGGACTACATAATCGTCGGCGCCGGCCCGGCCGGCTGCGTACTCGCCAACCGGCTGAGCGAAGATCCGTCGCACCAGGTGCTGCTGCTCGAAGCCGGCGGCAAGGACTGGCATCCGCTGATCCACATGCCGGCCGGTTTTGCCAAGATGACCAAGGGCATCGCCGCCTGGGGCTGGTCGACGGTGCCGCAAAAGCACATGAACGACCGCGTCTTCCGATACACGCAGGCCAAGGTGATCGGCGGCGGCTCGTCGATCAACGCGCAGATCTACACGCGCGGCAACGCCCGCGACTACGACGCCTGGGAGAAGGAAGAAGGCCTTGCCGGCTGGGGCTATCGCGACGTGCTGCCCTATTTCAAGCGCGCGGAGAACAACCAGCGTTATGCCAACGATTTCCACGGCGACCAAGGCCCGCTCGGCGTGTCGAACCCGATCGCGCCGCTGCCGATCTGCGAGGCCTATTTCCGTGCCGGACAGGAGATGGGCATCCCCTTCAATCCCGACTTCAACGGCGCCAGCCAGGAGGGCGTCGGCTATTACCAATTGACGCAGAAGGACGCGAAGCGCTCCTCCGCCTCGGTCGCCTATCTCAGGCCGATCCGGGAGCGCAAGAATCTCACCATCAGGACCGGCGTTCTAGTGACACGCATCGTCGTCGACAAAGGCCGCGCCGTCGGCGTCGAGATCGTCGACAGGCCGGGCGGCCAGCCAACGATCCTGCACGCCGAGCGCGAGGTGATCGTCTCGTCCGGCGCCATCGGCTCGCCGAAGCTTTTGCTGCAGTCGGGCATCGGCCCGGCCGACCATCTGAAGGCGGTCGGCGTGACACCGGTGCACGATTTGCCCGGCGTCGGCTCCAACCTGCAGGATCATCTCGACCTGTTCGTCATCGCCGAATGCACCGGCGATCACACCTACGACAACTACGCCAAGCTGCACTGGACGGCTTGGGCCGGGCTGCAATATCTGCTCCTGAAGAAAGGCCCGGTGGCCTCCAGCCTGTTCGAGACCGGCGGCTTCTGGTACGCCGATCCGACCGCCGCCTCTCCCGACATCCAGCTGCATCTCGGCCTCGGCTCCGGCATCGAGGCCGGCGTCGAGAAGCTGAACAATCCGGGCGTGACACTGAACTCGGCCTTCCTGCGCCCGCGCTCGCGCGGCATGGTGCGGCTGAACAGTGCCGACCCGGCCGACCGCCCGCTGATCGATCCGAACTATTGGTCCGATCCCTATGACCGTGACATGTCGATCAAGGGGCTGAGGCTGGCGCGCGAGATCATGCGGCAGAAGGCGCTGCAGCCCTATGTGCTGCGCGAGGTACTGCCGGGACCCGACCTGCAGAGCGGCGACGAGTTGTTCGACTACGCTTGCCGCAGTTCCAAGACCGACCACCACCCGGTCGGCACCTGCCGCATGGGCCACGATGCGATGAGCGTGGTAACGCCAGATCTCAGGCTGCGCGGTATCGAGGGCCTGCGCGTCTGCGACGCCTCGGTGATGCCGCGCATCCCCTCCTCCAACACCAATGCCCCGACGATCATGGTTGGCGAAAAAGGCGCCGATCTGATCCTTGGCCGCGAGCCGCTGCCGCCGGCGGTGTTTTCCACCAACCGAGCGGCATGAGGGACAAAGAATGATCAGGCATTGTGTCTTCGTCAGATTTCGCAACGATGTCGCCGACGCCGAGCGCGCGGCAATCCATGCCGATCTCGAAGCGTTGCGGGCTGTGATCGACGGCATGGGCAAGGTCGAATTCAGCGCCAATACCAGCCCGGAACCCTTCGCCCGCGGCTTCACGCACGGCTTCACCATCGACTTTCGCGACGCTGCGGCACGCGATGCCTATCTGGAGCATGAAGCGCACCAGCGAGCCGGCGCAAAACTGGTCGCGGCGCTCGAAGGCGGCACCGACGGGCTGATGGTGTTTGATCTGGAGATCGCGTGACTATCCCATTCTCAGCGCAACGACGCCGGCAACGATGCTAAGCACCGCGGCACCTCGCCATGCCGTCATCTTCTCGCCGAGCGCGAAGACCGAGATCATCATGGCGAACAGGATCGATGTTTCGCGCAGCGACGCCACCGAGGCGATCGGCGCCTTGGTCATCGCCCACATCACGATCCAGTAGGCGCCGCCGCTGAGCACGCCGGTATAGATTCCGGCCTTCCAGTCGCGCGCCAGCACCGGCAGCGCCTGTGGGCCGCGAAAGACGACGCATAGCACCAGCGCCCACAGCGCATCGCAGACGAACAGCCAGGCGGCATAACTCGACGCGGTGGCGGCCAGCCGCGCGCCGCTGCCGTCCGACAGCGTGTAGCTGGCGATGAAGATCGATGTGCCCAGTGCGAAGCCGACGGCGCGCAGGTTCAATTTCTCCAGATGCGCGCCGCCGCGAAACGACAGCACCAGCGTGCCCGCCGACAACAAGAGGATGCCGAGAATGGCGAGCGGCGCCGGCATCTCGGCAACCACCACAACGCCCCCCAAAGCGGCCAGCAATGGCGCGGTGCCGCGCGCCAGCGGATAGGTCTGGGCGAAATCGCCGGCCTTGTAGGCGCCGATCAGGAACGTCCTGTAGCCCATGTGGAAGACAACCGAGGCGAGGATGTATGGCCACACTTCCGGCTTCGGCACCTCGACGAAAGGCAACGTCACCAGCGCAGCGGCACCCATGCCGAGCGTCATCAGTGTGATCGACAGAAAACGGTCGAGATGGACCTTGACCAGCGCGTTCCAGATCGCATGCATGGAAGCGGCGGCGAGCACCGCGAAAAAGACAAACAGGCTCATCGGCGGTTCATCCGCCGCCCGTCCCGATGACGATCGGCGTCTCCAGGTCGATATCGACCCAGAGCGGAAAATGGTCGGAAGCGATTTGCCCGATATCGGCGCTGACCGAGCGCACGCGCCCGGCAAACATGCCGCCGACGAAGCAATGGTCGAGCCGGCGCTTTGCCAGCCTACCATCGATAGTCTTCACATGGGTGTGGAAATCCGCTGTTGCGACGGCGGCGGCATCGACAAAACCGTCGAGATAGGCGGCACCGCGATGATAGGGCGCGCTGCCGACAATGCGCCGGTACTCGGCGCTATCCGGCTCCATGTTGAAGTCGCCCAACCAGATCGCCGTTACGGGGTTTTCTGGCTCCTGTTCGCCATTGCTCCAGTTGCGCGCCGGCTCGTCGTCGGCGCCGCTCCATGGACCGCCCTCGGACGGCGCGCGGCGATGCTCGGCGAGCAAATAGTCGATCTGCTCCAGCCGCTCCTCGGCCGCGATATGCGCCAGATGCAACGACAGCACCCGCACCGGACCGGCAGGGGTGCGGATCATGCATTCGAGTGCGGCATTGCGGGTGTTGAGCGGCCGCAGCGTGCGCCTGAGCGGCAGCGTATGCAGCCGCGACCAGACGATCGGAAGCTTCGACAGAACCATGGTGCCGAATTGCCGCCGCCGGTTGACGATGCGGCCTCCACGCCGGTGGCTGGCATCCATGTCGAAGGCCGGCCCGTAGACCCAATGATAGTCGGGCAGCAATTGCGAAAGAAGTTCCGGCTGGTCGTCCTCGTTGCTGCGCAACCAGTGCCGTTCCACCTCCTGCAAGGCGACGATGTCGGCGCCGGCCACGACCTTGGCACAACGCGCCAGGTCGTAGCGGCCATCGCTGCCGAAGCCGTACTGGATGTTATAGCTGACCAGCTTCATTGCTTATCCGGCTCAGTTTCCTGCTGGCAGTAGCCGTTCGCTGACAGCCTTGCAATGTGCAGCCGGGCGGAGGGAGCTTGGGCCAGATGCTAAGTGGTCAGCGGCTGGAACCGACCGGGCGGGGATGCTGCCAGTTCCGACCAGTCGATTTCTTCCTCAAGGCGGTGGTAGGCTTCGTCGCCGATCGTCCCGTCGATGCGCAAACGCTCCAGCGCATCGCGCTGGCTCTTGATGGCGTAAAGACGCAATCTGTCATACTCGGTCGCCGCCTGGGCATCCTCCGGGTTTTCGGCGATGGCGCGCTGGGCGGCATATTGCTCTCGCACCGCCCCGGCCGCGCTCGATGTCTTGCCGCTGAGCACGTCCAGCGCCGCCTGCATGATGGCGACGCGCGCCTGCGCCACCTCCCGGTCGACCGTCCGGTCGAGGTCGAGATTGAGCAGAAGCAGCAACGGTTTCAGGCTGACGCCTTGCAGCACCAATGTGCCGAGCACGACCGTGAAAGCGGCGAGCACGATCGGATCACGGCCCGGAAAGTCGGCCGGCAAGGCGAAGGCTGCCGCAAGCGTCACCAGGCCACGCATGCCGCACCAGCCGATGAGCACGCCGCCGCGCAATGTCGGTGCGTCCTTCCGCCTGTCCTCGTCGCCCAGACGTGCCAGCGCTCTGAGGATCGCGCCGCAGCCCAGAACCCAGACGAGCCGCGATACGATGACGACGGCCAGCACAGCCAGGGCAAAGACGAACGCCTCGCTTTGTCCTTGCTCGGCAAGTCGGCCGACGATGGACCGCGCTTGCAGGCCCATCAGAACGAAGGCCAGCACGTTGAGCACGAACACCGCCGTCTCCCAGACCGAGTAGGAGCTGACACGATTCCTTGCCGGCATGCGGCGCGGCGATGTACGTGCGATCGTCATGGCATAGACGACGATCGTGATGATGGCGGAAAGCCCTATCCTGTCGGCCAGGATCCAGACGCCGAAGGTTGAGGCGAATTGCACCACGGTGCCGCTCGCCGGGTCGTCGATGCGGCCGAGTATGGCGAGAGACAACCGGCCGAGCACATAGCCTGCGGCAAGGCTGCCGACCGTCGACAGCAGGATCATTGGAACGGCACTGCTCAACAGGATGGAGCCGGCGGCTGCGGAAACCGACATCCTGTAGATCAACAGCGCCGTGGCGTCGTTGAGAAGGCTCTCGCCTTCCAGGATGGCGGTGATGCGGTGCGGCACCTTGAACTGTCCGAGCACGGCCGCCGCCGCCACCGCATCGGGCGGCGCTACGATCGCGCCGAGCGCTATGGCCGCGGCAATGGGCAGGCCTGCCATCGTCCAGCCGACCAGCGCGACCGTCACGGTGGTGAAGATGACGGCGCCAAGCGCCAGCAGGATGAGCGAAACCTTGTAGCGGTTGAGATCGCGCAGCGACGTGTCATAGGCCGCGTCGAGCAGAACCGGCGCGATGAACAGAGCGAGCGCCAGCTCCGGGTCGATCTCGATGGTCGGGGCAAACGGCAGGAAGGCGATGCCGGCGCCGGCCAGCGCCAGCAATGACGGATAGGGAATCTGCAGACGCCGCGACAGCGCGGTCAGGGCGACCGCGATGAGAAGCAGGACAAGGGTGAGTTCAAAAAGCGCCATGCCTTATCGTAGCGGTGAAGCCGGGCGATTGGCACTGCAAAAAACGGCCACGGCTTAGGCTGCTGGTGAATGGTGAATGGTGAATGGTGAATGGTTGCTTGCAGAGCAATTTCGGCGCGTAAAGCGCATTCTCACTATTCACTATTCACTATTCACTATTCACCATTCACTCTTCTCCTAATGCAGCACCAGCATGTCGCCCGACGAGAACGAAATTTCGGCCTTTTCGCCGACGGCCGGCGGCGGCGTGGCCGGGCTGTTGAACGTGTCGAGCGAGACCGTGCTGCCACCGATGCCGACGCGCACCCGGATGACCGAGCCGAGGAAATGCACCTCGGCGATTTCGCCCGAAAGGCTGGAGTCGCGGCCGGGGTGACGCCCGAGCGAAATCGCTTCCGGACGCAGTGCCAACGACAGCGTGTCGCCGGATTTCGAGCCGTTGAGCTTGCCCTTGAGCGAGACCTCTTGCGAATTGACGCGAACCTTGCCCGAAGCCGCGTCGGTGACCGTGCCTTCGAGCACGTTCAGCGTGCCGACGAAATTGGCGACGAATTTGGTTGCCGGCCGGTTGTAGATCTCGAACGGCGTGCCGACTTGCTCGGCCTTGCCGCCATACATCACCGCGATACGGTCGGAAATCGACAGCGCCTCTTCCTGGTCGTGGGTGACGAAGATGGTGGTGATGCCGAGCTTCTTCTGGATCGAGCGGATTTCCTCGCGCAGCGACACGCGCACCTTGGCGTCGAGTGCCGACAGCGGCTCGTCGAGCAGCAGCAGTTTCGGCTTGGGCGCAATCGCCCGCGCCAGCGCGATGCGCTGCTGCTGACCGCCGGAGAGCTGATAGGGATAGCGGTCGCCCATCTGCGGCAGCTTGATGATGTCGAGCATCTCGGCAACGCGCCTGTCGGCATCGGCCTTCGGCATGCCGGCGACCTTCAGCCCGAAGCCGATATTCTGTGCCACGGTGAGGTTCGGAAACAGCGCATAGGCCTGGAACACCATGCCGACATTGCGCTGGTTGGGCTTCAGCCGGGTGATGTCCTTGCCGGCCACGACGATCTTGCCGGCGCTTGGCTCCTCGAAACCGGCGACCATGCGCAGCACCGTCGTCTTGCCGCAGCCCGACGGGCCGAGGAAGGAGACGAATTCGCCCGGCTCGACGTCGAGGTTGAAATCCTGCACCACGGTGATGGGGCCGAAGGATTTTCGCACATGCTGGATTGAGAGGAATGGCTCGGTCATGGCTTTTTCCTTCGGGTCAGTTCGGACGGTTCGCCGATCGCGGCGCGAAGCGCGACAAGATCTGGATCAGCGACATGCAGCCCCAGGTGATGGCGAAGGCGATGATGGCAAGCGCCGCCGGCTCGTAGGCGCGGTTGGCGCCGACGTTCTGCAGATAGGGTCCGAAAGCAGGCCGGTTGAGCAGGCTGGCCATGGTAAATTCACCGATGACGATGGCGAAGGTCAGGAAGGCGCCCGACAGCACCGCGATCAGCACGTTGGGCAGGATGACCCGAGTGATGATCGTGCCCCAGCCGGCGCCGAGGATCTGCGCCGCCTCAGTCAGTGTCCGCACGTCGATTGTGCGAAGCCCGGTGTCGACGGCGCGATACATATAGGGCAGCGCGAGTGTCGCATAACCGATGACCAGCAAGGCATTGGCTCCTGTCTCGCTGGCCAGGAACGGCAGCGGTGAGTTCGACCCGTACATTCTGATGTAGCCGAAGACGATAACGATGGCCGGGATGACCAGCGGCAACAGCGTGATGAACTCGACGACGGGCCTTAGCTGCGGCAGCCGCAGACGAATCCAGTACGCCGCCGGCACCACCACCAGCACGCCAAGGACGATAGTGAAGATGGCGGCGACCACCGAATAGATGAAGGTCGCCTGGAAGCGGGGATCGCCGAGCACGACCTGATAAGCATCGAAGGAATAGGCGCCGCGCCGCATGCGCATGGAGAATTCCACGGTCGCGATCAGCGGAATGAAGAAATAGGCCGCGCCCAGCGCGAAGACGATCCAGGCCCAGAATCTGCCGGACTTCATTTGAGCCACCTCTCAGAGCGCGTCCGGAACCAGATGTAGAAGACATTGGCCAGCCCAGTGATGACGATCATGCCGAAGGCGATGGCGTAGCCGAGATGGGCATTGTGCAGCACGTCACCGCGGATCTGCGCGTAGAGCAGGATAGGGACGATATTAAGCGAGGAGCCGGTCAGAGCGTAAGCGGTGGCGATGGCACCGAAGGCGTTGGCGAACAAGAGGATGACGGTGCCGAGGAAACTTGGCCAGATCACCGGAATGACGACCATGCGCCAGAACTGCGCCTGGGTCGCGCCAAGCGTTGCCGCCGCTTCGCCCCATTCCTTCTTCAGCCCATCGATCGCCGGCACGATGATCACCACCATCAGCGGGATCTGGAAATAGACATAGGTCAGCGTCAGGCCCCAGAACGACAGGATGTTGAAACCATGGGCATAAATGTTGAAGCCGACCAAGACGTTGAGCAGCACCGTGGCGAGCCCAAGCCGGCCGAGCGTCGCGAGAAAGGCGAAGGCCAGCGGCACGCCGGCAAAATTGGAGGCCACGCCGGAAAAGGTCAGTGTCGCCGAGCGTATCCACTCCGGCAGCCCGCCGCGCACGATGGCGATGGCAATGGCAAGCCCCGCGAAAGCACCGATCAGCGACGAGGCGAGGCTGACCTTGATTGAGATCCAGTAGGCGGCAACGATCGACGGCTGCGCCAAGGCCGCTATGTTTTCGAAAGTGAATTCGCCGGCATCGTTCCGGAATGCGCCCAGCATCAGATAGAGCGTGGGCAGGATCAGGAACATGATGGCGAAGATGAAGAAAGGCGCAACGCCAAGCCATTGCGTCGGCAGCCTCATGCTGCGGGCGTCGGCAGGAGGCGCGGTCTTCCCGGCAACAGCGTGATCGGACAACGAGATATCGGTCATGCGCCGGCTACCGTCCTGGAGGTATGCCGGGCGGCGATCTAAGCCGCCCGGCTGATCTCAAGTCTTACTTGACGTTGGCGCCGACGACGGCATCCCAGTTCTTGGTGATGGCTTCCTTGGCCTTGCCCTGCTCGTCGAGCGTCGGGAACACCGCGGCTGCATAGGACTCGGCCGGCGGCAGCTTGGCCATCACGTCAGCCGGGAGCTTGCCACTCTTGGCGAGGTCGTTGAAGCGGATCGGGTGACAATAGCCCTTCAGCCAGCCGATCTGGCCTTCGTCGGAATAGAGATATTCCAGCCATAGCTTGGCAGCATTCGGGTGCGGCGCGTAAGCACTAATCGCCTGAACATAGACGCCGGCGACGACACCGGTCTTCGGCACGACGACGTCGACCGGCGGATTGCCCTTCAGCGTATCACGGCCGGCAAGCGCGTTATAATCCCAGGTCACCAGGATTGGCGTCTGGCCTTGGGCAAGCGTCGCGGGCTTGCCGATGACCGGCACGAAATTGCCGGCGGCGTTGAGCTTCTTGAAGAAGTCGAGACCAGCCGTGCCGGCGGCTTCGCCGGCAGCCGCACCGCCGGAAAGGCCGGCGGCATAGACTGCCTGGATGGCCTGGTTCGAAGCACGCGGGTCACCGGCGAGCGCCACGGTATTGGCGAATTCCGGCTTCAGCAAGTCGGCCCAGTCGGCCGGCGCTTCCTTGACCAGGTCCTTGTTCACCAGAAACGAAAGCACGCCGTAATAGTCGCCGGTCCAAAAGCCTTCGGCATCCTTGGCGCTGTCCGGGATCGAGTCCCAGGTTGATACTTTATAAGCCTGGATCAGGCCATCCTTCTTTGCGGTCGGGCCGAAGCTCAGGCCGACGTCGATGACGTCGGGCGCTTGCGGGCCCTTGTTGTCCTTGTTGGCCTTGATCGCCTCGACCTCGTCGCCGGAGCCGGCATCGGGGTTGAGCTCGTTGATGGTGAGTTCCGGATATTTTGCCTTGAAGCCGTCGATGACCGCGCCGTAGCCGCACCAGTCATGCGGCAGCGCGATGACCGTGAGCTGGCCTTCAGCCTTGGCTGCGGCGACCAGTTCATCCATGGACTGGGCCGACGAGATGGCAGAGGTCGCCATCAGGGCGACGGCCGAAAGGGAAAGCAGTTTTCCCGTGAATTTGAACATGTGTTCTCTCCGTTGAACTGACGCCGTTGGACGCCTGCGATGCGGTATCGTTTTCGTGTGACAGCCAGATGAAAGCTTTGTGAAAGCGATGCCCCGCAGTACGAAAAAGTAAACTCTTTTTAACCGGCTGTAGCAATCGCTTCGCGATTCTTTTTCCGGCTAACTAGTTTCGATCTTGCCTTTCATCTTTCCCCCTTTCCTTTGCCTCTTTTCCCAAGTCGATTTCCGATGCGAAAATTTTCTCAGACGGTGCCGGCGATGGCGTTTTCGAGCAGCGTCAGCGCCGCCTTTTTGGTCAGCTTGACCGGGTTGCCGCCGGCGGTCGGATCGACCACCGCCATGTCGGCGATCAGGCCCTTGCGTTTCTTGTCCATGTCGAGCCCCTTGATCAGGCCGGGCAGCGCATGCGGCACCTTGAGCTCCTTGCGCAGCTTGATGATCGCCTTCGCAAAACCGTCGAAGCCGCCCTTGATGCCGCAATAGGCGGCGAGCCGGGCTATGCGCGGCTCGATCGCCTCTCGGTTGAAGGCCAGCACGTAGGGCATGAACACGGCGTTGGTCATGCCATGGTGGGTGTCGTAGAGCGCGCCGATCGGATGCGACAGCGAATGAATCGCTCCAAGCCCTTTCTGGAAGGCGGCCGCTCCCATGGCAGCGGCGCTCATCATGTTGGCGCGGGCGACCAGATCCTTGCCGTTGGCATAGGCTTTCGGCAGGTTTTCGAAGACCAGCCTTATGCCTTCCACGGCGATGCCGTCGGCCATCGGGTGATAGCCCGGCGCGCAATAGGCTTCGAGGCAATGGGCAAGCGCATCCATGCCGGTGCCGGCGGTGATGAAGCCCGGCATGCCGACCGACAGCTCCGGATCGGCAATGACGATCGCCGGCAAAAGCTTTGGATGGAAGATGACCTTCTTGGTATGGGTCGCTTCATTGGTGATGACGCCGGCGCGGCCGACTTCCGAGCCGGTGCCGGCCGTGGTCGGCACGGCGATGATCGGCGCGATCGCATCGGCATCGGCGCGCGTCCACCAGTCGCCGACATCCTCGAAATCCCAGACCGGCCGCGTCTGCCCGGCCTGGAAGGCGATCAGCTTGCCGAGGTCGAGCGCCGAGCCGCCGCCAAAGGCAATGACGCCGTCATGCTTGCCCTTCTTGAACACGGCAATGCCGGCGGTCAGGTTGGAATCCACCGGGTTCGGCTTGACCTCGGAAAATACGCCATACGGCACCTTGGCGTCGTCGAGGATCTTCAGCGTCGAGGCCACCACCGGCAGCCTGGCCAGTCCCGGATCGGTGACGAACAGCGGCCGCTTGATGCCGGTCGCCGCCAGCACCTCCGGCAGCTCCTTGATGCGTCCGGCGCCGAAGCGGACGGTCGTCGGGTAATTCCATTTGGAAACGAGTTTTGTCATTTCGACCTTCTTGACTGCTTTCGTGCTCTCGGATGTCGTCAATTCACAAAGGTATTGGCCACACGGTCTGACCGCATCATGTACGGAATCCAGATGGCTGCGGCCCAGACGGAACGGTAAATTCCGCGCATCGTTTCGCTGTCGAACGCATCAGCCAAGGTTGGAAAGCTCTCGCGAAAAACCAGATGCGCGGCCCATGGGTCGAGGATGGCATATACCGGCATCGCGACTGCCCAAATCATGTACCAGCCCGGGAATATCTCCCAGCGCTTGAACATGAAGAACAATAACAGGACCGGGGCTGTAAGGCTTAGAACGCCTGCTGTCACCAGTTCGGCAACGAGCAGCGCGCCTTGAGAAAAACTGAAGGCCTGCCAGTCGAAGCCGAGATAGTCGGTATTGTGCAGTTGTACCAACCCCAGTATCGGCGTGAGCATCAACCCGAGCATCGGCAGGACAAGCCATCCGCCGATACCCTCGGGACCCTCACCATCTGGCAGCACCGATTGTTGTGTATCCGCCATTACTCCCCCTCAACAGCGATCGCATGCCTGTCGATCGCCACCTTAGATCACCTCGCGCAGATGGTATGATTTCGGCCTGGTCAGATTGTCGTAGCCGATGGCCGACAGTGCCGCGCCCTTGCCGGTGTCCTTGACGCCGGTCCAGACCAGCGCCGGGTCGAGATAGTCGCAGCGGTTCATGAACACGGTGCCGGTCTCGACGCGGTCGCCGATCGCCGCCGCGTGGTCGGTGTCGCGCGTCCAGATAGAGGCCGTCAGCCCATAGGGGCTATCGTTCATCAGCGCGATCGCCTCCTCGTCGTTGCGCACCTTCATGATGCCGACGATCGGGCCAAAGCTTTCCTCGCGCATGACGCTCATCTGGTGGTCGACCTGGGTCAGCACTTCCGGCGCCAGATAGGGGGAACCTTGCCTGTCGTTGGCCACCTTCATATTGATGTGTGCCCTGGCGCCCTTGCGCAGCGCCTCGGCCTTCTGCTCGCGGATCAGGTCGGCGAAGCGCGCCTGCGCCATCGGCCCCATGGTGGTCGCCTGGTCGAGCGGATTGCCGACGACGTAGTTCCTGGTCTCGGCAATGAAGCCCTCGACGAATTCATCGTAGACCTTCTCGTGGACATAGACGCGCTCGATGCCGCAGCAGCACTGGCCGGAATTATAGAAGGCGCCGTCGACCAGATTGGCAACGGCATGGTCCATCTTTGCGTCCGGCAGCACATAGGCCGGATCCTTGCCGCCGAGTTCGAGGCCGAGCGTCATGAAGGTGCCCGCCGCCGCGTTCTCGATGGCGCGGCCGCCGGCGACCGAGCCGGTGAAGTTGACGTGGTCGATCTTGCCGGAGCCGAGCAGCCTTTCAGTCTGCGCGTGGTTCATGACGAGATTCTGGAACAGGCCCTTGGGCAGGCCGGCCTTATCAAACGCCTGCTGAAACCGCTCGCCGACCAACAATGTCTGTGCCGCATGCTTGAGGATGACGGCGCTGCCCGCCATCAGCGCCGGCACGATGGTGTTGACGGCGGTGAGATAGGGATAGTTCCACGGCGCGATCACCATGACCACGCCGAGTGGCACCTTCTTCACATAGCGGCGAAAGCCGTCCTTCGGATTGGAGGCCATGACCGGCTTCAGGGCCGCCTCGGCGATCTCGACCATGTAGCTGACGCGTTCCCTGACGCCGCCGAACTCGCCGCCATAGCGCACCGGCCTGCCCATCTGCCAGGCGATCTCCGGCACGATCTCGTCGGTCATGGCGACCAGCGCTTCCAGCATGGCAAGCATGTATTTGCCGCGCTCGACGACCGGCGTCTCAGCCCACTTCTCCTGCGCCGCCTTGGCACGTTCGACCGCGGCACCGATCGCCTGGTCCGTGGCAAGAGGCCGTTCGGCATAGATCGAACCGTCGACGGGGGATTTTATCTTGACCGTTTCGGTCATGCCTTGGGTCCTCGCATTCTACAATAATGTCGTTGGTTAGCACCGCCCCTCATCCGCCTGCCGGCACCTTCTCCCGTATACTGACGGGGAGAAGGGACAAGCTCAGCGCCGGGCCCCCCTCTCCCCCGTTCTTCACGGGAGAGGCTGAGGGTGAGGAGCGGCGCCAACGTTGCCAGATTATTCAATACCGCTCGAACCCCCTGTGCAGTTCCCAGTCCGTAATCCGGCGGTCGTACTCGAACTGTTCCCAGTGTGCCGTGTGGACGTAATGTTCCAGCACATCGTCGCCGAGCGCCTGCCTCAGCATTTTCGATTCCGCCAGTGTCGCCGCGGCGTCGCGCAATGTCTTTGGAATTTCGGGCAGCTGCGAGGCCTGGTAGGCATCGCCGACGAAGGGCTTCTGCAGCTCAAGCTTTTCATCGATGCCGGCAAGCCCGGCCGCGATCAGCGCGGCGAAAGCCAGATAGGGGTTCAAATCGGCGCCGCCGATGCGGCATTCCATGCGGATGCCTTTGGTGCCCTCGCCGCAAAGACGGAAGCCGGCGGTGCGGTTGTCCTCGCTCCACATGATCTTGGTCGGCGCAAACGTGCCGGCCTGGAAGCGCTTGTAGGAATTGATGTAGGGCGCCAGGAACCAGGTGAATTCCTTGGCATATTTGAGCTGGCCGGCCGCCCATTGCTGGCCGAGTGTCGACAGCGTCCACTCGGCATTTTTGTCGTAGAACAACGGCGTCTTGCCGTCGGCGCTCCACAGCGAATTATGGATGTGGCTGGAATTGCCGGCGAGCCCGTAATTGTACTTGGCCATGAACGAGATCGCCTTGCCTTCGGACTCGGCGATTTCCTTGGCGCCGTTCTTCAGGATGACGTGGCGGTCGGCCATGTCGAGCGCCTCGGCGTAGCGGACATTGATCTCTTCCTGGCCTGGCCCCCACTCGCCCTTCGAATTCTCGATCGGGATGCCGGCCGCCTCCATCTCGTTGCGCAGCCGGCGCATGACGCCTTCTTCCTTGGTGGTGATGCCGATCTGGTAGTCGCCGATGTAGGGCGATGCCGTCTCGAGGCCCTGCCAGTGCTTCTTGCGGGCGGAATCGTAGGTTTCGCTGAACAGATAGAATTCGAGCTCGGAAGCGAAATAGCCGATATAGCCGCGATCCTGCAGCCGCTTGACCTGCTTCTTCAGCATGGCGCGCGGCGAATGCGCCAGGTCGTCATGGGTATGGTGGTCGAGCACGTCGCAGATCACCAGCGCCGTCTTCTCCAGCCACGGAACGCGCCGCAGCGTCGCAAGGTCCGGCTTCATGACGAAATCGCCATAACCCTTCGACCAGCTCGCCGCCTTGTAGCCGGGCACCGGTTCCATATCGATGTCTGCGGCCAAGAGATAGTTGCAGCCATGCGTCTCGTCATGCGCGGAATCGACGAAATACCGGGCCAGGAACCGCTTTCCCGCGAGCCGCCCCTGCATATCGACGATGCAGGCCAGCACCGTGTCGACCTCGCCGCTGGAGACCGCTTGCTTCAACTGATCGAAGGAGAAATTTCCGGCCATTCCTTTGGCACTCCAGCGCTTGTCGTTTCGGGCTTGTCACTTTGAAAAGGAAACGGAAATCCATGGCCGGCACGATGCCGGCCATGGTCATCAGAGAGCGTCAGGCGCCGGCTTCGCCGACGGCTATCTCGGCTGCCTTGATCGCCGCCTGGCGCTTTGCGATCTGGTCGCCGATGGGCGGACCCTGGAAGCGGCGGTTCTCGAAACCGAACCAAAGCACCGCGGTCAGCACAATGAAGCCCAGGGTGATATAGAGCACTTTGTCGTTCGGCGGCTGGATGGCGATGTAGAAGATGATCGCCATGCCGATGACCGACAGGATGCAAAACAGCTTGAACAGGCCGGCGCCGAGATTCCATGGGCCGGGGTTCGGCCATTTCTCCGTTCCGAAAGCCATCATGCCGAGCACGATCGGAATAATGAAGGACAGAAACAGGAACACCAATGTCGAATTGACGACGATGGTATAGATGTTCGTGCCGCCGACCGAGATGAACTGGGCAAGAAAGACATAGATGACCTCGAGCACAGCAGCCGTCCAAATCGCATTGACCGGCGTGCGCCAGGTCGGGCTGACCTTGGCTAGCGAGGCCGAGCCGACCGGCATGCCGCCGTCACGCGAAAAGGCGAAAAGCATGCGCGAGGCAGAGGTGACCGTTGCCAGACCGCAGAGGAACTGCGCGATCAGAATGCCCAGATAGAGCAGTGTCTTCAGCCACGCCGGCAAGATTGCGTCCATCGTGGCGAAGAACACGCCCCAGCCCTGCTTGGCGCCGGCCGCCAGATCCGGAATCGCCAGTACGATCGCGCACAGCATCACCCAGCCGATCAGCGACGACCAGAGTACGGACGAAACGATTGCCCGCGGAACCGAGTGGGCCGCCCTCAACGTTTCTTCCGAAGTATGCGCCGACGCGTCATAGCCAGTGATGGTGTAAACCGGCAGCAGCAGGCAGAGCAGGAAGAGATACGTCATGGAATCGGACTGCGGGAAAACACCGCCCCCCGCATCGCCCGAATAGTTCGTGAACGTCCACAGCCGCGTGATGTCGATCGCTGGCGCAAACACCAGGCAAGCGACGATCAGCACGGCTGTCGTTGCCAGGATCAGGAAGCCGGAGGCGTCCGTCAGCATAGCCGTCAACCTGATGCCGAAATGATTGAGCAGCGCCTGCAACACCGTGATGAAGGCGACAAACCCGACGATCTCACCAGGCGTGCCGGTCATGCCGAAGGCTGCGCCGAAAGTGCCGACGAAAAAGAAAGCCGTGCCGATGTTGATCGCACCGAGCACGGTGATCAGGCCGAGCAGGTTGAGCCATGCGGTCAGCCAGCCAGTGAAACGGTTCCCCAGAATAGATGCCCAGTGATAGAGGCCGCCCGCGGTCGGAAATGCAGAGGCGATCTGGGCCATGGCGAGCGCGAAAAGTCCCGAAACCATGCAGCCGACGATCCAGCCGATACCAGCGCCCGCGCCACCAATGGACGATGTCGCTTGCGCGAAGGAATTGATGCCGCCTGAGAGAATGCAGATGATCGAGAACGAGATCGCGAAATTCGAGAAGCGGCTCATGCTTCGAGAAAGTTCCTGAGCATAGCCCATTCCATGGAGAACTTTCAGGTCCTCCTTCTTATCAACTTCACTGTAACCCGGTGCTACCATTTTGAAGTCCCCTTTTGGTTTCTTAGCTGGCCGATTGAACTGACTTTCCGACTGCGCTTGGTCTGGGGCCATTGGCCGCCTCGGGCTCCAGATTGAGAAAAATGCCGGTGAGCAGATCCGCCCATTTCCGCTGCCCGGCCGCGCCGGAGATCTCGTCGTTGCGGATTTCGATCATCGCGCAAGGCAGCCCGCGCGAGCGCGCATGGCGTTCCAGCGTGAAATAGACCCGGTCGGCCGGCGAATAGGGTTCGTTGACGCCGACGGTGACGCCGGCGAGCCGCTTCAGCGCCGCGATCAGCGGCGCCGCCAGCCGGCGGTCCTCGTCATGGATGATGCCGATGTGCCAGGGCCGGCTTTTGCCTTTGTAGAGCGGCGTGAAGGAATGGATCGAGACCAGCCTGGTCTCCCGCCCGGCCGCCGGGCGCTCGTCTACGATCGTTGCGATCCGCTCGTGAAACGGTCGCCACGCCAGCGCGATGCGCGCCTCCCGCTGGTCGGCCGAAAGTCCCTGGTTGGCCGGGACCACGGTTTTTTCGCTGGCGCTGACCGTCACTATCAGGTCCGGCGCGTCGAGCGGGCGGTTGCAGTCGATGACGAGCCGCGAGATGCAGGTCTCGACCAGCGTCGCATCGAGCGCCTCGGCCATGCGGCGCGCCACCGGCAAGGCGCCGGGATCCCAGGCGATGTGGCGGGAAAGATCCTCGGCGGCAAGGCCGAGCGTTCCGAATTCCGGTGGCAGGAAATTTGAGGCGTGGTCGCAGGTCAGCACGAAGGGGCTCGATCCGCCGGGGTTCGTCACCCTTACGGTTTCAGGCGATGCAAGGCTGGCGGGCCGTGCTGTCTCCATTGTCTGCTGTCCCCGGGGAGCGCTGTATCGTATGTTACGTATTTTGCCTCATTGCGTCCCTGCGGATGATTTCATACAGTTTGGCCGGCTTTGTCAAACGCGATTTCGATAATGCGCTAACGGCACGGCCAGGGTGGGGAAAAACATGGTTTCCAGCATTGCCGAACTGATCTCCGACCGCATCGGCACCATGCCGGCAGGCGAGCGGCGCGCAGCGCAAGCGCTGATCGCCAGCTATCCGCTGATCGGGCTGAAGACGGTCGCCGAATTCTCGGCTACGGCCGGCGTATCATCGCCCACGATCCTGCGTTTCGTCGCCCGGCTCGGCTTCCAGAACTATCCGGAATTCCAGTCGACGCTGCAAGACGAGCTGGCGGCGCAATTGCAGTCGCCGGCCTCGCGCACGCTCAATCCGCCATCGCCGGGCAGCAGCGCCGTGTCGCCGATGCTGGAGGCGACCCTCGACAACATGCGCGAGACCTTCCGGCATCTCTCGGACAAACAGCTTGCCGACATCGTCGCCAAGCTTGCCGACCGGCGCGGCAAGACATTCCTGATCGGTGGCCGCTTCACCGACCCGCTGGCGCGCTACATGGCCGCCCACCTCGCCATCATCCAGCCCAACGTTTTTCACCTCGGCGGGCAGGAAAGCGTCTGGCGCGACCGACTGATCGACATGGGTAAGCGCGACGTGCTGGTGATCTTCGACATCAGGCGCTACCAGGACAGCCTGGTCCGCTTTGCCGAGACGGCCAACCAGCGTGGCGTGCAGATCGTGCTGTTTACCGACCAGTGGCTGTCGCCGATCGCCCGCTTCGCCCGCCACGTCATCGCCGGGCGCACCGCCGTGCCTTCGGCCTGGGACTCATCCGCCGCCCTTTTCGTCGTTGCCGAAGCGCTGATCGGCGCCGTCACAAGGCAGCTCGAGGCCGACGGCGCCAAACGCATCCGCGAGCTGGAAAGCCTGCGGTAGAGCCCCTCCGGAAAGGGACGCGTTTCGCTTCGGTCTAGTCCTCTAAAAAACTGATCATCTGCAGGATCAGGATCAGCAAAAAGACGCCAAAGACAGTCGCAAAAACCGCTGCCAGCAGGACGGTGCGTTGTTTCTTACCCATGGCTTTCCCCCCGAAAGCATAGTCCCCGTCCACGAATACGAATGTCAGTCCCGCCCCACTGCTCGGCCACCTCCCAACTCCTCAAGACCCGCCTGCGGCTGGGGCGGAGGAGTAACGACGACTGGTTCACGCGCGAAATGAACAGCTTACCAAGGTGCTCGCTAACGGGCACGGCCGCATCATTCATCCGACCCATGTCACGGCCGAATGACCACCTTGCATTTCGGGCTTAACCATTCAGCCGCTAAAGCGTGCCCCACCCCAGCTACTTTACCCATGGCAAGCATGATCGAAGTTCGGCTAGCCTTGTCGACGCGAAGCCGCTTCCTGAACCAAAGCGCGGTGAACTGCACGGAGGAATTCGATGAGCTATCTGGACGAGCTGTTCTCAGTCGCCGGCAAGACGGCGCTGGTCACCGGCGCCGCGACCGGCATCGGCCGCATGGCGGCGACCGCTCTGGTCATGGCCGGCGCCGCGGTGATGATCGCCTCGCGCAAGAGCGAGGATTGCGTCAGGGTAGCGGGCGAGTTGAACGGCCTTGGCGCATCCGGCCGGGCGGAAGGTTTTGCCGGCGACGTCTCCAGCGAGGCCGGCATTGCGGCGCTTGTGGCCGAGGTCAGGGCGCGGACCGAGCGGCTGCATATCCTGGTCAACAATGCCGGCATCTCCTGGGGCGCGCCGCTGGAAAGCTTTCCCTACCATGCCTGGGCCAAGGTGTTCGGCGTCAACGTCACCTCGGTCTTCCACCTGACGCGCGAATTGCTGCCTCTGCTCGAGGCCGCGGCCAGCGACGCCGACCCGGCCCGGGTGATCAACCTCGGATCGGTGATGGGCACGCAGCCTTTAGCCGAAGATGCCTACTCCTACTCGGCCTCGAAGGCCGCGGTTCACCACCTGACGCGCATCCTGGCAATCGAGTTCGCCGCCCGCCGCATCACCGTCAACGCCTTTGCGCCTGGCCCTTTCCAGAGCCGGATGACGGCCTTCGCCACCGGCACCGAGGACCAGGCAAGACATATCGGCAACCACGTTCCGATCGGCCGCATCGGCGCACCGGATGACATTGCCGGCGCAACGCTCTATTTGTGCAGCCGGGCCGGCAGCTATGTCACCGGCGCCATCCTGCCGATCGATGGCGGGCAGTCGGTGCAACACGGGCTGACATTGTTCAAGGAATGAGACGCACGCCATCCGGCGAGTGAAATGCCGGGGGTGAAGATGGAGGACATCAGCGTGGAACCGATCAGTCTCGATGTGCTTCTGGCCAACGTCGGCAAGGAAGTCGGTGTGTCGCCATGGCGGGTCGTCACCCAGCGCATGATCGACCAGTTCGCCGATGCCACCGACGACCATCAGTTCATCCATTGCGATCCGGAACGCGCCAGCCGCGAAACGCCGTTCGGCGGCACCATCGCGCATGGCTTCCTGTCGCTTTCGCTGTTGTCGGCGATGACCTTCGAAACCATGCCGCCGCTGGAAAACAGCAAGATGGGCGTCAATCACGGCTTCGATTCGCTGCGCTTCCTGGCGCCGGTGAAGACCGGCTCGCGCATCCGCACCCGTTTCGTGCTGGCCGACGTCAAGGTCAGGCCGTCGGGGTGGGTGCAGACGGCGCACGACGTGACGATCGAGATCGAGGGCTCGAAAAAACCGGCGCTGACCGCGCGCTGGCTGACGCTGACGCTGATCGAACGCCAGCCGGAAGCGGTCTGACTCTCGTCGGGCGGAGAAGCCCAAATCTATCTGTGCCAAATCTATTTAGCTTCGGCCGCGACGTACTTCATGTGACGGCTGACCTGCAGCGCAATGTAGACGACCAGTGAACAACCGATTGGGAACACGATCTCGTTGAGGCCGGTTGCGATCGCCTGTGGCATTGCGAGAGCAGCGTCGTTCGCTGCGGCCGTCTCGATGGTCAGCACCGTGATGCCGCCGCCGAATACCGCGCCTATCAGGGCGCCTGCCAGCGCGAAATGGAGCGGACGCGGTTCTTCCTTCGATGCCAGCGACGCCAGTGCCCAGCCGAGCAGCCCGTATTCGATCGCCCGCAGCACACCCAGGGTCGTGAGCGACAGGATGGCCGGCTTTGCCGCCGCGTCCAGCGCGCTGACCATAACCTTTTGCGTCCCTTTGGCGATGCCCATCGCCAGTGGCGCCGAAATCGCACCGATCAGGCCACCGAGCGAGGCGCGCACCTTGGTGAGCGCCGTGCCGAGGCTGACGCCGGCACAGACGAAGAACCACCAGGTCACGCCTTGCGCCAGTTCGATCAGAACCTGCCTCGTCGCGGGGTAGGCACCTGCCGCAAATCTGACGGTCAGAATGAGAGCTTCCATGGCGAAGCCGAGCGCGATCGCCAGCCATACGACAGTCAAGCTTCTGCTTCGTGCCACCCTTGCCCGACGCCGTACAGCGTATATATGCTGCATCCAGCCATCAGTCATAAGGCAGTAGAAAGTTGCAGCTAAGCGTCCAGGAGCGCCGCGAAAAACAAAAGGCCGAACTGCGTTCCGAACTTGTCGACGCCGCGCACAAGCTTGTCCAGGAAGAAGGCTATGACGGCCTCACCATCCGCAAGCTCGCCAAGCGCGTTGGCTATGCGCCGATGTCGGTCTATTCCTATTTCGCCGACAAGCAGGACATCCTGTTCGCGCTGGCCGAGGATGCCTTCGAGACCTTGGCCAGGCGCATCGCAAATCATACGGCCGACGACCCGATCGAGGCGCTCAAGGCGGTGCTTGTCGAATACGCCGCCTTTGGGCTGGAAAATCCCAACGAATACCGCACCGTCTTCATGACCGAAAAAGTCAGGCCGCCAGCCGGAAAGACCTTCGCCGAAATGGAGAGCGGCAACCCGGCGATGAAAGTGCTGATCGCGAGGGTCGAAGCCTGCGTTGCCGCCGGCAGGCTCAAAGGCGATCCACGCGCCATCGCCACCATGCTGTGGGCGGTCGGCCACGGCGCCATCTCGCTGCTGATCACCTTCCCGTTCTACCCGTTCGGCGACCAGACGACGTTCATCACACGGATCGGCGACATCATGCTCGAAGCCATCGCCGCGCACGAGATTGCGCCGCTCACGCCGCCGGTCAACTGCTGAAGAGCGGCGCTCCTCCCGATCTGCAGGATCTTCTCCGAACGATCTGCGCTGCGGCGCCGAGCGTTCGGCAATTCTCCGTACGCGTACGATTTTGCTTGAATATCGGGAGTCCAGGGCGTATCTGTACGCAATGCCGTACATGTACGAGAAATTCAATAGCTGAACCGGAGACCGACGATGAAGAAGGCAATCCTCACGCTCGCCGCCCTGCTGGCACTCTCTGGCGCCGCATTTGCCGGCAGCAATCAGTCAGGCAAGCAAGAAGTGACCTGCATCGATACCAAGACCGGTGCGAAGCTTGATTGCGCGCCGACCGGATCGCTTGAAAAGGCCGATGCCGCGGCCCACAAGGTCGGCAGCAAGGGCCCGAGGCTCGGCATCGGCATCGACCCGTGGATCGTGCCAAGCAGCTTCTGAGCCGATCGGGCGACAATACGCGGTGAGGAAACGAAAGGGCGGCAGCAATTTCCGGCCGCCCATCGTGCCGGCCTCAGCCCTGCTTTTTGTCACCCCGCGCAGATCACTTCTTGCGCTTCTGTCCCACCACGCTTTTGGGCTTGCCGGGTCTTGCCGGTGCGCCGGGAATGGCCGTTCCGGTGATCGACACCGGATCGCTGGCCGGGAATGTATCCTCGAGGCCTTCCTCGAGTTCCTCTTCGATATCCGTCCCCGTGCGCTGCTCGTCTTCGAAAGAGCGCACGGCCGGCGTCTTGACCGGCGACTTCGGCGCGGAGTTCGGCGGCATTTGCATTCTCCCTCGGCTCGCTGTCGCAGAACGGTCGGGCGCGGCGAACATGCCTATGCTGCCGCGTCGCGCGCTGCCTCCAATAGAAAAGTAAAGACATAATCGGAAAAGGAACGCCAGCATTCGACGCGGAACGCGTCGGCCGCCGTGCGCAACAGCACGATTTCGACCTTGCCGAGAATGGTGCGCGACGCCGCCCCGACCGGAAAGGCGTCGAGCGACAGATCCTGCGGGCAGCCGGCATTGATCGTCGCCGCGGCAGCCGGACCGATAACCGATATGGCGACGTTGCGGTGCGAGATGCCGACCGCCGAATGCAGTACGGAAATGCTGGCGCAGTCGGCGAGCGGATCTTTTCCGCTCTCGTCGATGACCAGCCATTCGTCCGGCCCGAGCCACAAGGCCGTGCGTCCGGCCTTTGCCGCCGAGGTTTTCGGCCTTTGCGGCAGGATGACGCCGAGCGCTTTCGAAAGTGCCGCAATCGAGGCTTCCGGCGCGCGCAGCGATATGCGCTCGGCCGGCGGCAGCACGGCAAGTGTAACGCCGGCGGCGGAAAGCGACTGGCCGGCGAGAGCCGGACGGCGTTCGACTGAGGGTCCGGCGGCGTCGGTTTTCAAAGCGGCCTTAGCCATTGAGGCGCTCCCCCTTCTCGTCGAAGAACACCATGCCGGTGACCTCCACCTCGATCACGCCGTTCGGCATCGGCACATAGAACGTCTCGCCCGTGCGATCGCGGCCGCCGGCGACCAGCCCCAGCGCGATCGAGCGGCCGCAATTTTGCGACCAATAGCTCGAGGTGACATGGCCAATCATCTTCATCGGGATTGCCTGCTTCGGGTCCGCGACGATCTGCGCGCCCTCCTCCAGCACCACCTTGGGATCCCTGGTCTTCAGGCCGACAAGCTGCTTGCGGCCCTTGGCGACCAGATCCGGCCGCGCCATGCCGCGAATGCCGACGAAGTCGGTCTTCTTCTTGCCGACCGCCCAGTCGAGCCCGGCGTCGTTCGGCGTCACCGTGCCGTCGGTATCCTGGCCGACGATGATGTAGCCCTTTTCAGCGCGCAGCACATGCATGGACTCGGTGCCGTAAGCACAGGCGCCATGCTTCTGGCCCTCGGCCCATAGCGCTTCCCAGACTGCCTCGCCGTAATCGGCCGGCACGTTGATCTCGAAGCCGCGCTCACCGCTGAACGACATGCGAAACAGCCTGGTCGGCACGCCGCAGATCCGGCCTTCGCGCACCGACATATGCGGCAGCGCCTCATCCGACATGTCGATGCCCTCGACCAGCGGCGCAATGATGTCGCGAGACTTCGGTCCCTGCACGGCAATCACCGCCCATTGCTCGGTGATCGAGGTCAGCCAGACGTTGAGATGCGGGAACTCGGTCTGGAGATAGTCTTCCATATGGTTCATGACGCGCGGCGCGCCGCCGGTCGTCGTCGTCACATGGAAACGGTCGGGTGCAAGCCTGCCGACGACACCGTCGTCATAGATGAAGCCGTCCTCGCGCAGCATGATGCCGTAACGGCAGCGGCCGGGCTCGAGCTTCTCCCATGGATTGGTGTAGAGCAGTTCCATGAATTTGGCCGCATCCGGCCCGACCACCTCGATCTTGCCCAGCGTCGAGGCGTCAAACAGGCCGGCTGTCTTGCGCACCGTGACGCATTCGCGGTCGACGGCGGCATGTATGTCCTCGCCCGGCTTCGGGAAATACCAGGCGCGCTTCCATTGGCCGACATCCTCGAATACAGCGCCCTGGCGCTCGGCCCAGGGATGGATCGCGGTCTTGCGGGTCGGGTCGAACAGCGGACCCCGCGCGTGCCCGACGATCGAGCCGAATGTCACCGGCGTATAGGGCGCGCGGAACGTCGTCAGCCCGACCTGCGGGATCGGCTTGCCCAACGTCTCGGCGGCAATCGCCAGGCCGTGCATGTTGGAGGTCTTGCCCTGGTCGGTCGCCATGCCATTGGTGGTGAAGCGCTTGACGTGCTCGATCGAGCGCATGCCCTCATGCACTGCCTGGCGGATGTCCTTAGCGGTGACGTCGTTCTGGAAGTCGACAAAGGCCTTGACCGTCGTATCCGATCCGGCACCGGGTGCTGCACCCAGCATGCCGCGCGACCAGCTCTCGCCGGCGTCGACCTTCGGCTTGGTGCCCTTGGCCGGCCTGCTGCCGGCGTGCTTGGCCGCCTTGGCGCCCGCTGCATAGGCCTCGTCGATCGTCGCCGACAGCCCGTCGGTACCGTTGCAGGCGCCGACCGAGACGCAGTCCTGCGCATAAATTCCGGGCACGAAGCGCTTGGTCTCGTCGTTGAAGGCAACTTTGCCGCGCGATTGCGAGAACAGATGCACCGATGGCGTCCAGCCGGCCGACATCAGAATCGCGTCAACCGGGATGGTGCGTTCGCCGCCGCCATTCTTCGGCTGCACAGTCATCGACGACACCCGCAATTTGCCGCCGGCGCGGATCACCGCGCGGCCGAAATTGACCTCGATGCCGAGCGCCCTCGCCTCGTCGATCGCCGGCCCGGTCGGGTTGTCGCGCAGGTCGACGATCGCCGCTACGTTGATGCCGGCCTTTTTCAGGTCGATCGCCGCCGCATAGGCGGAATCGTTTGCCGTATAGACGCCGACATTCCTGCCGACGGCGACGCCGTAATGGTTAAGACAGGTGCGCGCCGCCGACGCCAGCATGATGCCGGGGCGGTCGTTATCGGCAAACACCATGTGGCGCTCGATGGCGCCGGTCGCCAGCACCACGCGGCTGGCGCGAACCTGCCACAGCCGCTCGCGCGGCAGGTCGCGGCCGGGGTTCTGCAGATGGTCGCTGACGCGCTCGACCAGCCCGACGAAATTCTGCGCGTAATAGCCGAAGGCGGTGGTGCGCGGCAGCACGCGGACATTGTCCATCGTCCGGAGCTTGGCAACAGCGGACTGCGCCCAGGCAAAACCGTCCTGGCCTTCGATCCTGGCGCCGCTCTCGAAGCGCAGGCTGCCGCCGAATTCCGCCTGCTCGTCGGCAAGGATGACGCGCGCGCCGGTCTCGGCCGCGGCCAATGCCGCGGCGATGCCCGCGGCACCGCCGCCAAGCACCAGCACCTCGCAATGGGCGAAGCGCGCCGAATAGTGGTCGGGATCCGGCTGGTCAGGAGCGACGCCGAGACCGGCGGCGGCGCGGATCTTGGGCTCGTAGAGGTTTTTCCACGCGGCCTTCGGCCACATGAAGGTCTTGTAGTAGAAGCCGGCCGAAAGCATCGGCGAGGCAATACTGCTGACGGCACCGATGTCGAAAGCGAGCGACGGCCAGCAGTTCTGCGACTGTGCGGTCAATCCGTCATAGAGTTCCTGCACCGTGGCACGAACGTTCGGCGTCTTGCGTGCCGCGTCGCGCTTGATCTCGACCAGCGCGTTCGGCTCTTCGGCGCCGGCCGACAGAAAACCGCGCGGCCGGTGGTACTTGAACGAGCGGCCGACGAGATGGACGCCGTTTGCAAGCAGCGCCGAGGCCAACGTATCGCCCTCGATGCCGGTATAGGGGCGGCCGTCGAAGCTGAAGCCAGCTATCTTTGCCTGTTTGAGCCGCCCGGCGCCGGCAATGCGGAACGTGGCGCTCATTTGGCGGCTCCCGGCAGCTTGGTGGGCTTCGGTTCGCCGGCCTTGTAGGTCATCAGGAACCTGTCGCTGACGGTGTCGCGCACGGCATTGAAGAACCGCGCACAGCCATGCATGTGCCGCCAGCGCTCATAGATGATCCCCTTGGGATTGGAGCGGATGAAAAAGAACTTTTCAAAATCGTCGTCGCTCTCGCCGGCGATGTTTGGGGAACGCGCGATATGCGCCTCGCCGGCGTTGCGGAATTCGAGCTCCGGACGCTCTTCCTCGCAATAGGGGCAGCGGATGAGAAGCATGGTCGGTCCTACAGTTCGCCGTGGCCGACGCGAGCGCCGGCAGGTTGGTCGCAAAGCCTCTGGCCCATCGTCACGAAGGGCGCCACCAGCCGGATGCGCTCCTCGATGCTGGCTACCGGGCGGAAAAGGTCGCGATACGCCATATTGCCGACCGAAAGCGTCATCGGTTCGGTCGTCACGATGACGTAGCGCCGCTCGAATTTTTCGCCTTCCTCGAGATCGGCTGGCCGGTTCTCCATAAAGGTGACCACTCTCTGACCGGCGCTCCAGGCGCAGGCGAGTACACCCTCGTCGACGGAAAACGGCCAATCTGCTTCATTGCCGGCCCGGCTGATGGGCTGCAGGCGCACCTCCTCTGGCGTGGGGATATGGAACAGGCCTTGCTCGCCGGCGAGCATCAGCGGCATAGCGATGGCCATCTCGGTCATCATCAGTGCGCCACCGCTGCCGCCGCCGCCTCGTCGATGAGGCGGCCGGTGCGGAAGCGCTCGATGGTGAAGGGCGCGTTGATCGGGTGCGGATCGTCCCTGGCGATCGTATGGGCAAAGACATGGCCCGAACCCGGCGTCGCCTTGAAGCCGCCTGTGCCCCAGCCGCAATTGACATAGAGGCCGGGCACCGGCGTCTTGGCCAGGATCGGCGAACGGTCCGGCGTCACGTCGACGATGCCGCCCCATGAGCGCAGCATCTTCATACGGGTGAAGATCGGGAACATCTCGCAGATCGCGTCGAGTGTGTGCTGGAGGATGTGCAGGCCGCCGGTCTGCGAATAGGAGACATACTGGTCGGTGCCGGCGCCGATGACCAGCTCGCCCTTGTCGGATTGCGAGATATAGGCATGCACCGTGTTCGACATCACCACGCAAGGCACCACCGGCTTGACCGGCTCCGATACCAGCGCCTGCAGCGGATAGCTTTCCAGCGGCATGCGCACGCCGGCCATGTTCATGATCACCGACGAATGCCCGGCGGCAACCACGCCGACCTTCCTGGCGCCGATGAAGCCGCGCGTCGTCTCGACACCGGTTACCGCGCCGTTCGGCGCCCGCTTGACGCCGGTGACCTCGCAATTCTGGATGATGTGGACGCCACGCGCCGAGGCGCCGCGCGCATAGCCCCAGGCGACCGCATCGTGGCGCGCCGTGCCGCCGCGGCGCTGCAGGGAGGCGCCCATAACCGGGTAGCGTGCATCGCGCGAAATGTTGAGCGGCGGGCAGAATTCCTTGGCCTGCTCCGGCGTCAGCCATTCATTGTCGATGCCGTTCAGCCGGTTGGCGTGGACGTGCCGCTTCAGCACCTGGATGTCATGGATGTTGTGGGCGAGCATCATGACGCCGCGCGGCGAATACATGACGTTGTAGTTGAGCTCCTGGCTGAGCCCGTCCCACAGCTTCAGCGCATGGTCGTAGATGCCGGCGCTCTCGTCGTAGAGATAGTTCGAGCGGATGATGGTGGTGTTGCGCCCGGTATTGCCGCCGCCGAGCCAGCCTTTTTCCAATACCGCGACGTTGGTGATGCCGTGCACGGTGGCGAGATAATAGGCTGTGGCCAGGCCGTGGCCGCCGGCGCCGACGATGATGACGTCGTACTCCTTCTTCGGCTCCGGCGAGGACCACTGTTCCTCCCAGCCTCTATGACCGCGCATGGCCTCGCGGGCGATGGCGAATACCGAGTATTTCTTCAACGTCGCAGGCCTCGCAAATGGCGGCAGGGCAGATCAGCCAGCCCCGGCGCGCGAGCTTGTATCACTAGCGAAACCGTGCTGCCAGCCTTGCACTGTTTGCGACGGCGCTTGCCGTTTTGCGCCGTGGTGAAAAAGCCGCATCCGGGCAGGTTGATGCAATTGCCTTCCACCGCTATCCGTCGCCTGACGATCGGAGGATTATGGCGGTGGCTAACGTCTGGTGGAATCTGACATTGCGCTTCTTGCTGGAGCTCGCCGCTTTGCTCGGCCTCGGCATGGCGGGCTGGAGCCTCTCAGCGGGCATGTGGCGCTGGATCCTTGCCGTGGCATTGCCGTTCGTTGCCGCCGCGCTCTGGGGAATCTTCGCGGTGCCGAACGATCCGAGCCGCTCGGGGCGGGCGCCGGTTCCGGTGCCGGGCGGTTTGCGGCTGGTGCTCGAACTCGTCATCCTGTTCGGCGGCGCTGCCGGATTCCACCTGGCCGGCTACACGACGGCCGGCATGGCCGTCGCCCTGCTGATCGCCGTCAGCTACGCATTTTCGCTCGATCGGCTCGGCTGGCTGCTTAGGCAATAGTGGCCTTGCACCGTTTGCGACGGCGCTTGCCGTTTGCGCCGTGCTTTCACTGGTCGCTGTTCTGAGCTTCGCTTTTCGTTGGGTCAGCCGGAGCACGCTTCACGATGCACGGCCCGATTGCATAGATCGATCGCAAATAACCCTCACGGCAATCGGCCGCGATTTTGCGAACTTCCGCGTCGTTCGACTGCTCCGCCATGGCAACGAAGCGCTCGACGATCACCTCGCGTGGCCTGATCGCCACTGCCGCCGCAAAGCGCCGCAAAACCGCATCCGGATGTTCGAGTAACCGTGGCAGGTCCTTGGAACTCGGCATGACATAGTGACCATAGGCGTCGACCAGTGTCGTGAAAGCTGAGTCCAGACGAAGCGCGGCGGCATTTTCCACCGCAAGCCTTAGCTGCCAGCGCTGTGCAAGGCAGATGAATTGGACGACCCTCCACCGAACGCCGGCATGTTCGTCATCCAGCCGCAGCATCACGCGGCCGAGAATGGTGCCGTCCGCAGGCGTGGTGCACCCTAGAAGCGCCTCGATCGCGTCGCACCGGATGCCCGAAGATTCGCTGTCGAGCAGATCGGCTATTTCCGCGACAACGCAATTCATCTTGTAGCTTGTTTTGGGACTGGCTTCGGCCACCAAGAAAGCGGCGGCGGCTTGGGTATGAAGGTTGCCGGACGTCAGCAGCGGCCGGAGATTTTCTATCGGAAAGCCTTTGCCAAATTCCGATTGAAGGGCGGACGTCAACTCGCTGTCGCCCTCGAAGCCGGGGGCCAACAACCTGCTCATTATGTCTTGGGGGGTCATTGGAATGGGTGGCGCGTCCACCCGCGAGTTTTGGATGACGATCCGTAGCCTGGTGGCAAGCGGACGTCAAGAAGGGCTGTCGAGGGCAGCGCAGGTATCGGGTGGCTCGCGCCGCCCCGATTTGCGACCAAGCATCCCGATTGCCGGCCAGAGCCGGCGCGAAAAAAGGATGCAGAAAATGTTCGCACTCACCAACAAGGTCGCCATCGTCACCGGCGCCAGTTCCGGGATCGGCCGCGCCACGGCAAAACTCTTTGCCGAGCAAGGCGCCAGGCTCGTCGTCGCCGCCCGCCGCCGGGCGGAACTCGATGCGCTGGTTGCCGAAATCGAAGACGCCGAGGGCACCGCCATTGCGCTTGCCGGCGACGTCCGCGACGAAGCCTACGCGAAAGTCCTGGTCGACCTGGCGGTCGAGAAATTCGGCGGGCTCGACATCGCCTTCAACAATGCCGGCTCGGTCGGCAGGATGGGGCCGGTTTCTGAGCTGTCGCTGAAGGGCTGGCGCGAGACGCTCGATACCAATCTGACCAGCGCCTTTCTCGGCGCGAAATACCAGGTGCCGGCGATGGTCGAACGCGGCGGCGGCTCGTTGATCTTCACCTCGACCTTCGTCGGCCACACGCTCGGCATGCCCGGCATGACCAGCTATGCCGCGAGCAAGGCCGGACTGATCGGATTGACGCAGGTGCTGGCCGCTGAATTTGGCGCCAAGGGGATTCGGGTCAACGCGCTGCTGCCGGGCGGCACCGACACGCCTTCGGCAACGTTCAAGACACCGGAATCGCGAGCCTTCGTCGAAAACCTGCATGCCTTGAAGCGCGTCGCCGAGCCAGAGGAGATCGCCCGCTCGGCGCTTTACCTGGCTTCCGATGCATCGAGCTTCACCACCGGCACGGCACTGTTCGCCGACGGCGGCGTCTCGATCACCCGCACGTGAAGCGTTTTCGCGGTCGGCGTCGGCCCGCCAGCCGCAATACCGGAAAAACCGGTCTTGCTTTTTCCGGCGATTTGACGATTCCGTCTTCTCCTCGAAAACGGGTTGGAAACATGCTGCTGATCAGGACCTATATCGCTGCAAGCGCAATCGAAGGCGTCGGCGTGTTCGCCGCCGAGCCGATCCGGAAAGGGGCGCAGATCTGGCGGCTCGATCCGGACTTCGACCGGCTGATCCCGATGGAAAGATACGAGACGGCGCCGCCGCACCTCAAGGAATTGCTCGACAGATATGCCTATCCCAGTCCGGACCGGCCGGGCTTCATGGTCTATGAGGTCGACAATGGCCGCTTCATGAACCACGCCGACAAGCCGAACACCGACTTTTCGCAATATGGCGGGGCCACCGCGACCCGCGACATCGCCGCCGGCGAGGAAATAACCTGCGACTACGGCGAGTTCTTCGAGGGTTTCGAGCAGCTCCACCTGGCCACGGCGTAGCGGCGCCTATCTGGCCCAAGGCGAATTTTGTTCTTGCTTTGTGCCGGCAGCTATGCTACTAATCTCCATATGGTGCTGATTCACACCAAGGACGGCCCTGAGGCGGGTTGTTCGTTTCGGGATCGGCACCGCCTCTCAATCGGCTGTGGACAGCGCCCCGTGATTCTGCTATCAGCCGCCCCAATTCGTGGTGTAACGCGCCGCGGAGGCTTGCGGCTATGGCCGCTTGCCTGTTGATTTCAAACCCGAAAGACAGGATTGCACGTGCAGGTACTCGTCCGCGACAACAACGTTGATCAGGCGCTTCGCGCGCTCAAGAAAAAGATGCAGCGTGAAGGCATCTTCCGCGAAATGAAGATGCGCGGACATTACGAGAAGCCCTCCGAGAAGCGCGCCCGTGAAAAGGCGGAAGCCGTGCGCCGTGCCCGCAAGCTGGCCCGCAAGCGCGCCCAGCGCGAAGGCCTGCTGCCGATGACCCCGCGTCCGGTCGCGGCCGGTGCTGCCGGTGCCGGTGCTCCGCGTCCGCCGCGGTTCTGACGTCAATTTTTCGTCCTTTTCCAAGGATATCCAAGGTGGCGCGATGCGGAATCGCCGCCACCTTTTTGTTGTGAGTTCGACCCGGTCCGAGAGGACCGGTTGGGAGAGATGCCGGTTCGGAGGGGGAACGGACCAGACGGCGCAGTAAGGACAGGGCAGACATGGACGCAATCACCGTAGAGCGCAGAACCGCGTGGCGCGGCCTCGCCCTGACGGCAGCCCTGCTTTCCGGGATGGCGCTTGCCAGCTGCCAGAGCGTTCCGACCGGCGAGTTCAACAACATCGACAAGGCGCAAGGCTCGAGCGAGAACATCTCCTCGCTGTCGGCGGTGATCCAGCGCAACCCCCAGGATCCGGAAGCCTACAATGTGCGCGGCTCGGCCTATGGCCGCGGCGGCCAGTACCAGGCGGCGCTGAAGGACTTCAACACCGCCATCCAGCTCAATCCGAATTTTTACCAGGCCTATTCGAACCGGGCGCTCATCCAGCGCTTCCTCGGCGATCAGGCGAGCGCGCTCGCCGACTACAACCGCTCGATCCAGATCAACTCCAACTATGACGCCGCCTATATCGGCCGCGGCAATCTCTACCGCAGGGCGGGCCGGGTCCAGGAAGCCTTCAACGATTTCCAGAAGGCCATCCAGCTCGACACGACCGATGCGCGCGCCTATCACAATCGCGGCCTGATCTACCAGAGTCAGGGCCAGCACGCCTTTGCCATCGAGGATTTCTCGACCGCCATTTCGCTGGCGCCGGATGCCTCCGAGCCTTACAATGGGCGCGGCCTCTCCTACCTTGCCATGAACGACGAGGACAATGCCTTCGCCGACTTCAACATGGCCATCAAGCTCGACGGCAAGAATGCCGAGGCCTGGTCCAACCAGGCGTTGATCTACGAGCGGCGCGGCGACAAGGTCAGGGCCGCGAAATCCTACCGCGAAGCCGTGCACCTCAATCCGACCTACCAGCCGGCCAAGGACGGCCTGGCCCGCACCAGTGCCGGCTGAGCGGCCGGTTAATCGGGCCTCCGTTTCCGCACTCCGACAACCCTGCGTTTAGCTTCGCCTTGCTGGCGCCAAGTTTTCGGCGGAACGCTCGGCGTGCTCAGCCGTTTGTACAAGGCAATTTCGAAAGGACCCTGCCATGATCAAGAAACTCGCCTGTGCCGCTGCTCTCGCCACGACCGTCGTTGCCGCTCCCGCCAGCGCCAGCAAGCTCCAGCTCGGCGTGCTCGACTGCACCATCGACGGCGGCACGGCCTATCTCGTCACCTCCAACAAGGGTGTTTCCTGTGTCTTTCGTCCGCATCGTGGTGGCCCCTCCGAAGTCTATACCGGGGTGATTTCCAAGCTCGGCGTCGATGTCGGCCGGACGCATCAGGGCCAGCTGGTATGGGCGGTTCTGGCGGCGACCCGCAACCACGATGAAGGCGACCTTGCCGGCAGCTACTATGGCGTGAACGCCGAGGCCAGCGTGGTCACCGGTGGCGGCGCCAATCTCCTGGTCGGCGGCCTCGACAGCGCCTTTTCGCTGCAGCCGCTCAGTGTCCAGGCACAGACCGGCGTCAACCTGGCGGTCGCCGTCACTTCGCTGGACCTGATCCACTCGTTCAAATAACGGCCACTGGCAAATACGGCCCGTGGCCTTTCATCATGCGCCGGGATAGGACGGTTCCGCGCCGCGTAGTCGCCGGCGCGTGGCAGCCTTTTGATTGGGCGCCTTGCGGCTTCGAAATTGACCGATGATCGCGCGGTGGCGCCAAACTCATTCTGCGCGCAGCGCTTCGATCGGCTGTAGGCTTGCGGCCTTGCGGGCGGGATAGTAGCCGAAAAAGACGCCTACAGCCGCGGCAAAGCCGATAGCCAGCAGGACGGCGCTGAGATCGATGATCACCGGCCATTGAGCGATAGACCCAACGGCGATTGCAGCAACAATCCCAATACCAGCACCTAGAATACCCCCGAGCAGGGCAAGCGTTGCTGCCTCAACGAGAAACTGGGCAAGGATATCTCGCCGTCGCGCGCCCACCGCAAGCCGCAGTCCGATCTCGCGGACCCGCTCCGTCACCGTCGCCAGCATGATGTTCATGATGCCGATCCCGCCCACGACCAGCGAAATTGAGGCCACCGCCGAAAGCAGCAGCGACACCACGCGTGTGGTCGAACCTTCGGCATTCGCAGCTTCGGCGAGGTTGCTCACCATGAAGCTGTCTTCCTGACCTGTCCGCAACCGGTGACGCTGCCACAGGAGTTGGCGGATCGCTGCCATCGTGCCCTCGGCCGAGGTCCAATCGGCGAACTTGACGGTGATGTTGTGTACGAAGGTCGGATTGGCACGGCTCGTGCCAATGAACTGACGTCGCGCCGTCCTCAGCGGCACAAGTGCCACATCGTCCTGATCATCGCCCCACACGCTCTGGCCCTTCCGCTCCAGCAGTCCGATCACCGTGAACGGCACGTCGCGGATGCGGATCGCGGCGCCCAGCGGATCGGCTTTTCCGAACAACTTCTCCCGCATCGTCGTTCCGAGGAGCACCACGTTGGCGACGCGGTTGTTGTCCTCCGGGGTCATCTCCTGCCCGGCAACAACCCTCCACTCGCGCGCTGAGAAATATTCCGGCGTCACGCCGCGAAGCACGCCTTGCCAATTGGCGGAGCCGATCGTGAACTGCTCGCGGGCGTAGAGGAGTGGCGCCGCCACCACGACGCCGGGGATTTCCATTCCGATCGCCGCCGCGTCCTCTTCACTCAGCCGCGGCGCGCCACCGGCCCCAAGGCGGACGCTGCCCATCTTCGCACTGCCCGGACTGACGCTGATGAGGTTGGCGCCGAGGCTGCGGATCTGCGCAGTGATCCGTTCGCGCGCACCAACCCCGATCGCGATCATCACCACGACAGCGGCCACACCGATGATGATGCCCAACATGGTGAGCGCGCTGCGCATATGATGGGAGCGTAATGATCGCAGGGCGGTTCTTGTGCTACCGGACATTGTTGTACGCCAGCGCTAGACGGCGAGTGTCATCCAAAGGTCGGACCTGCTGTATGACAGGGGTGTCTGACAGAACGCGGCCGTCTCGAAAGGCTACAATGCGATCCGTATGGGCAGCTATCTCAGCCTCATGGGTGACCAGCACAATGGTCAGGCCCTCTCCATTGAGTCGGCGGAAAATTGCCATGATCTCCAGCCCTGTCTGGCTGTCGAGCGCACCAGTGGGTTCATCGGCCAGTAAAAGTAAAGGCTCCGTCACCAGGGCGCGGGCAATGGCAACGCGCTGCTGTTGTCCGCCCGAGAGTTCGGCAGGAGTATGTCTGGCCCGATCGGCGAGCCCTACCTTGGCCAGCATCGCCAGCGCTGCGCGCCGCCGCTCACCAGCCCACATGCGGCGATAGACAAGCGGCAGTTCCACATTTTCTAGTGCGCTGGCCCGCGGCAGCAGATTGAACGACTGAAACACGAAACCGATGTTCCTATTGCGGATCGCAGCGAGTTCATCGTGATGGAGTCCACCGACGTTTACCCCGTTCAGCCGATAGCGGCCTTCACTCGGACTGTCGAGGCAGCCCAGTATGTTCATGAAGGTAGACTTGCCCGATCCTGAAGATCCGATCACCGCGACGAATTCGCCTCGTTGAATCGTCATGCTCACCCCTTCGAGCGCCCACACCGGCTCTCCGCCAACACGGTAGCAATGGCGCAGCCGGTCGACGTCAATCAGAGCCATGAATACCTCACCACAACCGGAACTTGACCAGGACGGAAGACGCGTCATCGTCCCGACGCGGAGCAGTAGCAAGCCCCGTAATGACCTGCTGCCCCTCAGTCAGGTCGCCTGCCAGCACCTCTGTTGCACGACCGTCGGTGATTCCAAGCCGGAGCGAGACAAGCTTCGGCTCGCGGTCTGGCCCAAATACAAATACCTCGCCCGGGCTTCCCGCCTCTACGCCCGTTTTGGCAATGGCCGGCGCGGTTGATCGCGCCTCGTCCCCGGTATCACTCGGCGGCCGAAAACGCAGGGCCGCATTGGGCACTTTCAAGACCCCCTGTCGCTTGGCCATTACCACGCTCAGATTGGCGGTCATGCCGGGCAACAGCAGCTCATCGGAATTTTGCGTACCGACCACCACTATGTATGTGACGACGTTTTGAACGACCTGCGGTGCCTTGCGTATCTGTTTTACCGTGCCGGTGAAAATTCGGTCGGGATAGGCATCGGCAGTGAAAGTAACCGGCTGCCCGAGCGCAAAACGGCTAATGTCGGCTTCCACCACGGAAGCTTCCACCTGCATCTCAGTCAGGTCTTGAGCTATGGTGAACAGTATCGGGGTCTGCAGGCTAGCCGCCAGGGTCTGACCGCCACTGACGGCGCGATTGACCACTGTGCCGGTGACCGGCGCGCGTACATAGGTGCGGTCAAGATCAATTTGGGCCTGCTGAAGCACCGCTTCCTTCTGCTTCACCTGGGCAAGCGTGTTGGCGAGCTCCGCTTCTGCCATGTTGAGGGTCGCCTTGGCGGCTCGAACGACTGCCGATTGCGACAGTTCCTCGGCCTGGGCGGCAGTCGCCTGCGCCTTGGCAGAATTGTGCGCGGTATTCTCCCGCTCCCATTCTCCCACCGCGATGATCTTCTGCTTAGCCAGGGAACGTTTGCGGTTCACTTCCTGCGCCGCACCATCGAGCGCGATTTCGGCGCGTGTAGTCTGTGCGGCTGCAGAATCATATCTGGCCTCGGCGGTCTCCATCTCTGCCCTGGCCCGCTCGATCTGCGCCCGATGTACCGAAACCTGCGTTTGCGCCATCTCCCGTTCGGCAAGGGCTTGCGCTACTCTCGCTTCGTAAATCTCCGGCTCAACCCGGGCTATCACCTGGCCTTTGGTGACCTTGGAGTTGAAGTCGACATAGAGTTCCTTCACCCGACCCGAGAGCTGAGAACCGACTTCCACCATAACTAGCGCGTTCAGCGTGCCAGCCGCCTGCACCGTTGTGACGATATCGCCGCGCTCCACGGCTTGCGAGCGATAGGCGGGGGTATCGGGCCGGATGGAGGACGGCTCGAGGAGAGCTGAGAGCTGATTGAAGGCCGACAAAACCTGGCCGGAAGTCACCGATGGTGTCGGTCCCATGGAACTCCCGGGCGTTACCGCCGCGCCGAGGATTACCGTAACGAACAAAACGCTGCGCATCATGTTCTGACCACCTCTGAGCCGGAAGGGAAAGGTAGTCCCTTCCAGCTCTTTAATCTGCACTTGGCAGTGCCGCAGAGGAATTCTACGAACCTATAGAATAAACCCGTCAACAGCCAAATACATAGATGTTTATTCGAAAATTTCGGATATTACTACTTGCAGTGGCCGGGATTACCCTCGCAGGCCGTCTCGGTCTTGTTGCCAATGTTGCCTTGGCCTTCAGCCGTATCCTGCGTTGCCGTGCCGAACGCATTGCCATTCACATCCTTCGTGGTCTCATTGCACACGCAGTCCGGAACCGACCCCGTCTTTGTACAGGAGGCCACGCCAGCGGTGCCGCAGAAGTCCGTGCACTGTGTCTGCGATACGCCGGGACAGGTCTGCGCTAGCGCTCCGCCTGTTCCAAGCAACAGTGCCCCACCCATGAAAGCCGCAGCCGCGGCCACCTTTAAACCACTACATCTACATCCAATAATCATGTTTTCCTCCGATTTTGCCAGAGCTAGAGGGTGCTGCGCAGGCCATCTCTGGCACTGGTCGGCAGCATGAGGGCGCAACAAAGCCCTCGATTCGGTTCGATCGATTATGCTGTGGGGGATGCGGAAGTTATGAGGCCGCCAGCAACGGCTTTAAGCCGCCGGGCCTCCCAAGACTCTTTCGGGTGACAAGACTCTTTCGGATGAAGGGCCCTCTGCGGCGCACAGAATCGCCGCAATACTTGGCCTGCGCAAATCGGCAGCGCCCATTGTCGTGCTCCAGTACGACTGTAAGCGGGAATATTTCTTCTTGCTAATATATTAACCATATTTGCGGAAGCTGGCAACCAGTATCTGGGATATGCGTCGGTTGAGGTGCTGCTAAATCGATTGGTAGAACGGCGTGAACATCGCAATCGGCGTCAGCCAGTATCAGTTGCGCCGCAGAGCGGGTTGATCGTGGAGCCGAGATGCACGATCACCCTGGCTTCCGGCCTACATCATCATCTCAGCACACCGGAAACCGCTTGAACTCAACTGCGGTTGAGGTTTTACAAGCCGTCCCCGAAGCGCCGCGTGCCCATTTGGAGACGAAGAGCGCTCCAATATTTTAGACCAGCGTCTAGGGAAGCTCGGGGGGCTGGATGACCAAAACAAGCACAAACGGGGTCGATTGGCGCGCGCTGTGGGCGAGCGGCGACCTGGCGCGCTTCTGCTTTATCGGCCTCGGCATCCTGCTGCACGCCACCAACGAAACCATGGTAGCAACGGTCATGCCGGCCATGGTCGGCGACCTCGCCGGCGTGCAACTGGTCGGCTGGTCGCTGGCGATCTACGAGTTCGGCGCCATCGTTGCCGGTGCGGCCGCCGGACGGCTGGTGAGCTATGTCGCGCTGCGTACCAACATGATGGTCGCCGCAATGCTCTATGCCGTCGGCGCGCTGGTCTGCGCCACCGCGCCTTCGATGCCGCTGTTCCTCTGCGGCCGCCTGATCGAAGGGCTCGGTGGCGGCGCGCTGGTGTCGCTGGCCTTCGTCTCGGTCGAGCGGCTGTTTGCCCGCGCGATCTGGCCGCAGCTTTTCGGCGTCATGTCGGCGATCTGGGGTGTCGCCGCCTTCAGCGGGCCGGTGCTCGGCGCGGTCATGACCGAATTCTCGTCCTGGCGCTGGGCCTTCGGCGTCTTCACCCTCGGCGGCACGGCCATGGCGCTGGCAAGCTTCCTCGTGCTCGATACGCCTGAAGCAACGAGGCCGCAGGCGAAGGGCGGCTCGGCGCCGCCCTTCCCCTTTGCGGCACTTGGCTGCCTCGCCGGCAGCGTCGTGCTGATTGCCACTGCCGGCGTCGACATCGCCCTGCTGCGCTCGTCGCTGCTGCTCACCCTCGGCCTGATCGGCCTGGCGCTGTTTATCTATATCGACGCACTGAAGCCGCGCTCGCGCCTGTTCCCGTCGCGGCTGTTCTCATGGCGCTCGCCGGTCGGCGCGGGCATGACCATGGTCGCGGCGTTTTCGGTGGCGACCTGCTCGTTCGCGGTCTACGGGCCGCTGCTTCTGACCAGCCTGCAAGGCATTCCGATCCTGACCACCGGCTACATCATCGCCGCCGAATCGATCGCCTGGTCGATCCTGTCGATCCTCGTCGCCAATGCGCCGCCAGAGCGAGAGCGGCTGATCATCGTCGGCGGGGCGCTGATGATCGCCACGGGCGTCGCCGGTTTCGCCTATACGGTGCCGGCCGGCTCTATCCCGTTGATCCTGCTTTGTGCCTTGCTGCAAGGCGGCGGTTTCGGCATCGCCTGGCCGTTCGTCACGCGTGTGATCGTGGCATCGGCCAAGGAAGGCGAGCAGACGATCGCCTCGGCCGCTGTGCCGACCATGCAGCGCATCGGTTATGCCGTGGGTGCGGCACTGACCGGCATCGTCGCCAACGCCAGCGGCTTTTCCGAAGGCCTGAACCGCGAGGCCGCGGCGAACGTCGCCGCCTGGCTGTTCCTCGCCTTCATACCGCTCGGCATCCTGGGATGCCTCGCCGCCCTGCGGATTTCGGGGACGACCGACACGAAGCCGGCGAAGCTGTCAATCTCCGTGGGGGAGATTGACTAGACAACGACCGTCTTCAGCCGGTCGGCGATTAGTGCCGCGAGCCGCGTCGCCACCTCGTCCTTGCTCATCTCCGGCCATTCCTCGACGCCGGCCTTCGAGACGATTCGCACCTTGTTGCGGTCGCCGCCCATCACGCCCGGGGAACCATCTTCATGCGAGACATCATTGGCGACGATAAGATCGGCGCCCTTTTTTGCGAGCTTGGCCTCGGCATTCCTGACCAGATCCTGCGTCTCCGCGGCGAAACCGACCACCAGCATCGGCCGCTTTTTGTGGTGCCCGACACCGGCAAGAATATCGGGATTTTCCACCATCTGCAGCGAGGGCGGCCCCTCGCCCGCCATCTTCTTGATCTTTTCCCCGGCCGAACTTTGAGTGCGCCAGTCGGCGACAGCCGCGACGAACACCGCCGCGTCGGCCGGCAGCAACTGCTCGACCGCGTCCTTCATCTCGACGGCGGTTTCGACGTGCAGCGTGGCGACGCCGGCCGGATCGGCAATGCCGACCGGGCCGGAGACGAGACGCACGTCGGCGCCGAGCCTGGCCAGCGCCGCCGCGATGGCGTGGCCCTGCTTGCCCGACGAGCGGTTGGCGATGTAGCGCACCGGGTCGATCGGTTCATGCGTCGGTCCGGAAGTGACGATGATCCTCCTGCCTGCCAGCGGCTTTGGCCGGCTGTCGAGCAGCGCCTCGATCGCGGTGACGATCTTCAGCGGCTCGGCCATGCGGCCCTCGCCCACCTCGTTGCTTTCGGCCATCTCGCCTTTCGCCGGGCCGACGAATGCGACGCCGTCCTTGCCCAGCATCGCGCGGTTGCGGCGGACCGCCGGATGCGCCCACATTTTCGGGTTCATCGCCGGCGCCATCAAAACCTCCTTGTCGGTGGCGATGAGCACCGTCGAGGCAAGGTCGTTGGCGTGGCCGTTGGCGAGCTTTGCCATCAGGTCGGCGGTGGCCGGCGCCACGACCAAAAGGTCGGCCTCGCGCGACAGCCTGATATGGCCGATGTCGTGCTCGTCCTGCCGATCGAACAGTTCGGTGAAAACATGGTCGGCGGACAGCGCCCCGGCCGACAGCGTAGTGACGAACTCCTGCGCCGCCGCGGTCATCACCACCCGCACTGCCGCACCGCGCTCGCGCAGCCGGCGGATCAGGTCGAGCGCCTTGTAGGCGGCGATGCCGCCGCCGATGATCAGCAGGATGCGCTTGCCGGAGAGGATGCCTCGCGGGCTGGAGACGGCGACCACCGACGTTGCCGGACTCTGCGAACTCGTCAGTTCGCGCAGTGTTTTCTCGATCTGGTCGATGCGACCGGCCGAACCGAACTGACCTTCGACCGCTGCGCGGATCATCACCCGCGCTTGGTCTTCCATCGACCGGCCATTCTCCGCCGCCAGTCGGCGCAGCAGGTCCTTGACCTCGTCATCAAGGTTGCGGATCGTGATGCTGGCCATCTGATTGCACCTTGCCCGGAATTGCTGAGTGCAATGATAGCAATGCAATCACTTTGCAACAAGCGCTAGAATATACGCCAGGCGATATACACCAGCGTCAGCGCGATCACCCACAGCGCCAGCCGGCCGGAGCGGGTGTGGCGCGCCTCGGCTTTGCCGATCGCGTCCGCCGTCCCCTCGTCGAAGCGCAGGCCGTTTTCGGCCATCAAGTCGATTTCGCGCGACAGCCGCTCGGTACGGGCTGCGAGGTCCGGCGCCTGACGGGCCAGCGCCAGCAGCGCGTTGGCACCGTCGCGCGCATCGGCCAGCAGGGCGCGCGGGCCGAGATTGCGGGCAATCCAGCCGCTCACCACCGGCTCCGACGTCTTCCACATGTTGAAGGCCGGGTCGAGGGTGCGGGCGACGCCTTCGACAACGACCATGGTCTTCTGCAGCAGCACCAGCTCGGACCGCGTCGCCATGTCGAAGAGGTCGGTCACCTCGAACAGCAGCGTCAACAGCTTGGCCATCGAGATGGTCTCGGCCGGCTGGCCGTGGATCGGTTCGCCGATCGCCCGGATCGCCTGGGCGAAAGCCGCGACATTGTGCTGGCGCGGCACGTAGCCGGCCTCGAAATGAACTTCGGCGACGCGCTGGTAATCGCGCGTGATGAAGCCGTAGAGGATTTCGGCGAGGAACCGGCGCTCCTTCCTGCCGAGCCGGCCGGCAATGCCGAGATCGACGGCGACGATGGTGCCGTCGGCCTCTATAAACAGGTTGCCCGGGTGCATGTCGGCGTGGAAGAAACCGTCACGCAGCGTATGGCGCAGAAACGACTGAACGAGGTTGGCGGCAATCGCCTTCAGGTCGTGGCCGGCGGCGGCAAGGCCGGCAACATCGTTCATCTTGATGCCGTCGACCCATTCCATGGTCAGCACGTCACGACCGGTGCGCTCCCAGTCGACCGACGGCACACGGAAGCCGGGATCGTCCTTGGTATTCTCGCCGAGCTCCGAAAAAGCCGCCGCCTCCAGCCTCAAATCCATTTCGATTTTGGTCGTCTGGGCCAGTGTCTCGGTCACCTCGACCGGCCGCAGCCGGCGCGACGACGGGATGTATTTTTCCTGCAGCCGGGCGGCGAGGAAATAGCTCTCGAGATCGCGAAAGAAGCGGCGGCGCACGCCCGGCCGGATGACCTTTACTGCTACCCGGGTAATGACGCCGTCCTGCAGGGCTTCGGCGGTATGAACCTGGGCGATCGAGGCGGCGGCGACGGCCTCGCCGAAACTGACATAGAGCTCCTCGATCTTGCGTCCGAGCGAGGCTTCTATCGCTGCAACGGCCTCGGCCTTCGCAAACGTCTCCATCTTGTCCTGCAGCATGGCGAGATCAAGCGCGATATCGTTTCCGACGACATCCGGCCGTGTCGCCAGGAACTGGCCGAGCTTGACGTAGGACGGGCCGAGCCGCACGACCGCCTTGGCCAGCCTGTCGCCGCGCTCATAGGCAAGCGCGCGACGGCGGGTGAACAGCCGGGCCATGCGCCAGCCGAATTTCGGCAAGCCGAAGAGCTCGTCACCGGGCAAAGCCGCGATGACACCCTCGCGGACCAGCACCCAGCCGGCCCGTACGAGCCTGAAACCAGCGCCGATGCTGCTCATGGCTGGCTTTGCCCCGCCGATTTCCTAGACCGGCGAAGAGCACATTGAGTACGAAAGATACGGGCCAGCCTCAAAGCTTCCAGCCCGAGTGGAGCGCGGCGATGCCGCCGGAGTAGTTGCGGAACGAGGCGCGCTCGAAGCCCGCGCGCGAAATCATCGCCGCGAAATTCTGCTGATTGGGAAATTTGCGGATCGATTCGACCAGATAGGAATATGGCTCGCCATCGCCGGTCACCGCCTTGCCGATCCGCGGAATGGCGTTGAACGACCATGCTTCATAGACCTTGTCGAGCAGCGGCATCTCGACCTCGGAGAATTCAAGGCAGAGAAAGCGCCCGCCAGGCTTCAGCACGCGATAGGCTTCGGCAAGCGCCACATCGATGCGCGGCACGTTGCGGATGCCGAAAGCGATGGTGTAGGCGTCGAAAGTAGCGTCGGCAAAAGGCAGTTCCTCGGCATTGGCTTCGACGAAATCGGTATTTGCCGACAGGCCCTTTTTCTCGGCCCGGTCGCGGCCGACGGCGAGCATCGAGCCGTTGATATCGAGAACCGTTGCATGAGCGTGCCTGCCGCTCGCCTCGACGATGCGGAAGGCGACATCGCCGGTGCCGCCGGCAACGTCGAGAACGCTCCAGCCCGGCCGCTTCGGTGGATTGAGCCAGGCGACCATGGCGTCCTTCCACAACCGATGCAACCCGGCCGACATCAGGTCGTTCATCAGGTCGTAGCGGTTTGCCACCTTGTGGAAAACATCATTGACCAGGGACTGCTTGTCGCCTGGTCCTACCCGCCTGAAACCATAGGAGGTTTCCATGCCGCCCGCAGCAGTGGTTCTTTCAACCGACATCGTTTTGATCCGCCATAAAATCGGCGGGACCATAGCCGATCGATGGTGCGGGCGCTATTGTTTAAGGCGCGGTGTTCGGCCGCGCTTCGAAGCAGGTTCCGGAAAAGTGTCACACGGTTTTCCGACAGGAACTTGCGTCATAAGAAAAAGCCTGACGGGATAATTGAATGCCTTTGAAAGCAGAACTGCACTGCCACATCGAAGGGGCAGCGGCGCCTGAACTCGTCCTCCGCCAGGCTGAGAAATACGGCAAGGATGCCTCGCCCTACATCCAGGACGGCTCCTTCGTCTGGCACGACTTCACCTCTTTCCTCGCCGCCTACGACTTCTCGTCGGACCTGTTCCGCACCGAAGAAGACTATGCGCGGCTGGCCGATCATTACCTGACCAGCCTCGCCCGCGACGGCGCCATCTATTCCGAGGTTTTCACCTCGCCCGACCATGCCAGCAAGGCCGGGCTGTCGCCGAAGGCCTATACCGACGCGCTCGGCGAAGGCATGGCCCGCGCCAAGGCGAAGACCGGCATCGAAGGCCGCATGATCGTCACCGGCGTGCGCAATTTCGGTGTCGAATCGATCGAGCGAGCGGCGCGTTTCGCCGCGCGCTGCGGGCATCCGCTGGTCACCGGTTTCGGCGTCGCCGGCGACGAGCGGATAGGCGACCTGGAAGATTATGTCAGGGCCTTCGAGATCGCCCGCGAGGCCGGCCTCGGCATCACCGTCCATGCCGGCGAATTGATGGGCTGGGAGAGCGTCGAGGCGGCACTCGACCACATCCGCCCGTCTCGCATCGGCCATGGCGTGCGCGCCATCGAGAACCCCGAGCTTGTGCGGCGCATCGCCGACGAAGGCGTCGTGCTCGAATGCTGCCCTGGCTCCAACATCGCCCTGAAAATCTTCGACAGCTTCGCCGACCATCCCTTCCCCGCCTTGCGGGCAGCGGGCTGCAAGGTGACGCTCAACTCCGATGACCCACCCTATTTCTGGACCTCGCTGAAACGCGAATACGACATCGCTGCCGAGCATTTTGCGATGGACGACAAGGCGCTCACCGCCGTCACCAGGACGGCCATCGAGGCAGCCTTCGTCGACAGGAAGACCAGGGCGGTGCTGCTGGGCAGGCTCGGCGCCAAGGGCAGGTGAATGGTGAATGGTGAATGGTGAATGGTGAATGGTTCACCCGGCGCTTCGGTTCGTCAACCGCGAGTTTTTCCGCGCAACCAAGGACTCGCAAACCAGTTCACTATTCACTATTCACCATTCACCATTCATTTGCGCAGTTGGAGAACACCATGAAGGGCGTCACCGTCGTCGACCATCCGCTTGTCCAGCACAAGCTGACCATCATGCGCAAGAAGGAAACCTCGACGGCCGGCTTCCGGCGGCTGCTGCGCGAGATCTCGCTGCTGCTCGGCTACGAGGTCACCCGCAACCTGGAACTGACGACGACGACCATCGAGACGCCGATCGAGACGATGGAGGCGCCGACGCTGGAGGGCAAGAAACTGGTCTTCGCCTCGGTGCTGCGCGCCGGCAACGGCTTGCTCGAAGGCCTGCTCGATCTGGTGCCGGCGGCGCGTGTCGCCCATATCGGCCTCTATCGCGACCATGAGACGCTGGAAGCGGTCGAGTATTTCTTCAAGGCGCCGGGCGACCTCGCCGACCGGCTGGTGATCGTCGTCGACCCGATGCTGGCGACCGCCAATTCGGCGATCGCGGCGATCGACAAGCTGAAAGGCCGCGGTGCCACCAACATCCGCTTCCTCTGCCTGCTGGCGGCACCAGAGGGCCTCGAGCGGTTTACCCAGGCGCATCCCGATGTTCCGGTCTTCACCGCTTCCATCGACCGCCAGCTCAACGAAAAGGGCTATATCATGCCGGGTCTCGGCGATGCCGGCGACCGCATGTACGGCACCAAATAGATCCGTTTACCGATTGTTTACGCAAACGGCTGGTTTCCGCACTCGTTAAAGCGGCAATCACCATGTCGGACTAAGGATCGGCAACCACAAAGGCCGGTCCATGCTGCGCAAGCTCCTCATCCTTGGCGTGTTTGCCGGAACGTCGGCATCGCTGCCGATCGTCTATCAGTCCAATTCACAGGTAATCGAGCGGCTGTTGAAATCCGCCATCGGAGCCAGGCCGGCCGACACACAAACCGACCTGAATCTCGCCGCCGTCCCGGACAGGCCCACAACGCCGCAGCCGCTCGGCCGCAAGGTCGTGGTCACCGCGGACTCGCGCGGGCATTTCATGTCGGTCTTCAAGTTGAACGGCCGCCAGATCGACGGCATGATCGATACCGGTGCCACGCTCGTCGCCATCAACACCTCGACTGCGCGCAGGATCGGCATCTCGCTCAATTCGACGGACTTCAGCCATCAGGTCAACACCGCCAATGGTGCGATCAAGGCCGCCGTGGTGACGATTGATCGCCTGCAGATCGGCAAGATCACCGTCGAGGGCGTCGAGGCCGTCGTGCTCGACGACAGGGCGCTGCACACCAACCTGATCGGCATGAGCTTTCTGCAGCGACTCGAAAAATACCAGGTCGAAGACGGCAAGCTGCTGCTGGTTCAGTAAAACGTGATCCCGAACCGCAGGTCCGCGCCAGCGAAAAGTGGGGACCGGTTTTCGGACAAGATCGTGGTCCAAAGAAAGATAGAGCCCATCCGATACCATCGGAATGGCTCTACCCGCGCGGCAGGATCCGCCGGATGACGGTTTTCTCCGTGGCCGGTTTGGAAGTGCCGATGGTATAGGCCGAAAGCACGGCGGCCGCGGCCGCTTCGGCATCCCCGCTATTGCGGGCATGGACCAGCGCCAGCGCTTCGCCGGCCCGCACTTCAGCGCCGACCGGCAACAGCCTGGTGATGCCGACGGCGTGATCGATCCTGTCGTCGGGCCGCGTCCGCCCGCCGCCAAGCCCGACCACGGCAAGCCCGATCTCGCGGGTCGCGATGCCGGTGACAAAGCCGTTCGCGCTCGCCTTGACCGCGAATTCCGTTGCCGCTTTCGGCAAATATTTTTCCGGATTGTCGACAAAGTCGACGGGACCACCCAGTGCCGCCACCATGCGCGCGAAGACGGCAGCGGCGCGGCCGCCGGCCAGCGTTTCGGCGGCGCGGCGCAGGCCGTCCTGGTTGGACGACACCAGGCCTGCCGATTGCAGCATCTCGGCGGCCAGCGCCAGCGTCACGTCCTCCAGCCGCCGGTCGCGAAAGCGGCCGGTGAGAAAATCGACGGCGTTGCGCACCTCGACCGTATTGCCGGCGGCGGACGCCAGCGGCTCGTTCATGCCGGTGACCAGCGCCGAGGCCTTAAGGCCGGCGCCATTGGCGACGTCGACCAGGCTGTTGGCCAGTGCGGTTGCGTCGCGCGATTTCTCCATGAAGGCGCCGTTGCCGACCTTGACATCGAGCACCAGCGAACCAAGGCCGGCCGCCAGCTTCTTCGACAGGATCGAGGCGGTGATCAGCGGCACCGATTCCACCGTTCCTGTCACATCGCGGATCGCGTAGAGCCTGGCGTCGGCGGGTGCCAGATCGGCGGTCTGGCCGATGACGGCACAGCCGGTTTCGAGCACGGTCTTGCGGAACCGCGCAACATCCGGCTGGCTGATATAGCCGGGGATCGCATCCATCTTGTCCAGTGTGCCCCCGGTATGGCCCAGACCCCTGCCGGAAATCATCGGCACATAGGCGCCGCAGGCAGCGACGATCGGCGCCAGCATCAAGGAGACATTGTCGCCGACGCCGCCCGTCGAATGCTTGTCGGTGACAGGGCCGGGCAGATCCGACCAGTCGAGCACATCGCCGGAATCGCGCATCGCCATAGTCAGCGCCACCGCCTCGTCGCGGCTCATGCCGTTGAAGAACACCGCCATGGCAAAGGCGCCGACCTGCGCGTCGGTGACTGTGCCGGCGGTCAGACCCTCGATGAAGAACGCTGTCTCCTCAGCCGAGAGCTTCTGGCCGTCGCGCTTGCGGCGGATGATTTCCTGGGGAAGCATCAGGCGTCGACCCTGTGCTCCGGAAGCCCGTCCTGAAAAACACGCTGCAGAATGGTCGCCAGCCGCGCGCCGCCGACCGGCGCCATGTCCTTGGTCTCCTGGTGCGACAGCTCGGCTCCGGTCATGCCGGCGGCAAGGTTGGTCACGACCGAACACGCGGCGACGCGCAGCCCAAGGAAGCGGGCGAGAATGACCTCCGGCACCGTCGACATGCCGACTGCGTTGGCGCCCATGACGCGCGCCATGCGGATCTCGGCGGGCGTCTCGAAGCATGGGCCGGAGAACCACATATAGACGCCCTTGTGCAGCGTGGCCCCGATGGCCTTCGCCGCCTGCTCGATGGCGGAGCGGAGACCGGCGTCGTAGGCTTCGGTCAGGCCGACGAAACGGCGGTCGCTCGGTTCGCCGATCAGCGGGTTGGAGCCCGAGAAATTGATGTGGTCGGTGATCAGCATCACCGAGCCCGGGCCCATCCCGGGATCGACCGAACCGGCGGCGTTGGTGAGGATCAGCCTGGAGATGCCGAGGCCGGCGAGCACCTCGAGTGCCGGCCGCATCGCCGCCGCGTTGCCGTGCTCGTAATAATGCGCCCGGCCGGACAGCATCAGCACCGGCGTGCCGGCAAAGAGCCCCGCCACCACCTCGCCGGCATGGCCGCTGACGCCGCTTCGGGGAAACCCCGGCAAGTCGGCGTAGGAGATGCGCACCGCATCCTCGACCTGGTCGACAAGCCCGCCAAGCCCTGACCCCAGCACCAAGGCGGTGGTCGGCGCCAGCCCGTCCAGCCTTTCGACGAGGTGATCGAGCGCTTCCTTCATTTCAGCACATCGCCTTCAAACCCGTATGGCAGCAACTCGCCCATGGTCACGGTCTCAACCACGCCGCTATCATCGCAGAGATAGAATTTCGTCTCCGGCCGGCAGAATTCCGCCAGCCGCTGCCGGCAGCCGCCGCAGGGCGAGCATTTTGCCACGCGTTCGGCGATCACGGCGATTTCCGTGATCTTGCCGCCGCCGCCCATGACGTAGTGGCCGAGCGCGGTGGTTTCGGCGCACCAGCCCTCCGGATAGGACGCGATCTCGACATTGGCGCCGGTGAAGACACGGCCGTCCTCGGTGCGCAACGCCGCGCCGACCGGAAATTTCGAATAGGGCGCATAGGCCTTGGCCATGGCGGCTTTCGCCGCTTCGAACAGATCATGAGCCATGATAGATCAGCGTTCCTTGACATACGGCACGCCGCCGGCGCGCGGCGGGATTGCCTTGCCGATGAAGCCGGCAAGCAGGATGACGGTCAGCACATAGGGCAGCGCCTGCATGAATTGCACCGGCACCTTGCCGATCATTGGCAGTGGCGTGCCTTGCAGGCGGATCGACGCCGCGTCGAGGAAGCCGAACAGCAGGCAGGCGAACATGGCGTTGACCGGTTTCCATTTAGCGAAGATCAGCGCGGCCAGCGCGATGTAGCCCTTGCCGGCGGTCATGTCCTTCACGAAGCCGCCATTCTGCACCATCGACAGATAGGCGCCGGCAATGCCGGTGAGCACGCCGGTGCAGATCAGCGCCCGGTAGCGCAGCCAGGCGACTGATATGCCGGCGGTGTCGACGGCGGCGGGGTTCTCGCCGACGGCGCGCAGGCGCAAGCCGAAGCGGGTGCGAAACAGCACCCACCAGGTGAACGGCACGGCCAGGAAGGCGAGATAGACCAGCACGGAATGGCCGGAGATGAGTTCCGAATAGATCGGCCCGAGGATCGGCACGCTCCTGAACGCCTCCGCGCCCGGCCAGGTGATTGCCTCGAACCGCTCGCCGGCGGCCAGCGCCGGCGTGCGCCCGCCTTGCTGGAACCAGGCTTGGCCGAGCATGATCGTCGATCCGGCGGCAATGAAATTGATCGCGACACCCGAGACGATCTGGTTGCCGCGATGGGTGATCGAGGCAAAGCCGTGGATCAGCGCGAAGGCAACCGAAATGAGGATGGCCATGCCGAGGCCGAGATAGGCCGAGTGGAAGACCGAGGCGGCGGCCGCACCGGCGAAGGCGCCGACCAGCATCTTGCCCTCGAGCCCGATGTCGAAGACGCCGGCGCGCTCCGAATAGAGGCCGGCGAGGCAGGCGAGCAGCAAGGGCACCGACAGGCGGATGGTCGAGTCCAGGACCTGCACGATGGCGTTGAAGAAATCCATCTCAGGCGCCCTTCCCCTTGACCGCTTCCATGCCGACCGATCTCGGGCTGAGCGAGGCGAACAGCGCCTGGACATAGGGCCGGAACATATGCTCGAGCGCACCGGCGAACAGGATGACCAGGCCCTGGATGATGACGATCATGTCGCGGCTGATCGCCGGCATCTCGAAGGCGAGTTCGGCGCCGCCCTGGTAGAGCATGCCGAACAATATTGCCGCCATGACGATGCCGACCGGATGCAGGCGGCCCATCAGCGCCACCGCGATGCCGACGAAACCGGCGCCCGAAACGAATTCGAGTGCGACATTGTGCTGGTCGCCCATCGTCGGGTTGAGCGCCATCATGCCGGCTAGCGCGCCCGAGATCATCATCGCGATAATGATGATGCGGATCTCCGAAATGCCGGCATAGCGCGCCGCTTTCGGGCTGTGGCCATAGGTGCGCATCTCGTAGCCGAGCTTGGTGCGCCAGATCAGCACCCACACCAGGAAGGCCATGGCTAGCGCCAGCAGGGAACTGACGTTGAATGGCGCCGAACGGATTTTGGCGCCGAACAACTCGATGACCCAGTTGAGCTTCGGCAGTTGCGCGCCTTCGAGGAAGGTGCGCGTCTGCGGTGCCATCGAGGCGGGGGGCTTCAAGTACCCGACCAGCGCACGGACCATGACGCTGGCGGCGATGAAATTGAACATGATGGTGGTGATGACGATGTGCGAGCCGCGCTTGGCCTGCAGATAGGCCGGGATCAGCGCCCACAGCGCGCCCATCGCCGCGGCGGCGATAATGGCGATCGGGAAGGTCAGCCACCAAGGCAGCACGCTGTCGAAGGCCAGGCAAACAATGCCAATGCCGAGACCGGCGATATAGCCCTGGCCCTCGCCACCGATGTTGAACAGGCCGCAATGCGCCGCAACCGCCACCGAAAGCCCGCTGAAGATGAAGGTGGTGGCATAGAAAAGCGTGAACGCGATGCCTTGGCCGCGGCCGAAGGCACCCTCGACCAGGACGACGGCTGCGCGCAGTGGGTTCTCGCCAACCAATATGACGACGAAGCCGGCAACGACGAAGGCGACGAACAGGTTGATCAGCGGGATCAGGACGTAGTCGGCCCAGGCCGGCAGCTTGGCATAGGGAGTGCTCATTCCGCCGCCTCGCGCTGCTCGACGCCGGCCATCAGCAGGCCGAGCTCGCCCTCGGTCGCGTCGGGGCCGCGTTCCCCGACGATGCGGCCGGCAAACATCACCAGGATGCGGTCGGACAGCGAGCGGATCTCGTCGAGCTCGACCGAAACCACCAGCACCGCCTTGCCCTGGTCGCGCATGGCGATGAGGCGCTTGTGGATGAATTCGATGGCGCCGACATCGACGCCGCGTGTCGGCTGGCCGACGATCAACACGCCGGGATCTTGTTCCATTTCCCGCGCAAGCACGATCTTCTGCTGGTTGCCGCCGGAGAAATTGGCGGTCTTGAGGCGGCAGTCCGCCGGGCGGATGTCATATTTGACGATCTTGTCCCGGGCATCGTTACGGATGGCGTCGATGTCAAGGAACGGCCCCTTCAGATAGCGCTCGTCGTCCTGGTAGCCGAGGATCGAATTCTCGTTCTCCTCGAAGGCCAGCACCAGCCCGACATGATGGCGGTCCTCCGGCACATGGGCGAGGCCGCGCTCGCGCAGTTCACCGGGATCGGCGGCGCCGGTGAGGTCGATCGGCTTTCCGTCGAGCATGACGGAGCCCGAAACGGCATGCCTGATGCCGGAAATCGCCTCGAGCAGTTCGGACTGCCCGTTGCCGGCGACGCCGGCAATGCCGACGATCTCCCCGGCATGGACGTCGAAGGAGACGTCGTCGACCATGGTGACGCCGCGAGAATCCTTCACCGTCAGGTTCTTGACCGCGAGCTTGACGCCGCCGGCCTTCGCCTCGCCCTTTTCGACGCGCAGCAGCACGCGCCGGCCGACCATCAGTTCGGCCAGCTCCTCGACCGTGGTCTTCCTGGTTTCGCGTGTCGCCACCATGGTGCCCTGGCGCATCACCGAGACCGTGTCGGTGATCGCCATGATCTCGCGCAGCTTATGGGTGATCAGCACGATCGTCTTGCCCTGCTCCTTCAACTGCCTGAGGATGCGGAACAGGTGGTCGGCCTCGGCCGGCGTCAGCACGCCTGTCGGCTCGTCGAGGATCAGGATCTCGGCGCCGCGATAGAGCGCCTTGAGGATTTCGACGCGTTGCTGCAGGCCGACCGGCAACTCCTCGATGATGGCGTCCGGATCAACTTCGAGCCCGTATTCGCGCTCGAGCCGCTCCAGCTCGGAACGCGCCTTGGCGATGCTCTTCTTCAGCAGCGCATCGCTTTCGGCGCCGAGAATGACGTTTTCCAGCACCGAGAAATTGTCGACCAGCATGAAATGCTGATGCACCATGCCGATGCCGAGCGCGATCGCATCATTCGGTGTCTTGATCGATGCCGGCTGCCCACCGACACGGATTTCGCCGGAATCGGCCTGGTAGAAACCATAGAGGATCGACATCAGCGTCGACTTGCCGGCGCCGTTTTCGCCGACGATGCCATGGATAGTGCCGCGCATAATCTCCAGATTGATGTCGCGGTTGGCGCGCACGGCGCCAAAGCTCTTGTCGATGCCGATCAGCTCGATTGCGGCTTGCGCCATGCAGCCTGTTCCCACTGTTATTTTTTTACCGCTTGGTCAAACGCCTAGCATGACGCCCAGTCTGTGCCAATTGGGTCCGTACCAATTGGCCGGAGCAGGGTTCACTCTCGACAAATCCCGCCATGCTTGTCAATTTCCAACGTGGCCGCAGCCTGCACAATCGCCTGATCGAGGATTTCAAATGACCATGCCCGAGGACCGGCTGACGACGCTGGAAATCCGCGCCGCCGAGCAGGAGAAGACCATCGAGGAACTGTCCGGCCAGATCGCCGAGCAGTGGAAGGTGATCGAGCGCATGCAGCGCAAGCTCGACGCGCTGGCCGAGCGCTTCCTGGCGCTGGAGGAACAGGCCGCGCCCGACGTGCCGGTGACCAAGCCGCCACACTGGTGAGCGGGCCGATAAGACAAAACCGCCGGGCTTTCACCCGGCGGCTCGTCAGTTCAGCGGTGCCAGTCGATCAATAACGGCAATCGATCAATACGGGCAGGCATTGTCCGACATATAGTCGTGCACCTTGATGGTGCCGGCTATGATGTCGGCCTTGGCCTTTTCGACCGCCGCCTTCATCGCATCGTCGACAAGCGCCTTGTTGTTGTCGTCCATTGCGTAGTCGACGCCGCCTTCCTTGAGGCCGAGATCGTTGACGCCGGCCGTGAACTTGCCGTCCTTGGCATCCATGAAGGTGTTGTAGACGGCAACGTCGACGCGCTTGACCATGGAGGTCAGCACCTTGCCGGGCTGCAGGCCGTTCTGGTTGGAATCGACGCCGATGCCGAGCTTGCCGGCGTCGGCCGCTGCCTGCAGCACGCCGACACCGGTGCCGCCTGCCGCCGCGTAGACCACGTCGGCGCCCTGGTCGATCTGCGTCTTGGCGATCTCGCCGCCCTTGGCCGGATCGTTCCAGGCTGCGGGCGTATCGCCGGTCATGTTCTGGATGACGTCGGTGGCGCCGGCCGCCTTTGCGCCGCCGACATAGCCGCAGCCGAACCTGCGGATCAGCGGAATGTCCATGCCGCCGACGAAGCCGACCTTCTTGGTCTTGGAAGCCATCGCCGCCATCACGCCGACGAGGTAGGAGCCTTCCTGCTCCTTATAGACCAGCGAGCGGACATTGGGCTTGTCAACGACCATGTCGATGATGGCGAATTTGGTGTCGGGGAACTCGGTGGCGATCTTGTCAAGCGCGTCAGCCCACGAGAAGCCCGCCATGACGATGGGGTTGCGACCGTCCTCGGCGAAACGGCGCAGCGCCTGCTCGCGCTGGGTGGCGTTGCTGACCTCGAATTCCACATAGGGGATGCCGGTCTCGGTCTTGAACTTTTCAGCGCCGTGGAACGACGCCTCGTTGAACGACTTGTCGAACTTGCCGCCGAGATCATAGAGGATCGCGGGTTGAATGTCCGCGGCGAAGGCCGGAAGAACCATTGCAGCTGCGGCCATGAGGCCGAGAACGATACGTTTCATGTGATCCACACCCCTGTCGGTTATTTGTCCATTATGCACCGCATGCCGGCCCGGTTCTCCGGCAGGCATGCGGCGTCAGGCAGGAGTGTCTTCCTCCCGCTTCGGGTCAATCTGGCACGGCCCGAAACAAAATTCACGTGGAATTTTGACCCTTTGGAAAAGCATGGCGCCGCATCGCGGCGCCACAGCATATTCCTTGCGTCAGGAGCATAAAATCAGGCGGAGACGGCGGCCGGAATGGCGCAGGAGACGCCGGTTCCCTGCAGGCCGCAATAGCCGTAGGGGTTCTTCGCCAGATATTGCTGGTGGTCTTCCTCGGCGAAGTAGAATTCCGGCGCCGGCGCGATCTCCGTGGTGATCTTGCCGCGTCCGGCGCCGCGCAGCGAACCCTCGTAGGCGTCGCGCGAGGCGATCGCAGCCTGGTGTTGAGCGTCGTTGAGCGTATAGATCGCCGAGCGGTAAGTGGTGCCGACATCATTGCCCTGGCGCATGCCTTGTGTCGGGTCGTGGCTTTCCCAGAACAGCTTCAAGAGCTCGGCATAAGACACGATCTTGGGGTCGTAGACGACGAGTACGACTTCGGCATGGCCGGTGAGCCCCGTGCAGGTTTCCTGATAGGTCGGGTTGGGCGTGACGCCGCCGGCATAGCCGGCCGCCGTGACCCAGACGCCCTTGACTTGCCAGAACAGGCGCTCGGCGCCCCAGAAGCAGCCCAGGCCGAACATCGCCGTTTCCATCCCTTCGGGATAAGGACCCTTGAGCGGCCTGTTCGAGACAAAGTGCTTCGATGCGGTCGGGATCGGCCGGTCGCGGCCGGGCAACGCCTCGGAGGGTTTCGGCAGGTTGAGCTTCTTGTTCAGCATGTCGCTGAGAAACATGTGTGGGTTCCTTTTCTTCTTGGTTGAGCCTCCCCGGTACGGAACACCGGGTCAGGCTGGAAATGTCAGGTTGCGGCGAACCGCCCGCTGGGGCGCTGCCGCCTGTAACCGATGGCAAAAAGAATGAACGCCAGGACCGCGAACACGGCAAAGCCGGGCTGGCTGAGCACCCAGGCGATGGCACCGTCCCACAGCAGCGGGTTGATCTTATCGCGGACGAAGCTTTCGAAGGCGCTGCGCGTATCCGGCGAGACAGCGAGCCAGCTGGTGTTGAGCGGGGTCATCACCAGCGCCGAAGCCGCCACCGAGCGGGTCGCATCGAGCACGGCCATGATGACCGAAACCGAAAGCGCGACCATTGCAGCGAGACGAAAGACGAAGCGGAACATCCGGACCCTTCCTCCCCAGGAGTTTATCAGAATGTCGTGTCGGACTGTTAAATAGGACCTGCGCGCTTTATCCGCAATCGCGACACGTGAAGTTGAACCCGCGACCGCCGGTTCGCCGGAACCGGTGGTGCGCCGGACGGCAAGCACAACCTCCGCCGATCGTTTCGATAGGCTCCGAACGGGTGCCCCAGCGGCATGGGCTGAGCATCCGTATCCGGCAAAGCGAATAGACTGCCGTTATGTCTTGGCATTCGGCACCGGATCGACTAGATGAGCCCCGCGCCTGTTGCTTTGACGGCTCGGGTGCGGGGAAAGGGTATCCGCTGGTTGACGGCGCCCACGGCCGGAATTCCGGCCGGAATCCCACAGGAGAGGCATCTCCCCAACCCGCGCGGCGAAACCGGCCGCGGCGAAAATGCTAAAGGATGGAGAGGTGGCCGAGTGGTTGAAGGCGCACGCCTGGAAAGTGTGTTTACGGGAGACCGTAACGCGGGTTCGAATCCCGCTCTCTCCGCCAGTTGCCTCGCCAAATTGCTGAAATACCTAATAAATTTCATGGCTCGCAGTATTTGACCCACTTTTTGCCCCACATAATTGTGTGGATTAAAATGGCTGTCACAGGCTTTCTCTGGACGCTATCTCTAGCAAGAGCGCTTCATTGTGGAGCGAAGTTGAGCGCCCCTCCAACTATGTGAGTCTGGGGCCGGATGGTCCTGTCACTACGGGGACGACGGCGACGTTGGCGGGTGTGTGGAGAGGCTTTGATTTTGGTGGGCGTGTTGACCTGTCGCCCGATCCTGTGGGGAGCGAAAGATGGTGACGATACTGAAGTGGATTGCCATCGCTGTACTTGGGCTGCTGGCATTGATGCATGCGGCACTGACTGCTTCACTGATCTGGCACATGTTCCGCTACGATGTACCCGGAGCTTGGATTGCGGAGCCCGAATTAGTCAGGCAATACCTGATTCCGCTGGCTTCCATTTTTGGTCTCTTGATACTGATGCGATACGCCAAGCCGACCGAAAGAAAGGCGTGCATCGCAGTTCTCGCTGCCGTTACTGTGTCCTTTGCGCTGTTTCTATTGTTGCATTTAACCGGTCGATTGACGATCAAATAGAGGGGACACTTTGGGCCCGCGCAGCGATTTTTGGCTGTTCTGCATGCTGATTTTTGCCTCTGATAGTGCTTCGCGCGGGTAGAATTTTGCGTTCGCGGCCTGCAAATTTTGTCATCGAATCCGGTTTGCGCGCACGAAATTTGGGCTCTTCTTGCGGTAAGCTAGCGCGGTTTCTCGTGCATCGGCGAGCGAGATGATCGACGTGCCGCCCAATCCGATGTCTCTACGCCTGCCTTGGACGATGATCCGGAGGAGCCAACGCTTCGCTCCCGACGGGTCCACGACGGGGTAAAGGCCATTGCCATCGGCATATCGTCCCGGAGTCTTAGCCTGCCGCACCTCGATCGCGCTTAGCGCCTTGTCCGGGTGCTTTCCCGATTTTTGCATCGTCCGCCCAACTCACCCCACCCCACATTTTCACCCACATTGTATCGGCGATTTTGTTGGACGGCAATGAATGTCGTTGGACGAACTGAAAAATTAACGACTTGATTTCAAAGCGTTATTGGACGTCATTGGCCGCAGACGAACAGCCGACTGGCTGCCGCTCTCTCCGCCAGATAAATCTCACCGGTTCGCCAGCCTAAAGGGACGCTGGACGGCTACTGCCGCTGCGGTGCAGGTATCTTGGGGCAGGCAGAGGGCGCGCGAAGGCTACGGAGCGGCTTTCATCTTCGCCGCACCCTTACCTCAGATCAGCCTACAACCAATCGGCCCGCGCTTCACCAGAAGCACGGGCTTGGTCGACTCGGCGCCATCGCCGCCCCGTCTAGCGCGGGACCGCTTGTATTCCCGAGACCGAGCGCTCTGTTTCGGCGGAGAAAACCACGAAGGCAAAGATCAGCACGGCGACAGCGACAATCATTGAGCCGGTGGCGACGATCGGCTCGAGCGCCGGGTTTCCTTGCAGCATCAGGTAAAGCGCCGGCAGCATCACGACCAAGCCGAGATTGTAGACGCCGTAGTGGATCATGGCGCTCCTGCGGGCAGCCTTCGCCGGATTCAGCGCATAATAGCCGCCGAATATCGCACTGGTGACCCACCCCAGCAGGTTGATGTGCGCGTGAGCCGGAAACGCGCCGTGATCGCCTGAAATTGCCATCTGCAGGCCAGCTGCAATTCCCAGAATAAGAAAGACGATGGCTGTCTTGAAAAAGAGCTCCGAAACTTTAGGCATGCTATTTCTCCCAAACCCGTTTTGCCGCCGCATCATGCTGTGGTTCCGGCGATCTTGCCAAGGGACCGTCGGGCCTGCGGAAGCATGTGTTGCCGGCCTGACAGCCCGTTGGCGACCGGTCGCCGGGCCTAGCCGGTTGCGAGTCCAGCCGGCAAAAAATATGCGCTTACGCTAATTTAATTGCAACATCACCGGCCAGGCTTCGATGTCGTTCTCGCTAGCGAACTGTCCTGCGCGATGGTGGTGCCCATACGCGCCAAAGGTCTGCCCGTCAGTGTTGCAGCAGGGCCTCGCCAAACTTCTCCCACAGCTGTTCGCAATCTGTTGCTCTGAGGCTGGGGGTTCCGAGTGGGCCATATCTGATGACGGCGGCGTGAACATCATAGCCAACGATAGGTGCATTGGCGACAAAGTGGATAGCCTCGCCCAATCGGCGAGAGCCAATTGGCGCATCGGTTTTGTTGGTGATGTCGAAGACACCACAAATATCCACTTCCTGGTTCCTGGCTGCCAACGCAGCTTCCATTACCTGTTCGTGCATCATCGAAGTCTCTCCTATCGGTCTAAGTCTAAGAACCGCGGCTTGTGTTGGCCCGGCAACTGACAACCGGCAAATCGAAGTGCCTTTTGCAGCATCTCGATTGGCTCTTGCTGCGAGCCACTCCGCCCGCTCCCGCGGCAAGCCGATAAGGCAACTGCCAGCGAAATCCGCAGGCACATCCACGGTCGCATCAAGCACGGCCCACGTGCCAGTCGGCTCCTGAATGGGCAAAAACCTCATAACAGCGCCTGCTAATATACTTATTGCGACTGTGGGGACGGAGCTTTGTTCGTGCATCGATTAAACGAATGAGAGATGGTGTCGGAATGGCAGGCGACGCTCGCCGAAAACAATCGTCTGCGACATCGCCAGGATCGAAGGTGGGCTTGAGCAGCGATCCGGCCGCGTTCGGGGCTCGCCGGTAGGGACAAGTACAAGACGCAGCGCCGGCACGCCTCGTCAGATGTCACTTTCTGCCCTGCGGATAGATGGTCTCGCCGCGCTTCAGCATCTCCACGAACGCCGCGATCTTCTTCTTGCGTCCGGCTTCGGTTTTCATGTTGTGGGTGCGGAAGGCTAGCGCGAAGCGGTTTTGCCCGCTGAGCTTTGCCAGCATCTCTTTCGCCCTGGGCTCGGTGTCTATTGCCGCCTGGAGGTCGTCGGGGATCTTCATCTCCTTGCCGCTCTTGTAGGCGCGCGCCCAGCGGCCGTCGGCCTTGGCCGCATCGACCTGCCTCAGCCCGTGCTCGGTCATCCGGCCCTCCTCGATCAGCCGGGCGACATTGTCGACATTGATCTGGCTCCAGGTGCTCTTCTTGCCGCGCGGGGTGTAGCGCTGCAGGTAGCTTTTGCCGTCCAAGGCCTTGCGCACCGCATCGATCCAGCCCCAGCACAACGCCACGTCGATGGCTTGCTTCGGAGTGATCGACGGCAGTCCCGAATCGAGCTTATGGATCTTGATCCAGACTTCGTCCTCGCTGTCGTGATGCTCGCCAAGCCAGGCATGGAAGCTTTCGGCATCCCTGAACTCGCGCACCTTGGCGGGGTCGACCTTGACCGGCGCCATCAGACTGTCCGCCCGTGACGCACGCGCGTAACGATGCCAAGCCGCTTGCATGCCGCGCGCACGGTCATCTCAGCTCCGACAACTAGGATCATGGTTCGCTCCTCTCAACGATGCGAATACGAAACCTAGACGATCTTTCTACTTTCATCATCAAGAGCGTCTCCCTCCTCGTACCGCTCCAATGCCTCCATTAGCCACCGACACTGATTTTACTGGTATGGAACCGCTCGGCATCCGCATATCTATTTGCAACTTCTAATTTAGCCCGATGCGTGCCGAGAGCCCTCAATTCCGGCCGTCATCCATTGCACTTGACGGTCTCTCGAGCTGTGTACGGCCCGAACTGTTGCCGTATCGGCCGATTTTTCAGCGCAACCAAGCCTTTACCTTTCGGCCAGTTCGGAGTTGCCCTTCAGCCATGTTCGTGGTCCCGTACAACCAGGGCGCTCAATGCGGCATTCGGCACCGGTCGCCTCACCGACCGTCAAGGCAACACAGGAGATAGCAATGGGCATTTTCGACAGTATCAAAGGTGCGATTTTCGGAAGCGCGGTTGCGGCCGAAGCGCCGCCGGCGCAACCGTCTCCCGCGCCTGCTTCGAGCACGGCCACCCAGCCGACGGCGCCTACCCGATCCGCCCCGGCTGCAACCCCGGCTCCGGCCGCGCCGGCCGCGCCGTCCTCTGCCCCGGACATCGCTGCCATTCTCGACAAGGCGGTGGCCGCGAAGGGGCAGAAACTCAACTGGAAGAATTCGATCGTCGACCTGATGAAGGCTCTGAATATCGACAGCAGCCTCGGCGCCCGCAAGGAGCTTGCCCACGAGCTGAACTACACCGGCGATATGAACGACACTGTAACGATGAATCTGTGGCTGCATGACGCACTGATGAAAAAGCTGGCCGAGAATGGCGGCAAGCTTCCGAGCGACCTGGCCGCCTAGAGTCACAAGACAAGCAATTCCAGGAAAACGTGTGAACGGTTTTCCGTCCGGAATTGCGTCAAACAAAAAGACAGACCGGTTCGGCGTTTCCGTGAAACGACGAACCGTCCCGGTCCTGCCCGCACCGTGGTTCTTGCTGCGCTGGCTTCGGCCGCAACCGAGCAGACCACACTGCCAAGCATCAGACTGCCAGTAAATAAAATTGAGACCGATCCCGGCCGCCGGGATTGGGTCTATGGCGAAGTCGCATGGCACAAAAGCGCTGCCGCCTCGCGCCCGGATTGCCTCCCGCAAAACCGACGATTTCGGTCGCTGCCCACGCGCTGGTAGGACCACCATTTCGCTGGCGAAACGCGACGTTCGGCGTATCATTCTCCCGGGAGAGGGTTCATGGTGGGAGGAAGCCAATGAACGTGGTGCAGCGGGTGACCGTCGCCGACTTGACGGCCCAAGAGCTTGTTTCATCTGCGCTTTCACGGTTCGGTGCCGGCGACACCATATCGACGAGGGCGATGCTGGACATCGTTCGCAGGACGGCCCCGGCCTGCGGCAACAGTGACGACGATCTGGTCGAGCTTATCGTCATGACGGCCGTTGGTAGGACCATGGGCGTCGTGTTCGACCATCGCTCCCATTAGCAATCCGGAACGAATACCAGGCTGCGCCCAGGAGCAGTGGCGGGCGGTTGGCAGCGCCGCCAAAGAGGCCAGCCTGTTTGTGCGCGAAGGCCGGCCTGACGCCAAGCCCCTGCTTTGAGCAAACCGCCGCGCATGCCCGGTCATGCCCGAGGGCAGGCAACTGGGCGACACGCTCGAAGGAACTCGCTGAAATCTTGCCCGTTATGCTCTCGTCGAGATGAGGAGAGCTGCCATGGCCGACGACAAAACCAAGACCGACAGTCGCGACCGCTCACGAATGGCGGGCGGCGAAGACTACGAGGTACGTCACTTCGCCGAGGAAGCGGGCATCACCCCGGATCAGGCACGCACGCTGATCAAGCGCCACGGCACCGACCGCAAGGTGCTGAACGAAATCGCCGAAAGCATAAGAGCGTCGTAATGGCTGACAAGAAAACCGCAATGGCCGACCGCAAGACGCGCGATCCGGACGAAAAGGAGGCTCTGCGCCTGGCCGAAACCACCGACGTTTCGCCGAAGCAGGCGAAGGATCTGATGCGCAAGCACGGCAAGGACAGCCCGAAGGTCGAGAAGGAAGCCAAGAACTTCAAGGCCGAGGGCTGAGCCGCCGAGCCGGTTGGACGCGCGGCACAGGGTTGTGGCCGCAATCCTGCAGCTTATCGGTTTTCTAACAAATTCGGCCTATCCCTTCCGCTATCGCGGCTCAGGGATGCCATATGCGCGGGATATCTGGTGAGGCGAGGCCGTCGATAGACGACATACGGCATGTGAGGCCGATGTTTTGCCTGCTGGCGGCGGTCGTGATGGCGGCGGCGCTCCTCGCCTTTGCCACCTCCCTCCTGCAGGATCCTGATAGCTGGTGGCACATCAAGATCGGCATGGATATGCTGGCAAGCCGCACATTCCCCACCGTCGACATCTATTCCTATACTTTTGCCGGCCAGCCATGGATCGCCAAGGAATGGCTTAGCCAGGTTCTCCTTGCAATTGCCTTTGAAGCCGGCGGCTGGAACGGCGTGGTGCTGCTGGCGACTGCAATAATCGCGCTGACGGTCTTTTTGACGTCGTGGTATCTCAGCGCGTGGTTGAAGCCGACGCTGGCGATAGGACTGACGCTGGTTCTCGCGCTCTTGATCGGGCCAGTCTATGTCGCCCGGCCGCACATCTTTACCTTGCCCATCATCGTCGTCTGGACCGCCGGTCTTTTCCAGGCCGCACGCAACGAGAAAGCACCGCCCTTATGGCTGCTGGCGCTGCTTTGCCTGTGGGCCAATCTCCATGCCACCTTCACCTTCGGTTTCGTCATCGCCGCCTTCGCCGGCCTCGATCTCGTCACGCGCACACGCTTGTCGAACCCCTGGCTGCTGGCCAAGTGGATCGTTTTCGGGCTGCTTTGCCCGCTGGTCAGCCTGCTCAATCCCTATGGCGTCAAGGCCATACTCGCCACATTCACCGTGGCCTATGGCAATGAGGCGGTGCCTTACATTGCGGAGTGGCAACCCTTCGACGCCTCGCGGCACACCCTCCAGGAGGTGGCCCTGCTGGTGGCGTTTTTCGGGCTGCTCGTGTCGAGATTGCGCATTGGCTGGGCCAAGGCGCTGTTCCTTGTCTTCACGTTGCACGTCTATCTCACCCACATACGGTTCATGTACCTGTTCTTTCTTCTCGTGCCGGTGGTCCTTGCCGTCGAGGTCGCGCAACAATATCCAGCGCTTTCAGCCGAGAAATGGGCGGCGGAAAAGCGTGACGGACTTGAACAATTTTTCGCACGGCAATTTTCCAGGATTTGTGCTGGACTTGCCGTTTTGCTGGTTTTGGCGGCTGCCGCCTTCACGACCTATCCGGTCGCGCCGAGCCAGAAGACCTCGGCGAGGGACGCACTGGCCTTTGCCCAAACCCATAATCTGTCGGGCAATCTGCTGAACTCCTACGATTTCGGCGGCACGCTGATTTTCCACGGCATCAGGACGTTTATCGACGGCCGCGCGGATCAGCTCTTCCTGAATGGCTTTACGGAAACGGATGAGCAGACGGGGCACAGCCGGGGCAAGCCGATCCTGAAAGCCCAACTCGACAAATATACGATAGGCTGGGCATTGTTGACCGCCGACGACAGCCGCATTCCGTTCTTCGACGAACTGGGCTGGAAGCGGGCGTATGCGGACGATTACGCGGTGATCTACACCCGCGCGGACTGAGCCCCGGCAGCTTCGCGCGCCGGTGCGCACTTCCCCCCCTGAAGCTTCGGCCAGCGCCGAGGCGGCGAAATCCTTATGGGATTTTGATTTCTTTGCTCCGCGTCCCGTCTCGAACCTTTATGGCACTTTGATCCATATTCACAGGAGCGGTGTATCCAGCCGCCGATATGATGCGGCGACGGGTTTGGATAGTTTGTTAAAGTAAACAAACAAATACAACATAAGGAAAACGCGCGGTGGACATAGTTGTTGTCGCGATTGGAATCGCGTTCTTTGCTCTATGCTTCGGCTACATCAAAGCTTGCGACAAGCTGTAAGTTTAGGGGATCGCAACATGCTTTTAGACTATATCCTCGGCGGCGCCGTGACCTTGTTTCTTCTCGCCTACCTGACATACGCCCTCGTTCGCCCGGAACGCTTCTGATCTCCGCTGGCAAGGAGCCAACCCCATGACAATCAACGGATGGCTGCAGATCCTCGTCTATTGCGGGATCGTCGTTCTGCTGGCCAAGCCGCTCGGCGGCTACATGCATCGCGTTTTCAGCGGCGAGCGCACATTCCTGTCGTCAATTCTGGCCCCGCTCGAGCGCGGGCTCTACCGCATATCAGGGACCAGCGAGCGCGAGGAGCAGCACTGGACCTCCTATGCGGCGGCCCTGCTGTTCTTTAACCTGGCCGGCTTCCTGGTGCTCTATTCGCTGCAACGGCTGCAAGGCGGCCTGCCCTACAATCCGGCCGGCATGACCGCCGTCGAACCTGGGCTGGCCTTCAACACCGCCGCCAGCTTCATGACCAACACCAACTGGCAGAACTACGGCGGCGAAAGCACGATGTCCTATCTCGTGCAGATGGCCGGCTTGACCGTGCAGAATTTTCTGTCGGCGGCGACCGGGATCGCCATTGCGGTCGCACTGATCCGCGGCTTTGCCAGGGCCTCAGGCAAATCGATCGGCAATTTCTGGGTCGATATGACCCGCGGCACGCTCTACCTGCTTTTGCCCTTTTGCATCGTGTTGACTCTGGTCTATGTCTATCTCGGCATGCCGCAGACGCTCGCTGCCTACGTCAACGCGACGACGCTCGAAGGCGCGCAACAGACTATCGCGGTCGGGCCGGTCGCTTCCCAGGTTGCCGTCAAGATGCTCGGCACCAATGGCGGCGGTTTCTTCAACGCCAATGCAGCGCATCCCTTCGAAAATCCCGATGCAATCTCCAACCTGATCCAGATGGTGACGATCTTCGCCCTCGGCGCGGCGTTGACCAATGTCTTCGGCCGCATGGTAGGCAACCAGCGCCAGGGCTGGGCAATTCTGTCGGCTATGGGCGTGCTGTTCATCGCCGGCGTTGCCGTCTGCTACTGGGCGGAAGCCGCCGGCAATCCGCTCGTCCATGCGCTGGGCGTCGACGGCGGCAACATGGAGGGCAAGGAGAGCCGCTTCGGCATCGCCCTGTCGGCACTGTTTGCCGTCATCACCACGGCCGCATCCTGCGGCGCGGTCAACGCCATGCATGACAGCTTCACCGCACTCGGCGGCATGATCCCCATCATCAACATGCAGCTCGGCGAGGTCATTGTCGGCGGCGTCGGCGCCGGCTTCTACGGTATCCTGATGTTCATCGTCATTGCCGTTTTCGTCGCCGGGCTGATGGTCGGACGCACGCCCGAATATCTCGGCAAGAAGATCGAGGCCAAGGAGGTCAAGATGGCTATGCTGGCCGTGCTCTGCCTGCCGCTTGCAATGCTGATCTTCACCGCTATCGCGGTGGTGCTGCCGACCGGCGTTGCTTCCATCGCCAATGCCGGCCCGCACGGCTTCTCCGAGGTTCTCTATGCCTACACCTCGGCCGCGGCGAACAATGGCTCCGCCTTTGGCGGCCTCAGCGGCAACACGCCCTGGTACAACGTAACGCTCGGCATCGGCATGCTGATGGGCCGGTTCCTGGTCATTATTCCGGCGTTGGCGATTGCTGGCTCGCTGGTTGCGAAGAAGACCGTCCCTGCCTCCGCCGGCACCTTCCCGACCGACGGTCCGCTGTTCGTCGGGCTGCTGGCCGGTGTCATCCTGATCGTCGGCGGCCTGACCTTCTTCCCGGCCCTGGCGGTCGGACCGATCGTCGAGCACCTGGCGATGATTCACGGTCAGACATTCTGAAACGACGATGCCCTGGTTCGAGATCATGCCTCGAAAGGTCCGGCATCGCCCCGAGCCGGAGGGGGAGAAAACGCCTCCTCCTTTCCCGACGCTGTCCACATTCCTCGCTATTGCGGCAGCCTTGATCATGATCTGGCTGCTGGCTTACGGGCCGCCGCACCTTCGTTCGGCACACGATCGACCGGTCAACAACATCGACACTGGAGCTACCAAATGAGCCCGTCGAAATCCGTGAGCATCATGGATACCCGCATTCTGTGGCCCGCTATCGGCGATTCCTTCAGAAAACTGAACCCGCGCACCTTGATGCGAAACCCGGTAATGTTTGTCGTCGCCGTCGTCTCGGCGCTCACCACCGTGCTGTTCGTCAAGGATCTCGTTACCAGCGGCGGCGATCTTGGCTTCACGCTGCAGATCATCATCTGGCTGTGGTTCACCGTGCTCTTCGCCAATTTCGCCGAAGCGGTGGCCGAAGGCCGCGGCAAGGCGCAAGCTGACTCGCTGCGTCGGGCGCGCACCGAGACGCAGGCCAAGCTGTTGAACGGCGGCGACCGCCGCAAGTTCAAACTGGTGCCCGGCACCAGCCTGAAGGTCGGCGACATCGTGCTTGTCGAAGCCGGCGACATCATCCCCTCGGACGGCGAGGTGGTCGAAGGCGTAGCATCGGTCAACGAGGCGGCCATCACCGGCGAATCCGCACCGGTCATCCGCGAATCCGGAGGCGATCGTTCGGCGGTGACTGGCGGCACGCAGGTCTTGTCCGACTGGATCCGCGTGCGCATCACTGCGGCTGCCGGTCATACGTTCCTCGACCGCATGATCTCGCTGGTCGAGGGCGCCGAGCGCCAGAAGACACCCAACGAGATCGCGCTCAACATCCTGCTCGTCGGCATGACGCTGATCTTCGTGCTGGCGACGGCGACGATCCCGAGCTTCGCCTCGTATTCGGGCGGCTATATCTCGGTGACCGTGCTGGTCGCCCTGTTCGTTACCCTGATTCCGACCACAATTGGCGCCCTGCTGTCGGCTATCGGCATTGCCGGCATGGACCGCCTGGTGCGCTTCAACGTGCTCGCCATGTCGGGCCGCGCCGTCGAGGCGGCCGGCGATGTCGACACGCTGCTGCTCGACAAGACCGGAACCATCACGCTGGGCAACCGTCAGGCGACGGCATTTCGTCCGGTCAAGGGCGTCACCGAACAGGAACTGGCCGACGCGGCTCAGCTTGCCTCGCTTGCCGACGAAACGCCGGAAGGCCGCTCGATCGTCGTCCTGGCGAAGGAAAAATACGCCATCCGCGCCCGCGACATGGCAAGTCTGCATGCGACTTTCGTGCCCTTCACCGCGCAAACCCGCATGAGCGGTGTCGATCTGGAAGGCTCCTCGGTCCGCAAGGGCGCAGTCGATGCGGTACTTGCCCACGTCAACCTCTCGACCGTTGCCACAGGCAGTACGCGCCCCGGCAGCGACACCGTCCGCGACCTTCAGGCGATCGCCGACGAGATCGCCAAATCGGGTGGCACTCCACTCGCGGTAGAGCGCGACGGGCGCCTGCTCGGCGTCGTCCATCTGAAGGACATCGTCAAGGGCGGCATCGCAGAACGCTTTGCCGAATTGCGCCGCATAGGCATCCGCACGGTGATGATCACCGGCGATAATCCGATGACCGCGGCGGCGATCGCGGCGGAAGCCGGCGTCGACGACTTCCTTGCCCAGGCGACGCCCGAGGACAAGTTGAAGCTGATCCGCGACGAGCAGGCCAAAGGCAAACTGGTCGCGATGTGCGGCGATGGCACCAACGATGCGCCGGCCCTTGCGCAGGCCGATGTCGGCGTTGCCATGAACACCGGCACGGTCGCGGCGCGCGAGGCCGGCAACATGGTCGATCTCGACAGCGATCCGACCAAGCTGATCGAGATCGTCGAAATCGGCAAGGCGCTCCTGATGACGCGTGGCTCGCTGACCACCTTCTCCATCGCCAACGACGTGGCCAAGTATTTTGCCATCATCCCGGCAATATTCGCCGTCTTCTACATCGCCCCGGGCCAGACCGCCGGGCCGCTGCAAGCGCTCAATGTCATGCATCTGGCGACGCCGCAGAGCGCTATCCTCTCGGCCATCATCTTCAACGCGCTGATCATCATTGCGCTGATCCCGCTGTCGCTGAGGGGCGTCAAATACCGCGCGGTCGGCGCCGGTGCGCTGCTCAGCCGCAATCTCATTGTCTATGGCCTTGGCGGCGTCGTAGTGCCCTTCGTCGGCATCAAGATGATCGACATGGCCATCACCGCTCTCGGTCTCGCCTAAGGAACCACGTCGATGCTCAATCAAATCAGGCCCGCGATCGTCATGATCGTCTTCTTCACCATTCTGACGGGTTTGGTCTATCCGATCGGCATGACCGGCATTGCCCAGGCGCTGTTTTCGCGCCAGGCCAATGGCAGCCTGATCGAGAAGGACGGCAAGCTCGTCGGTTCCGAGCTGATCGGCCAGGCTTTCGAAAGCGACCGCTACTTCCATGGCCGCCCGTCGGCTGCCGGCGACGGCTACAATGCCGCCGCCTCGGGCGGCTCGAATCTCGGCCCGACCAACCCGAAGCTCATCGACAGGATCAAGAGCGACGCCGAAAAGCTGAGAGCCGAAAACCCGAGCCAGCCGGTACCGATGAATCTGGTCACCACGTCCGGCAGCGGCCTCGATCCGCATATCAGCCCCGATGCGGCCTATTTTCAGGTTGCCAGGGTGGCCAAGGCCAGGGGCGTCGATGAATCCAGGATCAAATCGCTTGTCGACAGCCATGTCGAAGATCGCGAATTGGGATTCATCGGCGAGGCGGTGGTCAATGTGCTGGCCCTCAACCTTGCGCTGGACGATGCGATGAAACAGTGAAGGACCGGCGCCGGGATCGACACCGAAGCCGGCGCCGTTCATGATTGACCCTTATGCCAGACGACAGCCGCACCGCCGAAACCAGGCCCTCTCCCGACGCGCTGCTCGAGCATGCCGAGCGGGAGGAGCGCGGTCGCCTGAGGATATTTCTCGGCGCCGCCCCCGGTGTCGGCAAGACCTACGAGATGCTGATGTCGGGCCGCGCCAGGCTGGCCGACGGGGTCGACGTGGTGATCGGCATCGTCGAGACGCACGGCCGCAAGGAAACCCAGACGCTGGTCGAAGGCTACGAGGTCATTCCTCGCCTTGAGATCGATTACAAGGGGCGGATCCTTGAGGAGATGAATCTCGACGCCATCCTCGCCCGGCACCCGGCCCTAGTTCTGGTCGACGAACTCGCCCACACCAACGTCGCCGGCAGCCGTCACCCCAAGCGCTATCTCGACGTCCAGGAAATCCTGACGCACGGCATCGATGTCTACACGACGCTGAATATCCAGCACGTCGAGAGCCTGAACGATGTCGTGGCGCAGATCACCCGCGTCAGGGTGCGGGAAACTGTCCCCGACTCCATAATCGACCAGGCCGACGACATCGAGATCATCGACCTCACCCCCGACGATCTGATCAAGCGGCTTGAGGAAGGCAAGGTCTACATCCCCAGCACCGCCCAGCGCGCCATCGAGAACTATTTCTCGCCGGGCAATCTGACGGCGCTCCGGGAATTGGCGCTCCGCCGCACTGCCCAGCGGGTCGACGAGCAGTTGCTGACCCACATGCAGGCCCACGCGATACCCGGGCCTTGGGCGGCGGGGGAAAGGGTTCTCGTCTGCGTCGATGCGCGTCCGGGCGGGGCGGCCCGTGTACGCTATGCGCGGAGGTTGGCCGACCGGCTCCGCGCCCCTTGGACGGCGCTTCATGTCGATACCCCTCATTCAGCGGCCATGCCCGAGGAGGACAAGGATCGGCTGGCGACGCAGCTGCGCCTTGCCGAGCAGCTCGGTGCCGAGGTGACGACCATTCCGGGTCAGAACGTCGCGCAAGACATCGTTCGGCATGCGACGGCGAACAACTTCACCCATATCGTGATCGGCAGGCCGACCCGATCGCGCTGGCGGGAATTGATCGAAGGCTCGCTCACTTACGATCTCATCCGCAATGCCGGCGACATCAGCGTCCATGTCATTTCGGGAAACGAACGCAACGCCGAGGCGACGTCGAGGACCGTCAAGGCGGCGGACGAGCAGTGGCAGTTCGAGATCTGGCCCTATCTCAGGGCCACGGCCTATGTTGTTGGCTCGCTCGCCTTCGCCGTTCTTCTCGACCAGTTTCTCGACGTCCGCAATCTGGCGATCATCTTTCTCATTGGGGTCCTGACGTCGGCGGTGACCGGCGGTCTCTGGCCGGCTTTGTATGCCTGCCTCATCAGCGCCATTGCCTTCAACTATTTCTTCCTGGAACCACGCTACACGCTGACGATCGAGGATCCGGAGAGCATCGTTGCGCTGGCTGTCTTCCTGGTTGTTGCGGTCATTGCCAGCAATCTAACAGCGCGCGTGCAGCGTCAGGCGGTCGCTGCGCGCTCGCGGGCACGCGCCACAGAAGATATTTATCTCTTCTCAAAGAAGCTCGCCGGCGCTGGGACGCTTGATGACGTTCTCTGGGCGACTGCCTTCCAGATCGCCTCGATGCTGAAGCTGCGCGTGGTGCTGCTTCTGCCGGAGAACGGCACAATTGCGGTCAAAGCCGGCTACCCACCCGACGACACGCTGGCCGAGGCCGACATCGCAGCAGCCCGCTGGGCCTGGGAGCATAACCGCGCCGCCGGGCGCGGCGCCGACACGCTGCCCGGAGCAAAGCGCCTCTATCTGCCCTTGCGGACCGGACGCACGGCGGTGGGCGTTGTCGGCCTCGACAACGACAAGCAAGGTCCGCTGCTGACACCCGAGCAGCAGCGTCTGCTCGATGCGCTCGCCGACCAGGCGGCGGTCGCCATCGAGCGCATCCAGCTCGTCGCCGATGTTGACCGGGCCAAGCTCGCGGCCGAGGCAGACCGTCTGCGCTCGGCCTTGCTCACCTCCATTTCCCACGATTTGAAGACGCCACTTGCCGCCATCATGGGCGCGGCCGGAACACTCAGGGACTTCGAGGCCGCACTTCCCGAGCAGGACCGGACGGAACTGCTGTCGACCGTGCTCGATGAAGCGGAGAGGCTTAACCGCTTCATTGCCAATCTGCTCGATATGACCAAGATCGAATCCGGCACGATGGAGCCGAACTATGCGTTTCACTATCTCGGCGACATTGTCGGTTCAGCTCTGTATCGGGCCCGCAAAATCGTCGGCGAGCATAAGACCGAGATCGACATTCCATCGGATCTGCCGATGTTGCGGGTCGACCCCGTTCTGTTCGAACAGGTGCTGTTCAACCTCCTCGACAATGCTGCAAAATACGCGCCGCCAGGTTCGACGATCCGCCTGCAAGCCTGGGCCGACAACGGCTTCGTCATCCTGCAGATCATGGATGAGGGACCAGGCATTCCGCCAGCGGATCTAGAGCGCGTTTTCGACACTTTCTACCGTGTGCGCAAGGGTGACCAGGTGCGTGCCGGCACGGGGCTCGGCCTGTCGATTTGCCGCGGCTTCATCGAAGCGATGGGCGGGACGCTCTCGGCGGCAAACAGGTCCGACCGCTCGGGGGCGGTTTTCACCATCAGGATGCAACTGGTGCCGGCGGAACTGCCCAACCTCGGCGAACCCGATGCGGGCCATCAAAATATGGACGATCTGGCATGACGAGCCTGGACGTCAGGATATTGGTGGTCGACGATGAACCGCCGATCCGGAAACTGCTTCGCGTCGGGCTTGGCAGCCAAGGCTACGCGATCAGCGAGGCGCCGAACGCCAGGGCGGCGATTGAACTCATCGAGACGGAAAAGCCGGACCTTGTCCTGCTCGATCTCGGCCTCCCCGGCATGAGCGGCCATGATTTGCTGCGCAAATGGCGGGATGATGGCCTGGACATTCCCGTGGTTATTCTTTCCAGCCGCACTGATGAGGCCGGCATCGTGTCCGCCCTCGAACTCGGCGCCGACGACTATGTCACCAAGCCGTTCGGTATGAACGAGCTTGTCGCACGCATCCGCGTAGCGCTTCGCCACAAGTTTCAGCAGCAGGGTGAGAGACCGGTGTTCCAAACCGGCGACCTCTCCGTCGATCTGGTGAAGCGCGTCGTCAAGGTCGAGGACAAGGAGATAAAGCTCTCGCCGAAGGAATACGACATTCTTCGCACCTTGGTGCAGCACGCCGGCAAGGTTCTCACCCACCAGTTCCTGCTGAAGCAGGTCTGGGGCGATTCCACCGACGTTCAATATCTCAGAGTCTATGTCCGGCAACTCAGGCTAAAGATTGAGAAGACGCCCGACCAGCCCCGCTATATCACGACCGAGACCGGCGTCGGATACCGGCTGCGCGAAGTCGATTGACGCGAGGAGCATCCGAAGCCGAAATGCCTCTTCCAATCCGCTTCAAATCAGCGGCGGCCATGGTGTCGTCGGACAAAAGCCCTATATTAAGGAAAGATCGGTTTTGTGCGGGAATGAATGGATGTCACGGCTTCGTCTATTGACGTTTTTAGGGTCGGCAATGCTGACCGCGGCGATGCTGTCGGGCGTAAATCCTGCTGCATCGGCACAGGTCGTCAGTCCCGCCGACCGCAACGTGTTGATCCAGCAAGACCAGTTGCAGATGTTGGAGAACAGGCTGCGGCGGCAGCAATACCAGCAGCAGCAACAGCAGTACCGTGCCCAGGATCGCCAAATCCCAACACCGCAACGGCAGGAGGTGCCGCAGATGAGGCCAACTTGCCAGTTGCTGCCGTCGGGGAGCGGCTTTGTCAGCACCTGCCGCTGACGACCGGCCCTTTCCATTTATTTAGCCGACTTATATATTGTGGAAACCGCTCCGCTTGCGCCCCATTGAAAGCGGCCGACTTTGCAACGCTGCCCTTGCCGTTTGGGCACCGCCTCGACTGGATTATCGAATGGCAGCCAGCAAGAAGAAGGTCGTACGCAAGGCAAGGGAGGGCGACCGGATTCGCCAGGTCGCGGCGATTCCGTTTCGGCTGAACGAGCATGGCGAAGTCGAGGTGATGCTGGTCACATCGCGAACGACAAGGCGCTTTATTGTGCCGAAGGGCTGGCCGATGAAGGGCAAGAGCGGCCGCAAGGCGGCCACCATCGAAGCACAGGAAGAAGCCGGCGTTCTCGGCAAGACACTGAAACAGCCGGCCGGCACCTATTGCTACTGGAAGCGGCTGGCGAACCGCTTCGTCCGTGTCGACGTCGTCGTCTATTTGCTGGAGGTAACCGAGGAACTTGCCGACTGGCAGGAATCCAAGAGGCGTCAGCGTGCGTGGCTGGCACCAGCCGACGCGGCGTTGCTCATCGACGAGCCGGATCTTTCGACGCTGGTGAGGAACATCAGGATTGCCGAGCTGGAGCATAATCCCAAAAAGCAGGGTCCGGCGTTCGGAAAAGATCCCGCTCAATAGAAGATGGAGGCCTGCCCCGACTGTGTCGGGATGGAATTGGTTCCAGCGCCCGCCGCCGCCGTCTCTTGAACCGATGCCTCACTGACTGCCATCGTCTTCCTCGGGCAGAGGCCGCGCCGGCGTGCCGGTATAGGCCCACAGCCATTCGCGCGGCAGCGGCCCCTTGTTGCGGTCGCTTTCCTGCGACTGTTCCCACGCATGTGCGAGGATGCCGACCGAGCGCGACAGCACGAAAAGGCCGCGCGTCAGCGGCGGCGGAAAGCCGAGCTCGCCGTAGATGACGGCCGTGGCGCCGTCGATATTGAGCGGGATTTTTTTGCCCTTGCGCCGCGCCACCTCGGCCTCGATCGCCTCGGCGATATCGGCGAAGCGCCCGCTGACGATGCCGCGCGCGGCAAAGTCGCGGGTTAGCTCGATGAGGCGGGGCGCCCGCGGGTCGACCGGATGGAAACGATGGCCGAGCCCGGGCACATAACCGTTTTCCCCGGCAAGGAAACGATCGAGCCGCGCCGACACGGCGTCCGCAAGCGGCATGCCGGCGTCCAGTTCGGCAGCGATGTCTCCGTAGAAGGAAAGCGCCTGTTCGCCGGCGCCGCCATGCACATCGCCAAGCACGTTGACGGCTGATGCCATGGCGCTGTTGATGCCGACGCCGCAGGTGATCGCCATACGGGCGATGGCGATCGACGGCGCCTGCGGCCCATGGTCGACGGCAGCACCCAGCGCGATGCCAAGCAGCGCCGCCTGCTCCTCGCTTGGCGTTTCGCCGCGCAGCATGAGCCAGATCATTGCCGGAAAGCTGACGCGACCGATCAGATCCTGGATTTCATAGCCGCGCAGCCGGATGACGCCGGGGCGCATCTCGATGATGCCGGTCTGCCACCATTCCTCGCCGCGCGCGCGACCAGTCTTGTTTTGCGTTCCGCTCATGCCTTCGCTCTTTTCCTGGCGCGTGGCGGCAGGTCGGCAAAAACCTCGTCCATATGCTCGCCCAGCCCCGGCGGCGGCCTGCTCGGCAAAGGTGCCTTGCCATCGACCATGAAGCCGCCGCGCACCACGGTCAGCGGCTTGTCCATTCCGGACACAGCCTGGAAGCGCGCCGTCATGCCGCGCTCGATCACCTGTTGCTCCTGCAGTATCTGCGGGATTGTCAGCACCCGGCCTGCCGGCACGCCGGCGCGATTGAACGTCTCCTCCCAGGCGGCGGCCGAGCCGCTCGCCAAGGCATCCTCGATCAGCGCTTTCAATGCAATGCGGTTCTGCTTGCGCGTTTCTCGCTCGGCAAAGCGGACATCCGAGGCCAGCTCCGGCCGGCCGATCAATCGGCACAGCGCGATGAACTGCTCCTGCTTGTTGGCTGCGATGTTGAGCAAGCCGTCGCCGGTGCGAAACGCGCCAGACGGTGCGGCCGTCATGTTTTCATTGCCCATCGGCTGCGGCTCGACGTCCGCCGTCAGATAGTTCGACACCGGCCAGCCGAGCGCAGAAAGCGTGCATTCGAGCATCGACACGTCCAGGAACGCGCCCTCGCCTGTCGTCTTCTGCTTGACCAATGCGGCGGTAATGGCGAACGCCCCGACCAGCCCGCCAAGCGTATCGGCAACCGGATAGCCGACACGCAGCGGCGCCGTTTCCGGTGTACCGGTGATGCTCATAATCCCGGAAAGACCCTGGATGATCTGGTCGTAGGCTGGATTGTCGCGCATCGGCCCGGTCTGGCCGAAGCCCGATATCGCACAATAGACAAGGCTTGGCCGGACCTCCTTCAGCCTGGCATGGCCAAGCCCCAGCCGGTCCATTACGCCGGGGCGGAAATTCTCGACCAGCGCGTCGGCCGAAGCGACCAGATCGAGGAAGCGTTCGCGGCCGGCCTCCTGCTTGAGATCGAGCGCCACCGAGCGTTTGCCGGCATTCTGCGCCAGGAACGAAGCGCCCATGCCCGCCCGGTTGAGCTCCGGCGAGGCGCCGAGCTGGCGCGCCAGATCACCGCCTTGCGGCGTCTCGACCTTGATGACGTCGGCCCCGAGCAACGCCAGCTGGTAGGCGCAATAGGGGCCGGCCAGCACATTGGTCAGGTCAAGGATGCGGATGCCGGAAAGCAGGTCTGTCATGACGTCACGAACAGCTCAGGCATCGCCCGGCACGTGCTCCGGTCCACGCATGCGTCTGTGCTCGATGTAGGCCCAGATATGCGGTCCAACCAGCCCGATGAAGGCCAGCGTCAGCAGCGTCAGCGACAGCGGATGCTTGTAGAACACCGTCCAATCGCCGTTGGAGATGGTCATCGCGCGGCGGAACTGCGTTTCGGCAAGCGGCCCGAGAATCATGCCGATGATGACGGGCGCGGTCGGGAAATCGAAACGCCGCATCAGAAAGCCGGCGGCACCGAGCAGATAGAGGATGACGAGGTCGATCGGCGATTGCGAGATGCCGTAAGTGCCAACCGTGGCGAACACCAGGATGCCGGCATAGAGTTGCGGGGCCGGGATCTTCAGCAATCGCACCCAGAGCCCGATCAGCGGCAGGTTGAGGACGACGAGGATGAAATTGGCGATGAACAGGCTGGCGATCAGCCCCCACACCAGGTCGGCCTGTGTCGTCAGCAGCAGCGGCCCCGGATTGATACCGTAGCTCTGGAACGCCGACAGCATGATCGCGGCCGTCGCCGAGGTCGGCAGGCCGAGCGTCAGCATCGGCACCAGCACGCCGGCCGCGGATGCATTGTTGGCGGCCTCCGGCCCGGCAACGCCCTCGATGGCGCCGACGGTGCCGAACTCCTCCTTGTGTCTGGAGAGTTTCTTCTCGATCGCATAGGACAGGAAGGTCGGGATTTCGGCGCCGCCGGCCGGCATGGCGCCTATCGGGAAGCCGATCAGGGCGCCGCGCAGCCATGGCCTCCACGAGCGCGACCATTCGGCCGCGGTCATATAGAGCGACCCTTTCAACGGCACGATATCGTCCTTACCGGCATAACGGCGCGAGGCCATGTAAAGCGTCTCGCCAACGGCGAACAGGCCAACGGCGACGACGATGACGTCGACGCCGTCGAGCAATTCGCTCGTGCCGAAGGTGAAGCGCGGCTGCCCCGTCTGCAGGTCGACGCCTATCATGCCGACGACGAAGCCGACGAACAGGCTGGTCAGGCCGCGCACCGACGACGAGCCGAGCACTGCCGAAACCGTGATGAAGGCCAGCACCATCAGCGAGAAATATTCGGCCGGGCCGAAGGCCAGCGCGAATTTGACGACGATCGGCGCCAGGAAGGCAACGCCGATCGTGCCCAGCGTGCCGGCGACGAAGGAGCCGATCGCCGAGGTCGCCAGGGCCGCACCGCCACGGCCGGAGCGGGCCATCCGGTTGCCTTCCAGCGCGGTGACGATGGTGGCGCTTTCGCCAGGCGTGTTGAGCAGGATCGATGTCGTCGAGCCGCCATACATGGCGCCGTAGTAGATGCCGGCAAACAGGATGAAGGATGCCTCCGGCGCCACCTGATAGGTGATCGGCAACAGCAGCGCGATGGTCAGTGCCGGCCCGAGGCCGGGCAGCACGCCGATGGCAGTCCCCAGCGTGGTGCCGACCAGGCACCATATGAGATTGATCGGCGAGAAGGCGACCGAAAATCCGTGCGCGAGATGGCCAAGCGTTTCCATGGCGTCAGCCCCTCAGCATGGCAACGATCGAATCGACGGTCGCGTTCAGCTGGTTTTCGATGAAGCCGGCACCGATATTGACGCCAAGCGCCCTGGCAAAGCCGAAATAGGCGGCCAGCGCCAGGATCAGCCCGAGCAGCACGTCACGCAGCGGACGCCGGCTGCCGAAACCGTGGCAGATGAGAACGAACATGATGACAGATGCCGCGGTAAAGCCGAGCGGCTGGATCAGCACCAGGTTGGCGATCAGTCCGAGGGCGGCGATGCCCATCGCCTTCCAGTCGGTCGGCGTCTCCTTTTCGTCCTCCGGCTGCCAGCCGCCCCGCAAGGCGGCAATGATGAGCAGCAGCGACAGGATCACCATCCCGGTCATGGTGATGTAGGGAAAGACGGTCGGACCGACCTTGGAATAGAGCGGCGACACCGGGATTGCCAGCGTCTGCCAGGCAACCGCACCGGCACAGGCGAGGAGCCCGACGCCGATCAGCAGTTCGGGTACTGCAAGGCGCGGCGGCGCCGGCTGGTCGCTGGTGCTCATCATCGTCCTCCCAATGTCGGTCCCTTGGGGCCGGTTCTCCTTGGACCGGTCTCACTCGGCCGATCTCGGCGTAGTTTCACCTCCGGCGCCGCGTATGTCCATGCGGCTGGCGAAAGTCGGCAAGGGTTGGCGCAGGCTGCCACCCCTTGCCGAGAGCATCACGCTAGACCGAGGTCCTTGAGGATCGTCCCGATGCGGGCCGTGTCTTCGGCGACGAATTTCGCATAATCGTCACCGGTGAGCAGGATCTGCGTCCAGTTGCGGTTCTTGCATTCGGTGGCCCAGGCGTCGCTCTTGGCCATGGTCTCGATCAGCTTGATCATTGCTGCCTTGTCGGCGTCCGAGACGCCGGGCGGTGCGAAGACGCCGCGCCAGTTGAACAGCTCGACATCGATGCCGGCTTCCTTCATCGTCGGCGCATCGATTCCCTCCTGGCGTTTGTCCGCGGAGATGGCCAGCAGCCGCAGCGCACCCGCCTTGACCTGTTCGGCGAACTCGCCATAGCCGGAGATGCCGGCCGCGACCTGGTTGCCGAGCAGCGCCGAGAGCGCCTCGCCGCCGCCGGCAAACGGCACATAGGAGAGATTGGTGGCCGGAACACCGACGGTCTTGGCGATGAGGCCGAACAAGATGTGGTCCGAGCCGCCAGCCGAACCGCCGGCGACCGGAACCTGCGTCGGGTCGGCTTTGAGGGCGGCAACAAAGTCGGCCGCAGTCTTGAATGGCGAGGCGGCCGGCACCACAAGCGCCTCGAACTCGCCAGTAAGGCGGGCGATTGGCGTGACCTCGGTAAGGTTGTTAGCCGCCTTGTTGGCGATGATCGCGCCGACCATGACCATGCCAGCCACCATCAGCGCATTGCCCTTGCCCTTCCACTGGTTGACGAATTGCGGCAGGCCGACAGTACCGCCGGCGCCGCCGACATTGGTGATCTGCGAGCCGGAAATCAGTTTTTCGCTGCGCAGCACCTGGTCCATGGCGCGCGCCGTCTGGTCCCAGCCGCCGCCTGGCGCCGCTGGCACGAAAATCTGCAGCTGCGGCGCGTCCTGCGCGAAGGCGGGGATAAAATGCGATGCCGCGAGTCCGGCAGCACCTGCTGCCGCGGTGCTCATCAAGAATCGGCGTCTGTTCAGCATGGGATTCCTCCAAATCGCGACACCTCCTCCGGTGCCTGCCAGAAACGTGGCCTGACTTCAGACCCGCTCGATAAAATTCATGCAGAGTTTGCGTCTTCCTGTCAAAGACAGAACACGCCGCATGCGGCACAATCGGCCTGTGCGATCTTCAGGCAGGCGAACTCGACGCCGGACGACGCGGCAGGCAGAGGCCAGACAGCGTCCGTCAGGGCTGCCGCTCCAGCAGGATGGTCGGTTTGCCTTGGTAGACGGTTCGCAGCACTTCGCCATAACCACATTTTGCCGCGACGTTCAGCGATCCGGTGTTTTCCGGATCGATGATGCAGACGGTCTTCGCGGCGCCGAACGTCTCGTCGCCCCAGGCAAGCACCCGTGCGACGACTTCGCTGGCCAACCCGTGGCCATGCGCGCCCGAAACCAGAGCCCAGCCGGTCTCCGGAATGCCCTCAATCGACGGCGTCATGTCGCGTTTCAGATCGTGAAAGCCCGCCTCGCCGATGAAGCGGCCGGTGGCCTTTTCCTCGATCGCCCAGAAGCCGTAGCCCAGAAGCGACCACAGGCCGGCATGCCGCAGGAAGCGCATCCAGCTTTCCTCCCGCGTGCGCGGCTTGCCGCCGATAAAGCGGGTGACGACGGGATCGGCCCACATCGCGACATAGGCGTCGAAATCGTCAAGCCGGTGCGGCCGCAGGACCGTGCGAGAGGTCTCAATCACTGGGGCGACAATTGTATGCGGACTGGCCATGGTCATGTCTCGGTTGTGTTGCCGGTGCCTAATGCAGGTCTTCCAAAAGTGGGGACAGCGACACGCCCGAGACGGGAAATCCAAATCCGTTGCGAAAAACAAGAGCCAAGGCTGTGTAGATCATCTTCCAGGCTGATGTGAATCCTGCCAGGCGGTGTTAGTTTTTCTCCAGTACTGGTTCAGGCGCGTTGGGTTCGGCGCTGCCGTCCGACAGAGGGAAAACAGCATGGACACGACCGACCTTGTGCTTGCCATCTTCCATCATCTGCTGGTGTTTTCGCTGGCAGGCATCATCGGCGCCGAATTCGTCCTGATCCGCAGCGACTTGTCCGCCGCGACGCTGAAGCGGCTCGTCGGCATCGACCGCCACTACGGCATCATCGCCATGCTGATCATCGTCGTCGGCATCGGCCGCGTCGTCTATGGTCTGAAAGGCTGGGAATTCTACGTCCACAACTGGGTGTTCTGGGCAAAGATGGCCGCTTTCGCAATTGTCGGTCTGCTGTCGATCATCCCGACCGTCCGATTCCTGTCCTGGAACAGGCAGGCGAGCGCCAGTCCCGGCTTCCAGGTGCCTGCGGCGGAGCTAGCGTCCGTTCGCACCTATGTCCGCACCGCGGCCTTCATCTTCCTCTTGATCCCGGTGTTCGCGGCGGCGATGGGGCGCGGCTACGGTTATTAAGATAGGTCGGAGGAAGGGCATCGCGCGGCCCAACCTTTCCACTCATTTGTGCGGACAAACGTGCAGTTTGCCATTCGAGGCCGATTGTCATTTGTCGGGTTGCGCTAGTTATTGCTCCATCTACATTCGGTTTTGAGAGGAACTCCGCGCAGCGGTTGGTAATTCGTATCCTGGGAGGAATCACGATGAGAAAATTCGTCGCCGCGCTGGCTGTCGCTGCGGCCGCCATGCTTTACCCACCGGCCGCTGGCGCGCAGACCTACCCCGAACGCACCATCACCATTGTCGTGCCGTTTTCGGCCGGCGGCCCTACTGACACCGTCACGCGTCTTGTCGCGGAAGCCATGTCGAAGGACCTCGGCCAGCAGGTCATCGTCGAGAATGTCGGCGGCGCCGGCGGCACACTGGGCGCGGGCCGCGTCGCAAATGCCGAGCCTGACGGCTACACGCTGCTCCTCCATCACATCGGCATGGCGACAAGTGCTACGCTCTACAGAAAGCTCGCCTACGACACGCTGAACGCATTCGAATATGTCGGCCTCGTCACCGAGGTGCCGATGACCATCGTCGGCCGCAAGGACCTCAAGCCGACCGATCTGAAGGGGCTGGTCGACTACGCCAAGGCCAACAAGGACAGCATCACCGTTGCCAATGCCGGGATCGGTGCCGCCTCGCATCTGTGCGGCATGCTGTTTATGAGCGCCATCGGCACGCCGCTGGTCACCGTACCCTATAAGGGCACCGGCCCGGCCATGACCGATCTTCTCGGCGGCCAGGTCGACATCATGTGCGACCAGACGACCAATACCACCAAGCAGATCCAGGGCGGCACGATCAAGGCTTATGCCGTAACCTCGCCGCAACGGCTAGACGTGCTGCCGGACGTGCCGACGACGATAGAGGCCGGTCTTCCCCAGGTGCAGGTCGGCATCTGGCACGGCATCTATGCACCCAAGGGCACGCCGGCCGAGATCACCGAACGCCTGTCGAAATCTCTGCAGGTGGCGCTGAAGGACCAGAACGTCGTCGCCCGATTTGCCGAACTCGGCACCAAGCCGTCGCCCGAGGCCGATGCCACGCCGGCCGCGCTCAAGGCCAAGCTGGAAAGTGAGATTGCGCGCTGGAAGCCGATCATCGAAGCGGCCGGCCAGTACGCCGACTAAAGGTTTTTAACGGGGCGCCGCCAGCGCCCCGTTTTTACACCGGCATCGGCACGCCCGTGAGGCGGGCCGGGAGGACGCCATGAAACCTTTCGCAATCGACAGAACCAACGGCATATGCGCCGCGCTGTTGATCTTTATTGGCGCCTTTTTCGCGCTGCAGTCGCTGGGCCTCGAAATCGGCACCGCCTTTCGCATGGGGCCGGGCTATTTCCCGCTGGTGCTGGCAATTGTGCTGATCTTGCTTGGCGCCGCCATCCTCGTCCAAGCGGTGCGTTTCGAGAGCGAGCCGATCGGTTACATTGCGTGGCGCGGCATGCTGTTCATCCTGCCTGCTCCGATCTTCTTCGGCCTGACGGTGCGCGGCCTCGGCTTCATCCCGTCGATCTTCCTGACTGCGCTGATCGCATCTTTCGGTAGCGGCCGTATGAAGCCGCTGACTGCACTCGTGCTGTCAGCCGGCCTGACGCTGTTCGCATTCGTCGTCTTCAGCTACGCACTCGGCCTGCCGTTTCGGCGTTTCGGCCCGTGGTTGCCACTGTCGTTGTGAGGAAATGAAATGGAACTCCTCAACAACCTCGCACTCGGCTTTTCGACAGCCACATCTTTGGCAAACCTCGGTTTCTGCCTGATCGGCGTCCTTCTCGGCACGCTGATTGGCGTCCTGCCCGGCATCGGTGCCACCGCAACCATCGCCATGCTGTTGCCGATCACCTTCCAGATCGGCGACCCGGTTTCCTCTCTCATCATGCTCGCCGGTATCTATTACGGCGCGCAGTATGGCGGCTCGACCACCGCCATTCTCATCAACATGCCCGGCGAATCCTCGTCGGCCGTCACCGCAATCGATGGCTATCAGATGGCCAGGAACGGCCGCGCCGGAGCAGCCCTGGCGACCGCGGCGATAGGCTCGTTCTTTGCCGGCACGGTGTCGACCTTCCTCGTCGCCATCTTCGCCCCACCGCTGACTGCGATAGCGCTGAGATTCGGCGCGCCCGAGTATTTTTCGCTGATGATCGTCGGCCTGGTCTCGTCCGTCGCGCTCGCCCACGGCTCGATCGTCAAGGCACTGGCCATGGTCGTGCTCGGCCTGCTGCTGGGACTTGTCGGCACCGATATTTACACTGGTACGCCCCGCTTCACGCTCGGCATCCGCGAATATGCCGACGGGCTGAATTTCGTCGCAGTGGCGGTCGGTGTCTTCGGCGTCGCCGAGATACTGCGCAACCTCGAAAACGAGCATGAGCGTTCCGTGCTGATCCGAAAGATCTCCGGCCTTATGCCGACCCGCGAAGATTTTCGGCGCATGGCGGCTCCCATCGTGCGCGGAACGATCATCGGTTCGGCGCTCGGCATCCTGCCGGGAGGCGGCGCGATCCTTGCCGCCTTTGCCTCCTACACCGTCGAAAAACGTGTCTCGAAAAATCCCGGGGAATTCGGCAAGGGCGCCATCGAAGGCGTCGCCGGACCGGAATCGGCCAACAATGCCGGCGCCCAAACCTCCTTCATCCCGATGCTGACGCTCGGCATTCCGGCCAACCCGGTAATGGCGCTGATGATCGGCGCGATGATCATCCAGGGCATCGTGCCCGGCCCCAATGTCGCCATCGAACAGCCTGCACTGTTTTGGGGTATCATCACCTCGATGTGGATCGGCAATCTGATGCTGATCATCTTGAACCTGCCGCTGATCGGGCTTTGGGTGAAACTTCTTACCATCCCCTACTATGTGCTCTTCCCGATCATCATGGCGTTCTGCTCGATCGGCGTTTACAGCGTCAACACCAACGTCTACGACCTCTATGCCGTCGCCTTCTTCGGCTTGCTTGGCTACCTCCTGACCAAGCTGCGCTGCGAACCTGCGCCGCTGCTGCTCGGCTTCGTGCTCGGCCCGCTGCTCGAGGAAAACCTACGCCGCGCCATGATCCTCTCGCGCGGCGATCCGAGCACCTTCGTGACGCGGCCGATCAGCGCCAGCCTGCTCCTCATCGCGCTTGCCGTGCTCGTCATTGTGTTTCTCCCCGCGGTCAGGAAGAAGCGCGAGGAGGTGTTCGTCGAGGAGAGTTCCTGAATGTGGACGGCGCCACATACGAGGAACTTCAGAGTCACTTGCCGGGCACTGACTCAGTAGCCGCTTCTACTGGCCCGAGCGGCGCGATCTCGACCAGCGGTGCAGGCACGCTGGTCGTCTTTTCCTTGGCCTTGCAGATATCGGCGATGACGCAGGCCGGGCAATCCGGCTTGCGCGCCTTGCAGACATAGCGGCCGTGCAGGATCAGCCAATGATGCGCGTGCCGCATATATTCATCCGGAATGATCTTCAGGAAACCTTGCTCGACCTGTTCCGGCGTCTTGCCCGGCGCCAGGCCGAGCCTGTTACCGATGCGGAAGATGTGCGTGTCGACCGCCATCGTATGCTGGCCGAATGCCACGTTGAGCACGACGTTGGCGGTCTTGCGGCCGACACCCGGCAGCTCGACCAGTTGATCGCGATCCTCAGGCACCTCGCCGCCATGGTCGCGGATCAGCGCCTCCGACAGCGCGATGACGTTCTTGGCCTTGTTGCGCCATAGCCCGATGGTGCGGATATGGTCGCCGAGCTTGGCCTCGCCTAGCGCCAGCATCTTTTGCGGCGTGTCGGCGATTTTGAACAGCGCCCGCGTCGCCTTGTTGACGCCGGCGTCCGTCGCCTGAGCCGAAAGCACCACCGCCACCAACAGCGTGAAGGCGTTGATATGTTCGAGCTCGCCCCTCGGTTCCGGCCGCTGAACGGAAAAGCGCCGGAAAATCTCATGCACCTCGGCCGCGCTGTAAAGCGCCCGCGATCTCGCCGGCCGCGGACGCGGCTTGACGTTCGAGCCGTCGCGGCGGCCGGGCAACAGGTCTTTTTTTAGCGCAGAAGAGTTTTTGGGCTTGGGGCTTGTCATTGCCTTCCTATAATATTCCCCAATGAGCGACACAAACGCCTCATTTCAGGCCGACGAGCCATTTTTCCAGGCGCTGCTGACACCGCACCGGTCGCTGGGCAAGACCGGCTTTGCCATCCTGATGGGCGCCCTGCTGTTCGGCTGGCTGGTGACCGGAGCTTTTTTTCTGTCGCGCGGCGCCTGGCCGGTGTTCGGCTTCTTCGGCCTCGACGTGATCGCCGTCTACATCGCCTTCCGCGCCAATTATCGTGCCGCCCGGGCTCGCGAGGAGGTATCGGTGTCGCGCACCAGCCTCGACATCCGCAAGACTGCCCCGTCAGGCAAATCGGAAGCACACCGCTTCAATCCGTTCTGGGCGCGCTTTTCGATCGCCCGCCACGCCGAGATCGGCATCACCAGAATGGCGGTCGAGGCGCAAGGAAAAACCGTCTCGATCGGCGGCTTCCTCAACCCTGCCGACCGCGAAAGTTTTGCCACCGCATTTTCGCGCGCTCTGGCAGCCGCCAAGGCGCGCTGAGCCAGCGTTTCAGAACCGATAGCGCAACAGCCTGCCGATCTTGCGCAATGCTGGAATGTATTTCCAAAGGCGAACGAACAGTTTCGCGAACCAGCGCATGCGAGCGGCATGTTCCGGCTTATAGGCAGGGATGTCCTCGACGAACCGCAGCTTCGGAACGGCTCGCTCCAATTCATGCGGGTTCTCGATGCTCCAGTGGACCTCGGCGCCGGTGGCGCGGAAGGAGGAATTGAGGCGAATGATCTTCAGTCCCAGGCGACTATAGGCATCGAAAACCAGTTCGCCGCTCGAAAGATGTCCCACCAAACGAGAAAACAGTTGCTGCCCCTCCTCGGCACCCAGGTAGGGAGTCAGGCCTTCCGCCACGACTATGGCCGGGCGATCCCGAGGTACTTTGTTCAGCCATCCAGGTTCGGTGACCGACGAAGCGATCAGATGGTAGTGATCCCGCACTGGATAGAGCTTGCGCCTGAGATCGATGACTTCGGGATAGTCGACGTCGAACCAGTCCACGCCGGCTGGCGGGTCGATACGGAATATGCGCGTATCGAGCCCACACCCGAGATGCAGTACGATGGCGTCAGGATTTCGGGCGAGAAAGTCCTGAACGCAGACGTCCAGCGTCTTTGCCCTGATTGCTAGACCGATGCCGAGATTGTTGTCGACCTTGAGCCGTGAGAAATCATAATCGATGTTGCGCACCGCCTCGTCGGCAAAGTAGTCCCTGAGCAGCGAATTGGGCAGCCGGCTCTCCAGCGCCTTGCCGTAAAGTGTCAAAAGCAAAGTCTCCTTTGCCCCGGTCAAGTTTACTTTTTCACCAGCCACGACCGTCCTTCCCATTCAAAGCCGACTCTATCTGGGTACATGCTGCGGGAAAGCAAGTTTCGGGTGGTGATCGGCGCCGCGAAGGACGATATTCGCACTCAAGGAGATACTGCCATGAACGCCCAAATGCCTCTCAAAACGACAGCAATCCTTCAGAAAGACATCACGCCTGAAGGTGGAGACTACGAAATCGTCCGTCGTGCCATCGAAAAGATCAGCCTCGACTATCGCGACCAGCCTTCGTTGGAAGTGCTGGCCGAGGAGGTCGGCGAGACGCCGACCGGGCTGCAGAAGCTGTTCACCCGCTGGGCCGGCCTGTCGCCCAAGGCTTTTCTGCAGGCCGTCACCCTCGATCATGCGCGCAAGCTGCTCGATGCCGGCATGCCGCTGCTTGAAACCTCGTTCGAACTCGGCATGTCCGGCCCAGGCCGGCTGCACGATCTGTTCGTCACCCACGAAGCGATGTCGCCGGGCGATTACAAGACCCGCGGCGCAGGGCTCACCATCCGCTACGGCTATCATATCTCACCTTTCGGCATCGCGCTGATCATGGTGACGGACCGCGGCCTTGCCGGCCTCGCCTTCAACGATCCCGGCGGCGAGCGTGCGGCCTTTGCCGACATGTCCAGCCGCTGGCCGAATGCGACCTATGTCGAGGACATGGCGGCGACGGCGCCCTATGCCGCGCGCATCTTCGATCCGTCGCTGTGGCGCGCCGACCAGCCGCTGCGCGTCGTCATGATCGGCACAGACTTCCAGGTCCGTGTCTGGGAGGCCTTGCTGCGTATTCCGATGGGCCAGGCCTGCACCTATTCCTCGATCGCCGCGCGCATCGGCGCACCGAGCGCCAGCCGGGCTGTCGGTGCCGCGGTCGGTGCCAATCCGATGTCCTTCGTCGTGCCGTGCCACCGGGCTCTCGGCAAGTCCGGCGCACTCACCGGCTACCATTGGGGCCTGACCCGAAAACGCGCCATCCTCGGCTGGGAGGCGGGACAGGTCTCTTGAATAGCCAACGAATGGAAACGACACGAGCGATGCAAGGACCGCTAGGGTGACAAGCAGCGATCTTACGGAGTAGCTTCCCGCGCAATTAGAGTGGTATGCGCTAGCGGGAGGCATTTCTTGATCGTCGTCATCGGCTCCATCAATCTCGATCTCATCGCAAGTGTCGACCGCTTGCCCGGTCCCGGCGAGACCGTGCGCGGCTCCGGTTTCGCTACTGCCCCCGGCGGCAAGGGCGCCAACCAGGCGCTGGCCGCCGCCCGCGCCGGCGCCAAGGTGCGCATGGTCGGCGCGGTCGGCAAGGACAGCTTCGCCAGCGACGCTCTGGCGCTGCTGCGCGACGGCAAGATCGACCTGTCCGGCGTCGGCGAGACCTTTGCCTCGACCGGTACCGCGTTGATCATGGTCGGCGCCGACGGCGAGAACGTGATCGCCGTTGTGCCGGGCGCCAATGATTCGGTCGTGCCGGGTGACCTTTCCAAGGCCTTCCTGAAAAACGGCGACGTCGTGCTGCTGCAACTGGAGATCCCGCTGCAGACCGTCGAGGCAGCACTCGACGCGGCAAGGACAGCCGGCGCGATCACAGTGCTCAACACCGCACCTTTCCATGGCGACGCGGCCGGCTTCCTCGGCAAGGCCGACTATCTCGTCGCCAACGAAACCGAGTTCGACCTCTATGGCGAGGCGCTGTCGTTGAATGGCCGCGACCGCCCGGCACGGATGCGCGACTATGCCGCGAGAACCGGCCGCACCATCGTCGTCACGCTTGGCTCGGACGGCGTTCTGGCGGCAACGCCGGACGATCTCCTGATGGTTCCGGCGCTGAAGATCACCCCGCTCGACACGGTCGGTGCCGGCGACACGTTCTGCGGCTATTTTGCAGCCGGGCTGGCAGCCGGCCTGCCGCTCGACCAGGCGCTTGCCCGCGCTGCCGCAGCCGGTTCGCTGGCCTGCCTGAAAGCCGGTGCACAGCCGGCCATCCCGCTGGCCAGGGACGTCGATGCCGCCCTGCAGAAATCTACAGGCTGAAGCCGGATGACAGCCATGCGCCCGACGACCAAGCATGCGGTGCCGCCCGCCGGCGACATCTGCCGCCTGTCTGCCGTGGCGCTTGCCGGGAAGATCAGGCGCCGGCAGCTTTCGGTGCGCGAAGTGGTCGCGGCATTCCTCGACAGGATCGAGGCGGTGAACCCGCTGGTCAACGCTATCGTTTCATTGCGTGAGCGTGCCGACATCCTGCGCGAGGCCGACAGCGCTGACGCCCATCTGGCGCGAGGAGGAGATACCGGATCGCTGTTCGGCCTGCCGATCGCGATTAAGGATCTTGCGCTGACAAACGGCCTGAGAACCACCTTCGGCTCGCCGATCTTCGCCGATTTTGTGCCTGAGGAAGACGACTTCTTCGTCGAGCGCGTCCGCAAGGCCGGCGCGATCATCATCGGCAAGACCAACGTTCCCGAATTCGGGCTCGGCTCCAACACCTACAACACCGTGTTCGGACAGACGCTCAACGCATTTGACCCGGCGCTGACCGCCGGCGGCTCGAGCGGCGGTGCGGCGGTCGCGCTGGCGCTCGACATGGTTCCCGTTGCCGATGGCAGCGATTTTGGCGGTTCCCTGCGCAATCCCGCTGCCTACAACAATGTCTATGGCTTCCGTCCATCGCAGGGATTGGTGCCGGCCGGCCCTGACCTTGATGTGTTTCTTGCGCAAATGGGCGTCGAAGGGCCGATGGGGCGTAACGTGCGTGACATGGCGTTGCTGCTCGACGTTCAGGCCGGCTATCATCCTCGCGCGCCGCTGTCGCATGATAAACCAGGCTCGTTCCTCGAAGGGCTGGAAGCACCGGCGGCCGGCGGGCGCATCGCCTGGCTCGGCGATCTTAACGGCCATCTGCCGGTTGAAGCAGGCATTCTACAGCTTTGCGAGGCAGCACTCGGCCGGTTCGCGGATGTATCCTTCGAGGCCGAGCCGCTGATGCCGGAATTCGACTTCGAAGCGCTGTGGCAAGCCTTTGTAACGCTTCGCCAGGCGAGCAGCGGTTGTGCACTCAAGGCGCATTACGACGATCTCCTGAAACGAAGTCTGCTGAAGCCGGAGGCCGTTTGGGAGGTGGAACATGCACTGCGCCTCACCGCGCCGCAGATCCACGCCGCCACGGTGAGGCGCTCGTCCTGGCATCGAATGCTGCTGTCGCTCTTCGAGCGTTTCGACCTGATTGCGCTGCCAGCCGCACAGGTCTTTCCCTTCGATGTCGTCACCCACTGGCCAAGGGAAGTGGCCGGGCGTGCCATGGACAGCTATCACCGCTGGATGCAGGTCTCAGCGCTCGCCACGCTGGGCGGCTGCCCGGCGGTCAACGTACCGGCGGGCTTCGACGCCAGGGGCCGGCCAATGGGCATGCAATTGATCGGGCGGCCGCGCGGTGACCTCTCCGTGCTGAGGGCGGCTGCCGCCTATGAGGCCACGCTGCCATGGCAGGCCGGCGCCTGCTGAAATCAGCTCCGTATTGTCGGCGCCTCGCCGACTTGCACGCAACTCATCGCCATGCATTGATCGCGACAGCGCGCCGCACGAGCGGCATCTGTGGAGGGAAAAAATGTCGCTGGAACTCTACGCCACCTATGTCGTCGCCTGCATCGTCATCATCCTGGTGCCGGGGCCGACGGTGACGCTGATCATTGCCAACAGCATCCGCCACGGCTCGCGCGCCGGGCTCGCCAATGTCGCCGGCACCCAGGCCGGGCTGGCCATCATGATCGCCATCGTCGGCATCGGGCTGACCTCGCTGATCGCAGGCATGGGCCACTGGTTCGAGTGGGTCCGGCTGATCGGCGCCGCCTACCTGATCTGGATGGGCGTGCAGATGTTCCGCTCGAAAGGCAAGCTTAACGCCGACGGAACGGCAAAAAGGCCGCGTGGCGGCTTCTTCCTGCAGGGCCTGCTGGTGGCGATCAGCAATCCAAAGACGCTGGTGTTCTTCGGCGCCTTCTTTCCGCAGTTCATCGCTCCCGAAGGCAATTACGCACTACAGATCGGCGTCATGGGTCTCACCGCGATGATCTTCGCCGCAGTCTCGGATTCGACCTACGCGCTGGCCGCCAGCCGCGCCGGACGCCTGCTGTCGGCCGGCCGCGTCAAGCTCTTGTCGAGGATCAGCGGCAGCTTCCTGGTCGGCGGCGGCCTGTGGCTGGCCTTTTCCAAGGCGAAGTAACGGCCGCGAGCCCGGCGACGCCAACAGCACATCCTGGAATAGGAAGGCCGATTGAAAGTCGGCCTTCAGGCCACCACATGGATCAACAGTTGGGGATTCATGTCTATGCCGTGGACTTACGCGGATTTGAAAAGGAACGCGTTTGGCGTCATCCTGCTCATTGGTTTGTTCGCGGCGATGGTTCCGTCGGCTCTGAACAAATGGGCGAATGACGCAAGTCCGATCCGGTCGCTCGACCCGGTCGATGCAACGATCAAAAGTGGACAGGGTAAAGGGCGCAATATCCAATATCTGCTGGTCCTTGAGAACGGTTCGACGGTCCTCGTTTACGACGACCTCCCGCATCTGATCGGCTCGCGCGTCGGCATCGAGCGCGTCACGCGCGACAATGGCTTCGTCTTTTACCGGTTTGCAAATTGAACGACGATCGATCGATAAGCTGTTTTCAAAGGTGAAGCGAGTGACATGGCTTTTTCGGGGAATCGCTCTTGAACAAAGCCCCTATGCTACTCAACTCTAAGGTATGGGGCCGACAAATATTTCTCTTAGAACCCGCATTCTTTTGCTTCGGGAAGAGTTTCGCGACAGAGTTGTTGGCATCACAATCTTGTGCGCGCTCGCTCTCGCGATCGCTGTGCCGATTGTAACTAGGCAGAACAGTCCGATCACTGGCACACAACTCGTAGGAGGCACCGTCGAAGATGTTGCGACGATGCCTCTAAATCCGAAAGGTTCCGTCGGACATGGACTTTATTATAGATATGAAGTCCGCCTCCATGACGGCAACGCTCGGATATTTGTCGATGGTGAGGTGGAAACACCCCACATGATCGGATCGGAAGTATCGATCGAAGAACAGCAACGCCAGGACGGTACCACCACCTACCGCCTGCTCAACTACTGAGCAGCCCTAAAGCCGCCCCAGCCTTTCCAGCAACAGCGCGAAAAACGCATCATGGTCGATGTCGCGCATCACCATGGCGTTCTTCGGCCGCTTGGTCACCCCCCACCAGTCGATCACCGTCATGCCCATGGTGAGCTCCGAGGCGGTTTCCACGCTGACATTGCAATTGCGACCCTTGAACAGCTTCGGCTTCAGCAGATACGCGATCACGCAAGGATCGTGCAGCGGGCCGCCGTCGGTACCGTATTTCTCCTCGTCGAAACGTTCGAAGAATTCCAGCATGTCCGCGGTGGCCGTGCCGACCCTGGTGCCGAGCTTGCGGAAGGCCTTCGTGCGCTTGGCGGTGGTCAGCGCCTTGTGGGTGACGTCCAGCGGCATCATCACGATCGGAATGCCGGATTTGAACACGACATCGGCGGCATGCGGATCGACATAGATGTTGAACTCGGCGGTCGGCGTGACGTTGCCGCCCTCGAAGAAGCCGCCGCCCATCAGCACGATTTCCTTGATGCGCGGCGCGATTTTCGGCTCGCGGATCAGCGCCAGCGCAATGTTGGTGAGCGGCCCGAGCGCGCAAAGCGTGATCGTGCCGCTCTCCTCCCTCATCAGTGTCTCGACTATGAAATCGACCGCATACTCTTCCTGCAGTTTCATCTTTGGTTCGGGCAGTTGCGGCCCGTTGAGGCCGGTCTTGCCATGCACTTCCTCGGCGGTGACCAGTTCGCGCGCCAGCGGCCGGATGGCGCCTGCATAGACCTTGACGTCCGGCCGGCCGGCCAGCTCGCAGATCTTGCGGGCGTTTTTTTCGGTAAGTTTCAACGGCACGTTGCCGGCCACCGCGGTGATGCCGACGATCTCCAGCTCGGCGCTGCCGAGCGCCAGCAATATGGCGACGGCATCGTCCTGGCCGGGGTCAGTGTCGATGATGATCCTGCTGGATTGGGGCATTTCAATTCCTTGTTTTGGCAAGTCTTTTTGGGCGGGACGTGTGACGGCTTGAAGTCTGCCGGGCGGCGGACCATATCAAGACCATCGGGAAAAATGCCATCCGGGTTTTTCCACTTTATGTCGCTCTTGAGAGGACACTGTAACATGAGCCGAATGACGCCTTTTTCCAGCCCGCTTCTCCTCGGTTTCGATTCCATGGAAAAGACGCTGGAGCGCTTGGCAAAGTCCGGTGACAGCTATCCTCCCTACAACATCGAGCGCCTCAGCGGTGCCGACGGCAAAACCGAAAGGCTGCGTATCACGCTCGCCGTCGCCGGTTTCGCGGAAAGCGATCTCGATGTCACAACGGAGGAGAACCAGTTGGTCGTGCGCGGCCGTCAGAACGACGACACCGAGCGCGAATTTCTCCACCGCGGCATCGCCGCGCGCCAGTTCCAGCGCTGTTTCGTGCTGGCCGACGGCATGCGGGTGATTGCGGCGGAATTGAAGAACGGCCTTCTGTCGATCGATCTCGATCGGCCGGAATCCGAACGGCTGGTACGAAAAATAAACATATCGGTGAAAGACTGATTTTTGCCGATAGCTCTCATGCGGGATGGCCTTGAGCGGCGTCTCGCGGCAAGGAGGCTTGAAATGACCAGAACTAACGAGAATATCATCATGACCAGCGGCGAATTCGCCCATCTCGGCGAAGGTTCGGTCGCCTATCTCAGGAAAGTGTCGAGCGACGATCTGCGCGGCCGTTTCCCGGGCCTCGGCGAAATCGCGCCGGGTCTGGAACTGTGGGCCCTGTTTGCCGCTAATGGCCAGCCGATCCTGCTTTCGGACGCTCGCGACCGGGCACTGGCTGGCGCGCTGGAAAACGATCTGACCCCGGTCGCTATCCACTAACGTCGCTATCCACCAACATTGGCGCCATCGACTGACAAATACGGCGCAGCGATCTGGCTGGAAACGGACAGGGCCGCTCACGGCGGCCCTTCAAAGGATTTAATCAAAACCTCAAGCGGCGTGCGAGGCCTGCGTGTCCGACAGCAGCGCATGGATGGCCACGGCGTCGCGCGTGCCCCTGATCTTGGCAACCGTGTCGGCGTCGCGCAGCACCCGCGCGATGCGCGACAGCGCCTTGAGGTGGTCGGCGCCGGCACCTTCGGGAGCCAAAAGCAGAAACACCAGGTCGACCGGCTGATCATCGAGGGCCTCGAAGTCCACCGGTGTCTCCAGCCGGGCAAAAACGCCGGCGATCCGCTTCACCCCAGCCAGCTTGCCGTGCGGAATGGCGATGCCGTTGCCGACGCCGGTGGAGCCGAGCCGCTCGCGTTGCAGGATGGTGTCGAACACCTCTCGCTCCGGAATGCCGGAAATTGCCGCCGCCCTTTCGGACAGCAATTGCAGCAGCTGCTTTTTGGAGTTCGCCTTCAACGCCGGCATGATTGCCGGAACGCTGACGAGATCGCTCAGATCCATGCTTGAAATCCCTTGTTCGCCTGCCGTCGCCAGTCCCCACGCTCGCGTGCGGCTGGTCTTTACCCCTGCGCGACCTTGGCCGTGGACGGGTCGATCCAGCCGATATTCCCGTCCGGCCGGCGATAGACGATGTTGAGATGGTCATTTCCGGCATTGCGGAAGACCAGGACCGGGCTGTCCTTGGTGTCGAGTTCGATCACCGCTGACGCCACCGACATGGTCCGCAGCGTCATAGTCGATTCGGCGACGATGGCCGGCGCGAAATTCTCCGGTATGTCCTCCTCGTCGTCGGCAAGCGGCGCCATCACCGTATAGGCGACGTCGGTGAGCTCGCCGTTGCTATTGCCTGAATTGTGCGACTTCAGCCGGCGCTTGTAGCGCCTGAGGCGCGTTTCCAGACGGTCTGCCGCAGTATCGAAGGCAAGCGTTGGATCCTGGGCATCGCCGGTCGCCTGCAGCGAAGCACCGGAGTCCAGCCGGATCATGCAATCGGCCGTGTAGCGCGACCCCGATTTGACGACTACGATTTGCCCTGAAAAGCCCCGATCGAAATATTTCCCGATCACTTCCCCGACACGGTCGTTGATGCGCGTACGGAACGCATCGCCGATATCCATGTGTTTTCCCGATATGCGCAGTGTCATCTGAAAACTGACCTTCCTTGCTCAGGCTTCAAACTGTCCCGAGTTTATACTCGTGGTCCGCGCGCACAAGCTTTTGCGGCGTCACTTGCGCCGATTTTAGATCCGAACTTTCCGGTTGATCACAAGCCGCCTTCTTGGCCGTCCCGTGGCCTACGTCGTGACGGACCATCTCTCGTGCGGGCATCGGCCAACTCAAATCCACTCGCCAGCCCGTCTCATGCGGGCGGGCTTCTAGCCACTTCGTCGCCGCTTGTCAATGAAGGGCGAAAGCTGTGGAAATTCCGCCGGAGATCAACGGCCGGCGCTGGCCAAAGCGCGTTTTTCGCGCCGCCGCTGCACCGAAGAGGGTATGTTCATGCCTTCCCGGTATTTGGCCACCGTGCGCCTGGCGATGTCGACGCCGCTTTCCCGCAGCATGTCCACGATGGCATCGTCGGAAAGCACATCGATGGCTTTCTCCTCGTCGATCAGCTGCTTTATGCGGTCGCGCACCGCTTCCGACGAATGCGCATCGCCGCCACCTGACGAAGCGATCGAGGCGGTGAAGAAATAGCGCAGCTCGAACACACCGCGCGGCGTCAGCATGTATTTGTTTGCCGTGACCCGGCTGACCGTTGATTCGTGCATGCCGATGGCGTCCGCCACCGTGCGCAGGTTGAGCGGCTTCAGGTGCCGCACGCCGTGGACGAGAAAAGCGTCCTGCTGGCGCACGATCTCAGAGGCCACCTTGAGAATGGTCTTCGCCCGCTGGTCGAGGCTGCGCGTGAGCCAGTTGGCGTTCTGCAGGCATTCGGCAAGGAAATCCTTTTCCGCCTGGTTTTTCGCATGTGGCGTGACCTGGGCGAAATAGATGTGATCGACCAGCACGCGCGGCAGCGTCTCGGCATTGAGCTCGACCGTCCAGCTGCCGTCATTGGCTGCACGCACCTCGACGTCGGCCACGATCGCATCGCTGGCACCGCGCGAAAACGCCATTCCAGGCCGCGGGTCGAGCGCCCGGATCTCGGCCAGCATGTCGAGCAGATCCTCCTCGTCGACGCCGCAAATCCGCTTCAGCGTCTGGAAATCGCGCCGTGCCAGGAGTTCGAGATTGGCGATCAGCACCTTCATCGCCGGATCGAGCCGGTCGCGCACGGCCAGCTGCAGCAACAGGCATTCGGCGAGGTCGCGGGCGAATATGCCGGCGGGCTCAAATGTCTGGCAGACCGCCAGGACCGTTGCCACCGCCGTAGCGTCCGTGCCGAGGCGGGCGGCGATCTCGGCCATGTCGGCACGCATGTAGCCGGCCTCGTCGAGGCCGTCGGCAAGCTCGCCGGCGATCAGGCGCGCCGCCGGATCGGCAAAGGCGAGCGCCACCTGCTCGCCGACATGGTCGCGCAGCGTGATGGCCGCCGCCGCCATATCCGCGACGTCGAAGCCGTCGGAGGAAGAGGTGGAACCGTTGCCGGACGCCGATTTCCATTGTGCCGTCAGGTCGGGCCCGAGCCGCTCGCTCGTACCAGGATCGTCAGGAAACAGGTTTTCCAGCGACGTATCGAGCTTTTCCGAGATCGCCTCGGCGCTCCACGCCGTTTCCGCCTCGAACCAGTCGCCGTCGGCAGCCGGTTCCGATGCGGCGTCGCCCTTCTGCGCCTGGTCGCTGGCGGCGTCCTCCTGCGGTTCGGCGCGTTCCAGCAGGGGATTGCGTTCGATCTCGTCGTCGATGAAGCGTTCCAGCTCGAGATGGGTGAACTGCAGCAGGCGGATCGACTGCATCAGCTGCGGCGTCATCACCAGCGACTGCGACTGTCGTAGCTGTAGTTTTGCCGCCAACGCCATGGTTCGGTTTCAAACGCTCCGTCTACGCACCCGCACTGCTGGAAGGAATTTTCCAGGCCAGCATAGAAACTGGCCCGGCTTTTGCTTGTCAAGGCGAGGAGCGGTAAAACTCGCCTGTCGGCGCGTTTTCAGGCAGAAAATTGAAGAAAAAGCTGCTGGACTACGCCGGAAATCCCGCTCGAGCCGGAATTTCGCACTTAGAGCGTAAATCCCTCGCCGAGATAAAGCCGCCGCACATCGGCATTTGCGACCACTTCGTCGGCTCGACCATGGGTCAGCACCTGGCCGGCATGGATGATGTAGGCGCGGTCGATCAGGCCAAGTGTCTCGCGGACATTGTGGTCGGTGATCAGAACGCCGATGCCACGTGCCGTCAAGTGGCGCACGAGCTGCTGGATGTCGGCGACGGCGATCGGATCGATGCCGGCGAAAGGTTCGTCGAGCAACATGTAGGCGGGGCGGGTTGCCAAGGCGCGGGCAATTTCGAGGCGTCGCCGCTCACCGCCGGAGAGCGACAGCGACGGAGCCTTGCGCAGATGGCTGATATGAAATTCCTCGAGCAATTCGTCGAGCAGGCGCTCACGCTCCTTGCGGCTCTTTTCGACCACTTCGAGCACGGCCCGGATGTTTTGCTCGACGTTCAGGCCGCGAAAAATCGACGCTTCCTGCGGCAGATAGCCGATGCCGAGACGGGCGCGGCGATACATCGGCATCGACGTGACGTCGAAGCCATCGATTTCGATGGTGCCTTCGTCGACCGGAACCAGGCCGGTCACCATGTAGAAACAGGTCGTCTTGCCGGCGCCGTTGGGGCCGAGCAGCCCAACCGCCTCGCCGGCGCGCACGCCTAGCGTCACGCCGCTGACGACTTTGCGGCCCTTGTAGCTTTTGGTCAGCCCCTTGGCGATCAAGGTTCCCTTGAACTTTGCCGCTTCGACGGTGACCCTGGCCGGTGCCGCAAGTTGGCTGGCGGCGCGCCCTGGAAGACGCGCCAGCAGCGACGATATGCCGGTCATCAGGGTTTCGCTGCTCCAGACTTCGCCGGCGGCGTGATCGACATCATGACGCGGCCGCCGCAGGCGTCGACCTGGGCAAGGCCGCTCTTCATCTGCACAGTGAGCTTGCAGCCGACAAGCACGTTGTCGCCTTGCGAGAGCACGACCTTGCTGCCCGAAAGCACCAGCACTTCGGTCTTCATGTCGAAAGTGCCGCGGTCGCCGGTGGCAACCTGATTGTCCGATTTGATGTAGACCTTATCGTCGACCTCGAGATGGTCGATGTTGGCGGATCCGGTCATTGCCGCGGCACCCGCCGGCTGGGCGCTTTTGGCGGCGCCTGCATCCCTGACGTAATAGACCGTCATTTTGCCGGCCTTGAGCACAGTTGGACCCTGGACGACGTTGACGTTGCCGGTGAAGACGGCAACGCTTTCCGCTTGGCGCACCTCGAGCTTGTCGCTTTCGATCTGGATCGGCTTGTCGCCCGACAGCCTGAGGCCGGACATTTGGCTGGTGGCCTTGGACTGCGCCAGCGACGGCGCCGTCCCCAAGGTCAGCCCCAAGGTTAGCAACGCCGAAATCGCGGCGAGGCGCCGTGCCGAACTACTGAACCGCATTGGTCTCTCCGCTCTTTGCCTCTGCCGCCTTCAAACTGGCGGGATCGATGTCGACGCGCACCTTGTTCTCGAAAACCAGGACCTTGCCATTGTCCTGGACCGACATCGAATCCGCCCTGATCCGCGACCCGCCGCGGCTGACATCGACGGGCTCGCTTGTCTTCATAGTGCCTTCGCCCATGTCGAGATAGACTGATTTGAATTTTGCCACCACACCATCCGTGGTCGACACGGTCACATCGCTGGTCAGGCTGAGCGTGTTGCCGTCGCGATCATAGGTGCCGTGCGTGGCATCGATGGCGGCCGTGTTGTCGGCCGCAATCGGCAGCTTGGCCTTGATGCCTTCCAGATCGATGATGCCTTGTTTGCTGACATCCTGTATGGCGCGCAGGGCTGTCATCGAATAGGGCAGGTTCTGTTTGGTGAAGCCGTTGAGCTTGGGGTTGGCCATCACCAGCTTGCCATCGGCAAAGGCGCCGCCGTCGGCCTGCACCTCGATTGCAGCGGGAGCCATGAGATAGGAATAGACCGGAAACGCGACCGCAATCACGGCAGCGACCAGCGGCACGGCCAGCTTGAGGATACGGACCAGGCGCGAATGACGCTGCGCAATGTCAAACGCGTCGACCCGCGCCCGGCCTGCGGCCTTGGGAGCCAACTCCGTCTCGGTGTTGGTCGGTTCGATTGGTCCCGCTAACATGACTGCTTCTTCTAAACCCCTGCCCGCCAGGCCGCCCTATAGGTGGGGTGCCGGCGCCCTCAAGCAAGCACAAGCCGAGGAAAACCGCAAAAATGTGACAGCCGCCTCTGTACAATGAAAATGGCCCCAGCGCAGCCTGTACCTCATACCAGATATGGGCGCACAGTGTTAGAGCCTGTAGAACGTGACAGGTTGAGGCTTGCCGCGAATGCCTAAGACGGCCTTTGCCGCAAGGCCGTCAGGAAACGGTAGCCGGGCGCGAATGGTTGCTTTAAAAGCATCTGCTCCCACCGACTACGAGGCTGACCATGGCATTGAGAGCCGACGACCTGATCGACCGCCGCCGCTTGCGCCGCAAGCTGACATTCTGGCGTGTCGCGGCGATTATCGTCGCCGCAGCCGGGCTGATCGCCTTTTCGGCGTGGATCTATGGTGACGACTTCACCGGCGCGGCTGTCGACCACATCGCCAAGGTCAAGATCGAAGGTACCATCACCGAAGACGAAGAACTGATCAAGCGGCTGGAGGCCATCCGTCAGTCGCCGCGCGTCAAGGCTGTGATCCTGTCGATCGATTCACCCGGCGGCACCACCGTCGGTGGCGAATCGATCTACGAGGCAGTGCGCAAGCTCGCTGCCGACAAGCCGGTGGTGGCCGAGGTCGGCACGCTCGCGGCTTCGGCGGGCTACATGATCGCCACCGCGGCCGACCATATTGTCGCACGCAAATCCTCGATCGTCGGCTCGATCGGCGTGCTGATCCAGTACCCGGACGTCAGCGGCCTCATGGACAAGCTCGGCGTCAAGCTGGAGGAGGTGAAATCCTCGCCCTTGAAGGCCTCGCCTTCTCCCTTCAAGCCGACCAATGAGGATGAGCGCGCCATGGTCCGCAAGCTCATCCTCGACAGCTACGACTGGTTCGTCGGCATCGTCGCCGAGCGCCGCAACATGACCAAGCCGGAGGCGCTGGCGCTCGCAGACGGGTCGATCTTCACCGGCCGGCAGGCGGTCACCAACAGATTGATCGACGCGGTCGGCGGCGAGGCCGAAGCAATCGACTGGCTTGCAGGCAAGGGTGTCGATGCCAAGCTCAAGGTGGTGGAATGGAAGGACACGGAAAAACGTGGTGGTTTCCTGTTCTCCAAGGCGATGGCGCAGACCGTCGGTGCTGCGCTTGGCCTGGCCGGCCATGGCGGCGACGTGCTTCACGAAATTGGAGCGGACCGCTTGTTTCTTGACGGTCTCGTTTCCGTCTGGCACCCTTGAGGAACCGCTTGGGACGAGTGAAAAACCAAATAAAATCATTCTGATAATTTCGGCGGCACTGCTTTTACGGGGAGCCTTTTCATGATCAAATCCGAACTTGTGCAGATCATCGCCACGCGTAATCCGCATCTTTTCCTGCGCGACGTCGAAAACATTGTCAGCGCCATCTTCGATGAAATCACCGACGCGCTTGCCGAGGGCAACCGGGTCGAGTTGCGCGGCTTCGGCGCGTTTTCGGTGAAAAATCGCCCTGCCCGCACCGGGCGCAACCCGCGCACCGGCGAATCCGTAGAGGTCGAGGAGAAATGGGTACCGTTCTTCAAGACCGGCAAGGAATTGCGTGAAAGGCTGAACGGAGGCAAATAGGCGCGGCGCCCGCCACCGCTGGTGCATTTGCTTCCGAACGGAAAAACATGTTCAATCGCTTCATTCTCATCGTGGTTTTCGTGCCGCTGGCCGTCATCCTGATTGCGTTGGCCGTAGCCAACCGCGAACCGGTGGCCTTCACACTCGATCCGTTCAATCCCGGCAATCCGGCGCTGACGCTGACCGTGCCGCTCTTCATTTTCCTGTTCCTGGCGCTGGCCATCGGCATGATCGTCGGCAGCCTGGCGACCTGGATCAAGCAGGGCCGCTACCGCAAGCTGGCGCGCCAGCGCGGCGCCGAGGCCGAGAACCTGCGCCAGGCGGTCAGCCGCGCGCCCACCGCGTCGCAGGGCCCGGCCTTGCCGAAGCCGACGAACTGAGCCGCGGCTCGGGCCTGAAGCGCAGCTGGCCTAGTTCTCCACGGAGCCTTTCATGCTGACCATTTCCGCCGCCGAGGTCGACCGCGCGCTGACCTTTCCCGGGCTGGTCGAGACATTGCGCGCCGCTTTTCGCGACGGCGCCGTGCAGCCGGTCAGGCACCATCACACGGTCGAGCGGCCCGACGGCGCCGCCTCGACCCTGCTTTTGATGCCGGCCTGGACGGACTTCAACGCCGCCGGCACCTCGGCCGGTGGCCATATCGGCGTCAAGATCGTCACCGTGTCGCCCGACAACAATGCCGTCGGCAAGCCTGCGGTGATGGGTCTCTACCTGTTGCTCGACGGCGCCACCGGCGAGCCGCAGGCCTTGATCGACGGCCAGCGGCTGACGCAGTGGCGTACCGCCTGTGCCTCGGCGCTGGCCGCCTCCTATCTGGCCCGCAAGGACGCCTCGCGGCTGCTGGTGGTCGGTGCCGGTGCGCTGTCGCCATTCCTTGCAAGGGCGCATTCGGCGGTGCGTCCGATCAAGAACATCCGCATCTGGAACCGCACGCCGGCCAATGCCGAAAAGGTCGTGGCAAAATTGCGTGCCGAGGGTTTTGCGGCCGAAGCCGCAGGCGATCTCGACGCCGAACTCGGCCAGGCCGATATTGTGTCATCGGCGACCATCACCACCACGCCACTGATCAGGGGCGCCCTCTTGAAGCCCGGAACCCATGTCGATCTGGTCGGCGGCTTCACGCCGGCGATGCGCGAAAGCGACGACGACGCGATTGCACGCGCCCGCGTCTATGTCGATACCCGCGCCGGCGCCACCAAGGAAGCCGGTGACATCGTCCAGCCGCTGGCCTCCGGCGTGTTGAAGCCGGAAGCCATCGTCGCCGACCTTTATGAACTCACGCGCGGCCAGAAAAAAGGCCGGCAGAACGACGACGAGATCACGCTGTTCAAGTCGGTCGGCGCAGCCCTCGAGGACCTCGCCGCTGGCATTGCCGTGTATCGCGCAAGCGTAGGGCAGTAGGGCAGTAGGGCAGTAGGGCAGTAGGAAACTGTACTGATCGTGCGGCGCCGCGCCAGCTATATTTCCTGTCACATACTCCCCTACTGCCCTACTCCCCTACTGCCTTACTCCCTTTGCCAATAAACCCGCAGCCGGTGGCTGTCGGGATCAAGCGCGACGAAGGTGCGGCCGAAATCCATGTCGGTCGGCGTCTGCAGAATTTTCAGCCCGCGGCCGGCCCACTCGGCATGGGTGGCGTCGACGGCACCCGGCGTGTCCAGCGCAAAGACGATCTCGGCGCCACCGCCTGCTGCCGCGGCGGCCGGTTCCACGGTGTGACGCGACCAGAGGCCGAGCTTGAAGCCGTTGTCGAGCACGAACAGCACGAAGGTCGGCGAGGTCTCGACCGGCTGCCGCCCAAGCAGCGCGCTATAGAAGGCGCCGCTTTGCTCAGGCTTGTCGACATAGAGGATGACGAAATTCGGCGGTGTCATGAATTGCTCTCCAGATGGTTTCGACTGGAGGAGCATAGCGTATGCCACTGCCAGATTCTGGCAGCAGTCTCAACTGAGCAGCAGCCTTAGCTTGGCGTGTCGAGCGTCGCCCGCCATTCTTTGAGCAGCACCTGACGGCGGCGCGGATAGCGCATCTCGGTGGCATTGAGACCGGATATCCGGTCGGCGCGAAAGTGCCTGAAATCCTGGCGCATCTCGCACCAGGCCGCGACGACGCGCACCTTGTCGAAGAAGCCGAGTGCGAACGGCCAGACGGTGCGCTCGGAGGCAGCGCCGCCGGCGTCGCGATAGACAAAGCTCAGCTTGCGCTCCTCGCGGATGGCCTGCCGCACCACACCGAGATCGATGCCTTCGGTGACCTCGGTGCGCGACCCGACCAGCAGCGTCGAGGCATCGAGCTCTTCGCGCAAATCGTCCGGCAGCACCGCGGCGATCTTGGCCAGCGCGTCGGTGGCGGCGTTCGCAAGCCGCCAGTCCGGCTGCTTGGCCACCCAGCGCGAACCGAGCACGATCGCCTCGATCTCCTCATCGGTGAACATCAAGGGCGGCAGCATGAAACCGGGCCTGAGCACGTAACCCAACCCCGCCTCGCCCTCGATCGGCGCGCCCTGCCCCTGCAGCGTGGCGATATCGCGATAGAGCGTGCGGATCGACACACCCATTTCGCCCGCAAGGCTGCGGCCGCTGACCGGCCGGCGATGCCGGCGCAGGATCTGGATCAGGTCGAGCAGGCGTTCAGCACGGGACATGAATCATGACCTGGTTTCAATCACGATAGAGCCCCAGCACTTTCGGCGGCAAGCGACATGGTGGCGGACGGGAACGTCTGCGCCCTGACGCCGTTGTCCGGCCATTATGGATATACGCGGGTTCCTGTTGTTCTGGTCGGTTTTGACCGCCATCGTCGCTGCGCTCAGCCTCGGACCATCCTTCGCCCATGTGCTGGAATCGGTGCCGCGGCTGACCAGATGGCCGCCTTCGCTCTGGCGTGAAACCACTGTCTTCAACGCTCAGTTCCAATTCTTCGCGATTGTCGGCGCACCGCTGGACGTGGCCGCGATCGCCTGTCCGGGGCTTCTCGCCTGGATGCTGCGCAGCGACCGCCCGGCATTCTGGTGGATTTTGGCCGCCACCGTGCTTTATCTGATGGCCCTCGTGGCGTGGTTTACCCTGGTCAAACCGGCAAACGATGTCCTGGCCACCTGGGTGCCTGGACCGATCCCGGACAATTTCGAAAGTGTCCGGAGCAGCTGGGAAACCGGCCATATGGTCGTCACCGGCTTCAAGGCCGTTGGTTTCATAGCGCTCGCAGTCGGCCTGCTTTCGATCAGGCGCGGCTGATCCGGTTGCACACGTCGGCAGCCCTTTTGTTGCGCCGGTCAATGTGCTGTGGCAGAAGCGGCGAGCCGCCTTCCGGAGATGCGCCTTCTTGAAACCTTTTCGCGACAAACGCCGCGACAGCCGCCCGCCCGCGAAGGGCGGGGCGGAGCAGCCGCGGCGGCGCGACGCCGGCCTGACCGCCGGTTCGGAGCCTAAACTGCAGGACCGGTCCGAGCCGAAAGCCACGCCGCGCCCTCTATCCCGCCGCGATGGCGCGCTGCCTGCCGAACATCTGCCGCTGATCCTCGAGGTCGGCCCCAATCAGGACTACGCGCTGCTCGACAGCGGCGCCGGAGAAAAACTCGAGCAATACGGCCCCTACCGCATCGTTCGGCCGGAGGGCCAGGCGATCTGGCAAAAGGCTTTGCCGGCCAGGGACTGGGAGCGCGCCGACGCCATTTTCACCGGCGATACCGACGAGGAAGGCATCGGCCGCTGGCGTTTCCCCAAGACGCCGCTCGGCGAGACCTGGCCGATGAAGCATGACGGCATCGATTATCTCGGCCGCTTCACCTCGTTTCGCCATGTCGGCGTCTTTCCCGAGCAGGCCTCGCACTGGGACCACATGGCCGGACTGATCGCGGCGGCAAAACGGCCGGTGAAGGTGTTGAACCTGTTCGGTTACACCGGCCTTGCCTCCTTGGTGGCGGCGCGTGCCGGCGCCGAGGTCACCCACGTCGATGCTTCCAAGAAGGCGATCGGCTGGGCGCGCGAAAACCAAGAAATGGCGGGCTTGTCGCAAAAGCCGATCCGCTGGATCGTCGATGATGCCGTGAAATTCGCCGAACGCGAGGAGCGCCGCGGCAGCCGCTACGACATCATCCTGTTCGACCCGCCCGCCTATGGCCGCGGACCGAAGGGCGAGGTCTGGCAGCTGTTCGAGGATTTGCCGGCGCTGACCGATATCTGCCGCGCGATCCTGACGCCGAAGCCGCTCGCTGTTGTGCTGACCGCCTATTCGATCCGCGCCTCTTTTTTCGCCATCCATGCCGTGATGCGCGACACCTTCGCCGGCATGGGCGGCACGGTCGAGTCGGGTGAATTGATCATCCGCGAGAAATCTGCCGGTCGGGCGCTGTCGACCTCGCTGTTCTCACGCTGGGTGGCCTGAATGAGTGCGTACGAACGGCACGCGGGCGCGCCAGGGCAGGTGAAGGAAGTCACCAGCCTCGCCAACCCGCTGGTCAAGGACATCAAGGCGCTCGCGCTGAAGAAATTCCGTGACCAGCAGAATGCCTTCATGGCCGAAGGCCTGAAGCTGGTCATCGACGCGCTCGATCTCGGCTGGTCGATCAGGACATTGGTCTTCGCCAAGGCCGGACGTGGCAATACGGCGGTTGAAAAGATCGCGGCGCGCACGGTCGCCGCCGGCGGCACCGTCCTTGAAGTTTCGGAAAAAGTGCTGGTCGCCATCACCCGCCGCGACAATCCGCAAATGGTCGTCGGCGTGTTCTCGCAGAAATTCCTGCCGTTGAAGGACATCCGCGCCCGTGACGGCGACGTCTGGGTGGCGCTCGACCGCGTCCGCGACCCCGGCAATCTCGGCACCGTCATCCGCACGGTCGACGCTGTCGGGGCCAGGGGCGTCATCTTGGTCGGCGAGACCACCGATCCCTTTTCGGTCGAAACGGTGCGCGCCACCATGGGCTCGATTTTCGCCGTGCCGGTCGCCAAGGCGTCGCCCGAAGCTTTTCTCGCCTGGCGAACGAGCTTTCCCGGCCTCGTCGCCGGCACCCATCTGAAGGGTGCGGTCGACTACCGCTCGGTCGATTTTTCAAAAGGCCCGGTGCTTTTGATGATGGGTAACGAGCAGCAAGGCCTGCCTGACGAGCTTGCCGCAAGCTGCGACAAACTGCTGCGGATACCGCAGGCCGGCCGCGCCGATTCGCTCAACCTTGCGGTGGCCACCGGCGTCATGCTGTTCGAGATCCGGCGCGGCGCGCTGAAGCTCGGCCCGGAGGATGCCCGATCGTGACGTCCCAAACCGTGAAACTGCAAACTATGAAGTCCTGGAGCCCCTACGCTTTTCTGGTTGTCGCCGCGATAGCGCTCGACCAGTGGCTGAAATATCTGGTCGAGACCGGCCTTGCCTTTCAGGAAAAGCTCGATCTCCTGCCTTTCCTGGCGCTGTACCGCACCTACAACACCGGCATCGCGTTTTCGCTGTTTTCGTCCTTCGGCGACACCGGCCTGGTGGTCGTCGCGGTTGTGGTGGTCGCTTTCGTGCTCTACCTTGCGGCCCGCACGCCGCCGGGCCACCTGCTTGCCCGCATCGGCTTCGCGCTGATCGTCGGCGGCGCGCTCGGCAATCTGATCGACCGCGCTATCTACGGTCATGTCATCGACTATATTCTGTTTCACACGCCGGTCTGGTCCTTCGCGATCTTCAACCTCGCCGATGCCTTCATTTCGGTCGGTGCCGTGCTGGTCGTCTTCGACGAACTCATTGGCTGGCGGCGCGGAGCGTCGAGCGATTGACCTCACTCGCCTGGCGCCGCACATTCTGATCTGCAAGCCCGAGGAGAAAAAATGCCCGAAACCTTCAAAGCCATCCTCGTTTCGCGTGACGCCGAGAAAAACCAGTCAGTCGCGGTGACCGAGCTTACCGAGGCAGACCTGATGGAGGGCGACGTCACTGTCGCGGTCGAGGCGACGACGGTGAACTACAAGGACGGTCTTGCAATTACCGGCAAGGCGCCGGTGATCCGCCGCTGGCCGCTGGTGCCGGGCATCGATTTCGCCGGTACCGTCATCTCGTCTTCCAATCCCGACTGGCGCAAGGGTGAAAAGGTCATATTGAACGGCTGGGGCGTCGGCGAGACGCATTTCGGCGCCTTTGCAGGGCGCGCCCGCGTCAAGAGCGACTGGCTGGTGCCGTTGCCGGACGGCATGAGCCCGCATGATGCGATGGCGGTCGGCACCGCCGGCTACACCGCCATGCTTTGCGTCATCGCGCTGGAGCGCCACGGCATCGTGCCCGATCGCGGCCCGGTGGTGGTGACCGGCGCTGCCGGTGGCGTCGGCTCGGTCGCGGTCTCAATCCTGTCCAGCCTCGGCTATCACGTCATCGCCTCGACCGGCCGCGCTGCCGAAAGCCCCTATCTGATCGACCTCGGCGCCGCGGAAGTGATTTCACGCGACGAGCTCACCCAGCCGGCAAAACCGCTCGCCAAGGAACGCTGGGCCGGCGGCGTCGATGCAGTCGGCAGTCACACGCTGGCCAACGTTCTGTCGATGACCTCCTATGGCGGCGCCGTCGCCGCTTGCGGCCTCGCCGGCGGCATGGACCTGCCGGCAAGCGTCGCCCCCTTCATCCTGCGCGGCGTCTCGCTGCTCGGCATCGATTCGGTGATGGCGCCTAAGGCGGTCCGCCTCGAGGCCTGGCGCCGCATCGGCGCCGATCTCGACCACGCAAAGCTTGCCAGCCTGTCGACGAGCATCGGCTTCGACGGCATCATCGGCGCCGCGCATGACATCGTCGAGGGCAAGATCCGCGGCCGCGTGGTAGTGGATATGTGAGCCCCCAAGGGATAAAAAAGAGCGTGACCGCTAAAATTCGAGCGATCAACCACAACCTTCGATAAGCTCTCTCTGGCAGGAGTTCCGTATGATTGCGGAACCCGGCATCAGAGAGGCGGAACCAGCCGAACGGGCCGACGGGACGGCCCCCGCGGCGCCAGGACGGCAGCTTGTCGCCGCGCCACCGCTGGCGCCGGAACTGCCGGCCTCCAACCGCGAAGGCCTGCCCTTCCTGACGCTCGTCGCCATCGTCGTGCTGGCAGGCTTTTCGCATCTGACCGGGGCGCCGATCTTCATCACCATCGGCCTTTTGGCGACAGCCATCGCCGGGCTCGCCATGCATCTGCGCAACAGGCGCACCGAGCGCCGCGCGGTGGCCCTGCTCGATGCCACGACCGCCCGCAGCCGCGCCGAAATCGAGACGCTGGCCGACCGCATGTGGGAGATGCAGGAGAGCGAGGAGCGCTTTCGCGGGCTGATCGATGCACTCGGCGATCTCGTCCTCCATCGTGACCGCGACGGCCACATTGTCTACGCCAACAAGGTTTTCGCCGACCTTGTCGAAACCGACCAGCGCGACCTTGCCGGCAAGACCCTGGCCGAACTAGGCATCGATGTCGGCATCGTCCCCGACGCCGCGTTTTCCGACCATGAATGCCTGAGTTCCACCGACGTCGCCATTCGCACGCCGGACGGCCCACGCTGGTTCTCTTGGATCGAGCTGTCGGTGCGCGACAAGGACAGCGGCGCCGTTTCGCATCGCGCCATCGCCCGCGACATCACCGCTCGCAAGCGCGCCGAATCCTCGCTGATCACCGCCCGCGAGCGGGCCGAATATGCGAGCCAGGCCAAATCGCGCTTCCTCGCCACCGTCAGCCACGAGATCCGCACGCCGATGAACGGCATCATGGGCATGGCCCGGCTTCTCGCCGACACCAGCCTTTCGCCCGAGCAGCGGACCTATGTCGGCGCCATCTCGACCTCGGCCAGCGCGCTGCTGGCGCTGATCGAGGACCTGCTCGATTACTCCAAGATCGAGGCCGGCCGCTTCGATCCCGAACCGCAGCCGATGTCGGTGCGCGAGATCGCCGACAATGTCGTCGAGCTTTTGGCGGCGCGGGCTTTTGCCAAGGATATCGGCCTCGGCTGTCATGTCGAACCCGACGTGCCGCAGCTGATCACCGCCGACCCCGGCAGGGTCAGGCAGGTGCTGCTCAATCTCATCGGCAACGCCGTCAAGTTCACCGACAGCGGCGGCGTCCTGGCAAGCATCGCCCGCGTCCGCACCGAAACCACCGACCGCATCCGCTTCACCATCACCGACACCGGACCCGGTCTGCGCGAGGAGGACATGGAGCGCATATTCGAGGACTTCGAACAGGCTGACGGCACCTCGACCCGTGCGCATGGCGGTGCCGGCCTCGGTCTCGCCATTTCCAAACGCCTGGTGATCGCCATGGGCGGCACTATCTCTGTGTCGAGCCGGCTTGGCCAGGGGTCCGAATTCGTCTTCGAGATTCCCGCTATTTCCGCCGTCGAGGCGCCGCAGATCCGCCAGGACGCGCTGTCGGGCCGGCATGCGGTGATCGTATCGAAGAACCTGGTCGAGGCCGAAGCCCTCGCCCGCACCATTCGCGCCAATGGCGGCACGGTCGATCTGGCCACCGCCGCCGCCCAGGCCACCCCTTTCGCCGAGAGCTGCGACGTGCTGCTGATTGATGCTGCCATGGAGCAAAGCGACGGCAGGCTGCTCAGGCGCCTGCGCCAGAGCGGATTTGCCGATTGCGAGGCAGTGACGCTGATCGCACCGACCGACCGTGGCATGCTTGGCGAGTTCCGTGCCAATGGTTACGCCACCTTCCTTGCGAGGCCGGTGCGCGGCGAGACATTGCTGCGCGTGCTTTTGACCAGCCACGCGCCGGTCATCGCCGAGCCGCAACTGCAAAAGCGCGGCGCGCAGGCGGGGCACGCCATTGGCGCCCGCCAGCAGGGCCTGTCGGTGCTGATCGCCGAGGACAACGACATCAACGCCATGCTGGCCCGCGCCACGCTGCTGAAGGCCGGGCATCGCGTGAAAGTGGTCGGCAACGGCAAGGCCGCCGTCGAGGCGGTCATCAGCACCGGCCACAAGCACCGTTACGACGTGGTGCTGATGGACTTGCATATGCCTGTCATGGACGGCCTGGACGCCATCGCCGCCATCCGCCGCCATGAGGAGGAGACCGCGGTGCCGCCGGTGCCGATCATGGTGCTGTCGGCCGACAGCCAGGAAAAGACCCGCCACGCCGTGCTCGCTCACGGTGCCAGCGGCTTCGTCACCAAGCCGCTCGACCCCGATGCCCTGGTTCATGCGGTCGAAGGGCAAGCGGCCGCCTGAGGCACAACATAGACGGTTGATAGATTACCCAGCCGACGAAGTATTGCCCGCAGAGGCGTATCACGGTACTGTCACAATCCTGTTGCACCTACACCGTATCCCCGTGCCAAGAGGGATGGCTCGAAGGAGAATCACTCGTGCATACAGTCATGCCGGAATGTGATGCTCGGCCGAACGCCAGCGGGCCTTTGCTCGTCGGCCGGAACGCCGATGCCGTCATAAAAGGCGCATCGCTCGGCCGCATCGGCAATCTCGAAGTGCGGCTCGCCCGCAACGAGGCCGAGATCGCTGCCGCGCAGGAAGTGCGCTACCGGGTGTTCTACGACGAGCTTGGTGCCAGGAAGGACCTGTTCCAGATGCAGGACCGCCGCGATGCCGACCGCTTCGATCCCCTCTGCGACCATCTGCTGGTCTTCGATACTTCGCTTTCCGGCCCCGAGCATCGCCGCATCGTCGGCACCTACCGCCTGCTGCGGCAGGAGATTGCCGCGGCCGCCGGAGGCTTCTATTCCGAAGGTGAATTCGAACTGACCAAGCTGATCGCGCGGCATCCCGGCCAGCGCTTCCTCGAGCTCGGCCGCTCCTGCGTTCTGCCGGAATACCGCTCGAAGCGCACCATCGAGGCGCTGTGGCAAGGCATCTGGGCCTACATCAACCATTACGGCATCGGCGTGATGACCGGCTGCGCGTCGTTCCACGGCACCGTGCCGGCGGCACATGCAGAGGCGCTGACCTATCTTGCCCACCACTGCCGGACGAATTCATCCTGGGACGTGCGTGCCGTCGCCGGGCGCTATTGTTCCATGGATCTGATGCCGATCGAGGCGGTCAATACCAAGGCGGCGATCGCCGCGATGCCGCCACTGGTCAAGGGCTATCTGCGCGTCGGCGCGCGCATTGGCGACGGTTGCGTCATCGACCGTGAATTCTCGACGGTCGACGTGTTCGTGGTGATGCCGGTCAAGGAGATCGGCGCCCGCTACGTCAATTATTATGGCGGAGAAGCGCAGCGGTTTGCGGCCTGAGTAGTGAATAGTGAGTGAATAGTGAATAGTGAATAGTGAATAGTGAATAGTGAATAGAACCTAGCACTGACTGCTGGAGCAGCAATTGACTACTCACCATTCACTACTCACCATTCACTACTAACCATTCACTACTAACCATTCACTATTCACCATTCACCATTCACGCATCCTTCTCAGCCTGCTCGTTGACCGGCCCCGGCTCCACTGGCGCTTCGCTTGCGACATGCTTGGGGCCGCCCTTGGCGACGCCGACCATGGCCGGCCGCAGAACACGCTCGCCGATCGAATAGCCGGGCTGCACGACCTGCACGACCGTGTTGGCCGGTACGTCGGGATTGGGCACCTCGAACATCGCCTGGTGGAAATTCGGATCGAATTTCTCGCCCTCGGGCTCGAGCTTCTTCACGCCGTGGCGTTCCAGCGCCGACAGCATGGCGCGCTCGGTGATCTCGACGCCGTCGATCAGCGCCTTGAAGCCGGCATCGCCCGAAGCCTTGGCCTCCTCCGGGATGGCATCCAGCGCACGGCGCAGATTGTCTGACACCGAAAGCATGTCGCGGGCAAAATTGGCAACCGCATAGGCGCGCGCATCGTGGACGTCGCGGGCGGTGCGGCGACGCAAGTTCTCCATGTCGGCCGCGACGCGCAGCGCGCGATCCTTCAGCTCTTCGTTTTCCTTCAGAAGCCGCACAAGCGCTTCATAGTCGCCGTCGACGCCACCTTCCCTCGGCTCCGCGGCAGCCTCGGTCTTCTCGGCTTCATCGGGCGCGCGTTCGTCTTTTGCCTGGTCGCTCATCGCCGTTTCCCGTCATTTTCGAATGGTGTGGATTTGCGCCCGATATCGAGGTTTAGCGGCCAAAAATCAAGGGGCAAGCGATACTGCAGCCGCTGTCGCTGCTTGATGGCGGACGGCGCAGACCTCTCGATTTTAATTCAAACTTTACCGTACCCGACGGCTTTGCTTGCCGGGACACTACAATGCGGGAACCATTCCTCCCTTGGAAGAGTTTCGAAGCCGACACAGGATTTTGGATGATGCCCCGCAGGAATGGCGAAAAACGCGACGGGCTCGCCGCCGATATCCGGCGCCAGCTCGGCACCGAGGCGACCAAGCGCTTTCTGCGCACCTTGCCGGCCTTCCGCACGGAGTCCGATATTCCCGACCGTCTGAAGGAATTGCTCGACCGCCTGGACGGCGTGGAAGCCAAGGTGGTCGCAGGCGGGCGCCGTCGGTAGACACCATTGCAGGCCGTGCGCCCGGCGACTGCGGCCACCAATTCCTCGCCATCGCGCGACATTTACCCGCAGTAACTTTGCGTGATCGCCGCCTTGCGGCAGCGCCCTGCTCCGCCTATGTTTCATGATGAACATGATTTCCCCCGAAGCTGTGGCAAACAGCAAGCGCGCCTGGTTGAAAATCCTGTCGCGCTATAAAAAGCCCGACAGGCGTCGCAGCGCCGTCGAACTCGCCATCACCCTCATTCCTTTCGCCACGCTGTGGGGATTGTCCTCGGCCGCTTATGCCTATGGCCATTGGTGGGGTCTGGTCCTCATCCTTCCGGCCGCCGGCTTTCTGGTGCGGATCTTCATGATCCAGCACGATTGCGGCCACGGCTCCTTCTTTGCCAATCGCTATGCCGACGACTGGATCGGCCGCGTCCTTGGCGTGCTGACGCTGACGCCCTACGATTGCTGGCGCCGCGCCCACGCAACCCATCACGCCAGCGCCGGCAATCTCGACGAGCGCGGCACCGGCGACATCAAGACACTGACCGTCGCCGAATACCGGCAACTGTCGTGGCGGGGCCGGCTCGCCTATCGCCTCTATCGCCATCCGCTGGTGATGTTCGGCCTTGGCCCGATCTGGATTTTCATTTTCGAGCAGAGACTGCCCTTGGGCATGATGCGGGGCGGCCTCACCCCTTGGGTGTCGTCGATGTCCACCAACCTAGCCATCACGGTCATAGCCGCTCTGCTCATCTGGTTCGTTGGCCCCGGCGCGTTTCTGGTCGTGCATTTGCCGATCGTCATCCTCGCCGGATCGGCCGGCATCTGGCTGTTCTATGTCCAGCATCAGTTCGAAGAGACGGAGTGGACAAAGGACTCCGAGTGGGAATTCCAGCACGCTGCCCTGCACGGTTCGTCCTATTACGACCTGCCGCCGGTGCTGAACTGGATCACCGGCAATATCGGCGTCCACCACGTGCACCACCTCTCGGCCAAGGTGCCATGCTACCGGCTTCCGGAAGTGCTGAGGGACTATCCGGAGCTGCGTGAGATCGGCCGCGTCACACTCCTCGACAGCCTGCGCTGCGTCAAGCTGGCGCTGTGGGACGAGAGCCGCAGCAAGCTGGTATCGTTCCGCGAAGCGCGGATGGCCGTGTAGACGCACCGCCGCATCAAGGTGCGGCGGGGCTCCACATTCCGAGCTTAAGCCGCCTGGCGCTGGTCGCGCATCAGGACATCGCCCTGGCGGATCTCGGTGCCCAGCACTTTCAGGCATTCGCGCATGAACGCGGCAAGGCCCGGCCAGCCCTTGGCCGACACCAGATTGCCGTCGACATGGGCGCCGGTCGGCGCAACATCGATATAGATGCCGCCGGCCAGCGTGACTTCCGGCTCGCAATATTGCAGCGCCGCGACTTCGCGGCCGCGCACCACGCCGTCGACCGCGATCAGGATCTGCACGCCGTGGCAGATGGTGAAGACCGGTTTTCCCGTCTCATGGAAATGCCGCACCAGCGCCTGCACGCGCTTGTCGATGCGGATATATTCCGGCCCGCGCCCGCCCGCCGCGTAGACGGCATCGTAGTCGGCCGGATTGACCTCAGAAAACGTCTTGTTGAGGATGTAGTCGTGGCCGAGCTTTTCCGTATAGGTCTGGTGGCCCTCGAAGTCGTGCAGCGAGGTCTTCAGGATATCGCCGGCCTTCTTGTCGGGGCAAACGACATGGACGGTGTGGCCCACCGCATGCATGGCCTGTTCAAAGACGAAAATCTCGTACTCCTCGCTGAACTCGCCAACGAGCATCAATATCTTCTTGCCAGCCATACCCGGTTCCTCCCTTGTGGCCACATTTATTCGGATCACGAAATAATGGGCCTATCCTAAGGCGGAGAGGCGCAAAATAAAAGGCTGAATCGGGAATGTGGTCCGACCAGATAGGGCTTCTGGTCCCCTGGAGCAGATCAGCCGGCGCGCACCCGCCGCCACGAATATTTCGGGCCTTTGGCCTCCGGCTTCACCGCCGGCTGGTAGGACAGCGGCAGTCCGCCGGTCCGACCTTGCTCGAGCCGCTTCAGCAGCACCGGGTGCGATATCTCGAATTCATCGAAGCCGAGGCGCAGCATATGCGGCAGCTGATCAATCAGCACCTGCCCGGTGGCGCGCATAGCGCCTGCAAAATGATAACGGCTGCGCAGCAATTCGCCCTTGGAGAACGAGCGGCCGTCATTGAACGCCGGAAACGCCAGCGCCACCAGCGACAGCTGATCGAGCAGGCCTGCGATCTTTTCGAGCTGATCGCCGGGCTGCAGCAGCACACCGATGCGCTCCTTCGCCGACCGCCGCACCTCCGGATCGAGGCCGAGAAACGCCTGCAACGGCAGGATGAAACGGCCATTGCCGACCAGCGCCTCGGCGCTTTCGGCATGAACCCACTCGTCCTCGCGGAACCCATCCGGTGTCCACAGCCTCATGGCGTTTTCGGCTATCAAGTCGCTCATCAAGAAAATTCCCAAGTCCAAAGATTCTAAAGTGCAAAACACCTCAGGGTGCGTTGAGATTCAGGTCAGGCCGAGCCGAAGCCGACGGCGGGCGCGAAGCGACCAAACTGGGTGGCTTCCGAGAACCGGAGCGGAGCGTACTTTGGGTACGTGAGCGCCGGAAGCGCAGGAAGCCGCCGTTTGCAGGCCGGCTGAATATCAACATATCCTAAAGCGAGGCGTCGGTCAGCGACCTTTCCAGCCCCGACAAGTGGATGCCGCATTCGGTCTTGGCGTGCCCGGCCCAGCGGCCGCTGCGCGCGTCGTCGCCCGGTTGCACCGGCTGCGTGCATGGGAAACAGCCGATCGACAGATAGCCATAGGCGACCAGCGGGTTCTCACGCAGCGCATGCGCGCGCATGTAGCCGGCCTGGTCCGATGTCGTCCAGTGCGCCAGCGGATTGATGCGGATGCGCGAGCCGACCGCCTCGAACACCGGCAGCGCTGCCCGGGTCGCCGCCTGGAAGCGCTTGCGGCCGGTGAACCAGGCGCGGAACGGCTCGACGCCGCGCGCCAGCGGCTCGACCTTGCGCACGTCGCAGCAGGCGTCGGTGTCGGTCTCGTTCAGATTGCCGGTCGGGTCGATCCTTGCCAGCGCCGCATCGTCGGGCCTGATCACCCGGATATCGCTCAGCCCGAAATCGGCGGCCAGCGCGTCACGATAGCCGAGCGTCTCCTCGAAATGCTTGCCGGTGTCGAGAAAGATCACCGGCAGCGTGCGGTCGATCTCGGCGATCATGTGCAGCAGCACCGCCGAATCCGCGCCGAAGGACGAGACGGCGGCGATTTCGCCGTGAAAGAACTCCCGGGTCGACCGCTCGATGATCTCCAGCGGCTTCAGATGGCCGTAGAGAGCGTCGAGACCCGCCGCTTGGGCGGCGATGCCGGCCTCCACGTCGACAATACGGTCAAGCGGCCTTGGCTTCGCCAGCATAGAGCGCCTCCTTGAACGGCGCGGGACCGACTCGGCGGTAGGCGTCGATGAATCTTTCGTTTCTGTCCAGCCGAAGCCCGAGATAGGTCTCGACGATCTGCTCGATGGCGTCGGTGATCTCTTCCGAACTGAAGCCGCGGCCGATGATCTCGCCGACCGAGGTGTTCTCGTCGGCCGAGCCGCCGAGCGTCACCTGGTAGAGCTCGGCGCCTTTCTTCTCGACGCCCAGGATGCCGATATGGCCGACATGGTGATGGCCGCAGGCATTGATGCAGCCGGAAATCTTCAGCTTCAATTCGCCGATCTCGCGCTGGCGCTCCAACGAGGCGAAGCGCCGCGAGATTTCCTGCGCCACGGGAATCGAGCGCGCCGTTGCCAGCGCGCAATAGTCGAGGCCGGGGCAGGAGATGATGTCGCTGATCAGGTTGGAATTGGCCGTCGCCAGCCCGATATCGACAAGCGCGTCATAGACCGCCTTGAGGTCGGCCCGCGCGACATGCGGCAGGATCAGGTTCTGCTCGTGACTGACGCGCAGCTCGTCGAATGAATATTTTTCGGCAATGTCGGCGACCGCTTCCATCTGGCTGTCGGAGGCATCGCCCGGCGTCTCGCCAATGCCCTTGAGCGAGATGGTCACCGCCGCGTAGTCGGGATGGCGATGGGTGACCACATTCTGGTCCAGCCATTCGGAAAAGCGCTTCGAGTCGAGGCGGGCAAGCTTGACCGCCTCGTCGCCTTCCGGCCGGTCGACAAGCGGAGGCGGCGCGAAATAGGCATCGATGGCGCGGATGTCTTCTTCCGGCAGCCTCAGCTCGGCGTCCTTCAACTCCTGCCATTCGGCCTCGACCTGGCGGGTGATCTCCTCGACGCCGGTCTCATGGACCAGGATCTTGATGCGCGCCTTGAACTTGTTGTCGCGCCGGCCGTAGAGGTTGTAAACGCGCAGGATCGCCGTGCAGTAGGACAACAGATCCGCTTCGGGCAGGAAATCGCGGATCTTCTTGGCCACCATCGGCGTGCGGCCCTGGCCGCCGCCGACATAGACGGCGAAACCGAGCTCGCCGGCAGCGTTCTTCTTCAGGTGCAGGCCGATGTCGTGCGTCTGGATGGCGGCGCGGTCGCGCTCGGCGCCGGTCACCGCGATCTTGAATTTTCGCGGCAGGAACGAGAACTCCGGATGCACCGAGGACCATTGCCGCAGGATTTCGGCATAGGGGCGCGGATCGGCTATCTCGTCAGCGGCGGCGCCGGCGAAGTGGTCGGCGGTGACGTTGCGGATGCAATTGCCGCTGGTCTGGATAGCGTGCATCTCGACGCTTGCCAGATCAGCCAGGATCGCCGGGATGTCCGACAGCGCCGGCCAGTTGAACTGGATGTTCTGGCGCGTCGTGAAATGGCCGTAACCCTTGTCGTATTTGCGGGCGATGTGGCCAAGCATGCGCAGCTGCTTGCTGTTCAGCGTGCCGTAGGGCACCGCGATGCGCAGCATATAGGCATGCAGCTGCAGATAGACTCCGTTCATCAGCCGCAGCGGCCGGAACTGGTCCTCGGTGATCTCGCCGGCAAGGCGCCGCGCGACCTGGTCGCTGAACTCGGCGACGCGGGCCTTGACGAAATCGTGGTCGAACTCATCGTAACGGTACATATTCAGGTCTTTCCGGGCGCGTCCGCCCGTTATTTTCTTCGTTCGAGCATGATCGGGATCATGCTTGGGTCATCTATGCCGCGCGTGCGGCTTGCGGACGGGCCTGCTTGCCCAAATCGTTGCGGGTGGTCGGGCCGGCGGCACGGATCTTTTCACGCAGCCGGACCGCTTCGACCGTGCCGTTGGCCACGGTCACGTCGATCAGGTTGACGTCGACCACTTCGTTGTTGGCGGAGGCCTCGGCGCCGATCGCCTCCAGCCGGTCCTCGGCCGCCTTGTCATGGGCGATGTCGGCATGGTCGATGGTCTCGGCCCAGCCGCCATTGGCGTACCAGACGGCTATGCCGTCGGTGAGGCGGTTCGCGGTCAGGACTTTCATTGGTTCACTCCTTGCGCGGCAGCACGGGCCACGCTTTCCTGCCTGTGTGCCGCCAGCGGCTCGGACCGTTCGAAATTGGCGCCGGCGACCGCGTCGCCGATGATGGTCATCACCGGGCCGCTGAGGTCGGCGCGCGCCTCCAGCGACGGCAGGTCGGCGAGCGTGCCGTGGAAACGGCGGCGGTTGGCAAGGCTGGCATTCTCGACCACGGCGACGGCCGTATCCGGCGACAGGCCGGCTTCGATCAGCCGGCCGGCGACCTCGGCGGCGACCGAGCGGCCCATATAGACGGCGACCGTCGCGCCGGAAATGGCGAGCTTTGCCCAGTCTGGCAGCGAATTTCCCTTGAGGTCGTGGCCGGTGGTGAACACCATCGACGACGACACGCCGCGCAGCGTCAGCGGCAGTTCGAAATCGGCGGCGGCGGCGAAGGCCGCGGTGACGCCCGGAACCACTTCGTAGGCGACGCCGGCATCGCGAAGTGCCGCCATCTCCTCGCCGGCCCGGCCGAACACGAGCGGGTCGCCGGACTTCAGCCGCACGACACGCTTGCCGGCGTGGCCAAGCTCGACCAGCAGCGCATTGATCTCGGCCTGGCTCTTGGAATGGCACCCCTTGCGCTTGCCGACCGGCAGGCGCTCGGCATCGCGACGGCCCATGGCGACGATCGCCTCCGGCACCAGCGCGTCATGGACGATCACGTCGGCTTCCATCAGCAGGCGATGGGCGCGCAGCGTCAAAAGGTCCTCGGCGCCTGGACCGGCGCCAACAAGCGCGATATGGCCCGATGCCGGTTCTGTCGAAAGCAGCAGGCCGACGGCCGCATCATGCGCCTGCGAAAGCTCGCCGGCCTCGACAGCGCGGGCCGGCGCGCCGCCAAAGAAATCGCTCCAGAAGCGGCGGCGGGCATTGCCCTTCGGCAGCAGTCTTTCGGCGGTGTCGCGAAACGATGCGGCGAGCGCCGCGAGCGGACCGAGCGAGGGCGCCAGCATGCGGTCGATGCGGCTGCGCAGCATCTGCGCCAGCACCGGGCCGGCACCTTCCGTGCCGATGGCAATGGCGACCGGCGCGCGGTTGACCAGTGCCGGCGTGAAGAAATCGCATAGCTCCGGCCGGTCGACGGCATTGACCGGAATGCCCAGCCGGCGCGCATCCCCGGCAACGCGGCGATCGAGCGCCTCGTCGCCGCTGGCGGCAAACACCATCACCGCACCATTGAGATGTGCTGCATCATAGGCGTCGGCGATGTGGGCGGCCCCCGTCTCGGCGATAAAGGCCAGCAGCTCCGGGCTTGTTTCATCGCTGACGATGCGCAGCACAGCGCTCGACTGCGCGAGCAGCCGCGCCTTGGCCAGCGCTTCCTCTGCGCCGCCGACGATGGCTATGGCTTCGCCCTCGACCCGCATGAAGACGGGAAAGGCATTGAGCTTGGGCGTGGCTTGCGGCATGACGAGCGGAATCCTGGAACCGTTTGTCAGTTCTACGCGGGGGCGCGAAAAACCAGAAGGCACCCACTCGCGCATCGCTTCGTAGCAGGCAATCTCTTTTCTGCAAGCATGAAGGCCAAGAGAAAAATATTCCACATTCAAATGCGGAGCAGATTGAAGCTGCTGTTGCAGCCCTTGATCCGCTGCCTTTCTAGCGGCCGGAGGAGCTAACCACAAAACAGATTTTTCTAAATTCTATCAATTTAGTAGATTAAGCCGCCGGATGCCGACCGAGCCATCAAAGGCAGCCCGGCGCTCTCGCCGGCCCTTGTCGGAATACCGGGTCCGAGTGCCGGAACATTCCCGCCTCGGCACGCGTTTGCCTATGGGCCCAAGCCCGGTCATGCCCCTACGGCAAAGGCCCGGCGATGGGCTCGAAAAATCAAAAAAGGAGCGCCCCATGAGCAACGTCAGACTGAAACGCGGACTGTGGATCGTGGTGGCAGATGGCGAAAAGGCGCTGTTCCTCGAGAATCGTGGAGACGTCCAATATCCCGACCTTCAGGTCGTGCACGAGATGGAGCAGGAAAATCCGGCAACCCGAGAACAAGGCACGGACCGCCCCGGCCGCTACAGCGACGGCCCTTCCGTCCACCGCAGTGCGGTCGAGGACACCGACTGGCACCGTCTCGGCAAGGAGCGTTTTGCCGAAGAGATTGCCGACAGGCTCTACAAGCTCGCGCATCGCGGCAGCTTCAAGGAGATCGTGCTGATCGCGCCGCCGCCGGTGCTGGGCGACATGCGCAGGAAACTGCACAAGGAGGTCACCGACAAGATAACGGCCGAAATTCCAAAGACGCTGACCAACCACAGCATACCCGATATCGAGAACCTGCTGCAGGCGACCTGATCGGCATCGGCGGCGCGCAACTTTCGTTTCCGTAGCAAGCGCCCTGCTTGGAGCAGGCCGCGCCGGGTGGCAACGCTTGCCGGCTCTCCGTCTTTTGCCGCCTTGCCATCGATTTAATGGGATTGCGGGTTGTCTCGCGACTGTCGCAGCCTCCATACTGCCACGGCGGCGGCTTTTGGACGGCGCATGTCCGACATCGCGATTCCTGAAGGCGCTCCATAGACAATGCCGCATGACACGCCCCTTATCGCCACCATCGTCGCCGGTCTGGGGCTGGCTTTCGTCTTCGGCGCACTTGCCAACCGTTTTCGCGTGCCGCCGCTGGTAGGCTATCTCATCGCCGGCGTTCTGGTTGGACCGAACACGCCGGGTTTCGTCGCCGATGCCGGCCTCGCCAATGAACTTGCCGAGATCGGCGTCATCCTGCTGATGTTCGGCGTCGGCCTGCATTTCTCGCTGAAGGACCTGTTGTCGGTCCGCGCCATCGCCGTGCCCGGCGCCATTGTGCAGATCGGCTTCGCGACAGCCCTCGGCGCCGGCCTTGCCTGGATGCTCGGCTGGTCGATGGGCGCGGGACTGGTCTTCGGCCTGGCGCTTTCCGTGGCCTCGACCGTGGTGCTGTTGCGCGCTCTGCAGGAGCGGCGGCTGATCGAGACCGAGCGCGGCCGCATCGCCGTCGGCTGGCTGATCGTCGAGGATCTGGCGATGGTGCTGGCGCTGGTGTTTTTGCCGGCATTGGCCGGCGTGCTCGGCGGCCAAGAGCAGGTGGAGGTGCACTCCAGCGGTCTGCTGTCGCTGCCGGCGAGCTACGGCGTCTGGGGCGTCGTCGCCATCACACTGGCCAAGGTCGCGGCCTTTGTCTTGGTCATGCTGGTGGTCGGCCGCCGGCTTATCCCCTGGATCCTGCACTACGTCGCCCATACCGGATCGCGCGAACTGTTCCGGTTGGCGGTGCTTGCGATTGCGCTTGGCGTCGCCTTCGGCGCGGGCAAGCTGTTCGGCGTGTCGCTGGCTCTCGGCGCTTTCTTCGCCGGCATGATCATGAGCGAATCCGAGCTCAGCCACCGGGCGGCCGAGGAATCGCTGCCGCTGCGCGACGCCTTTTCCGTGCTGTTCTTCGTTTCGGTCGGCATGCTGTTCGACCCGTTCAGCGTGATCAGCAATGGCTGGCCGATCCTGGCGACGCTGGCCATCATCGTTGTCGGCAAGTCGCTGGCAGCCTTCGTCATCGTCGTCGTCTTCCGCTATCCGGTCGCAACCGCATTGATGATTTCGGCAAGCCTAGCCCAGATCGGCGAATTCTCGTTCATCCTGGCTGAAATCGGCGTCGGGCTGAAACTGCTGCCCGAACAAGGCCGCGACCTCATCCTCGCCGGCGCCATCCTGTCGATCGTCCTCAATCCGCTGATGTTTCTTGCCGTCGACCGGATGAAACCCTGGCTGGAAGCACGCGCCGGCAGGACGGCGCCGCCCGGCGAAGCAAGGCCGATCGGCCCGGCGACCGAGCCCGGCCAGGTGGCTTCGGTCGCGGCGCCTGCTAACGAGGATGGCCCACCGCCCAGGACCAGGCTGACCGGCCACACCATCCTGATCGGCTACGGCCGCGTCGGCAGTCTCGTCGGCACGGCGCTGAAGCAGGCCGCCCTGCCCTTCCTCGTCATCGAGGATGCCGACAAGACGTTGGCGAAGCTCAAGGCCGAAGGAGTCGAAACCGTGACCGGCAACGCGGCGAGTGGCGACGTGTTCGCCGCATCCAATCCCGAGGGCGCAAAGCGGCTGATCCTGGCCATTCCCAACGCCTTCGAGGCCGGGCAGGTCGTGCTGCGCGCCCGCGCCGCCAATCGGACAATCGAAATCATCGCCCGCGCCCATTCCGATGCCGAGGTCGAGCACCTCAAAAACCTTGGTGCCGACACCGTCATCATGGGCGAACGCGAGATCGCCCGTGGGATCGTCGAAGTGGTGACGGGGGCGGTCTGACCCAATTCATCTGGCCGGCCTGAGAATGACCGCGTGCCGTCCCGGTGGAGATTCGGTTTTCCGCCGCCGGCCATCCGAGGAATGACATGCACCGTGTGCGCGTTTAATTGTGGATCATCGCGGCCCATTTTGCGCGAAAACCTGATGACTAGATTTCCCGGTGACGCCAAGGTGATCGTAGCAGTTGTGCGGGTTTTGCAGTGGTTAGGCTGGATTAGCGCCCCGGCAAGATTGCCTGCACATTGGGTTGACGATGACCTCAACGATGAAACTGCCAGGGAGTGACTAGCCAGACGATCAAAACTCAGTCGACGGTTCGGGTTCCTCATGTGCGGACGTAGAGCACATCTGAGCAAGAAACTGCATCTGGTCGACGAGATCCTCAAACCCTTCGTTGCGGAACTTGGCTTGCAGTCTAAAAGATGAAACCGCCAAATACTCACGCATCTCTAGCAGTCGGTCTTGAAGCTCCGTTAAATCACGCTTGCTGGCAATCAGACGACTACCTGGGTGATTCCCCATCACTTCCCGGATGCCGGAGGCTGCCTTGGTAACTGTATAAGCGGCGGTTCGCAGGCCATTTTTCGGTTCGGATTGAAAATGGAACGGCCGATATCCTTCACCGGATTGGACCGCTAGGGAACGACTTGCAATCTCGAAGCACCGACGCAGAAAACCTTCCAATTGGACCTCGACCAGCTTGTCTGTTTCAGCCCTCTGTAGAATCGTGGTTTGTTCCCCAATGAATTTCGCTTGGTTGTGCGCCTCGGCCGCCTGTTGTTTGGCGACCTGACGATTTTGCTGGAACTCAAGTCTCGTTAGGCGAAGCTCGTCGCGCTGAAGGGCAAGCTCCTGAGATTGAACCATTGTTGCGATAAATAGCCAAAGAAACGCCAGGGGAGCGAACATGCCAGCCAAAGCATCCGCGAACTCATTCAACTGCAAGTCGGTTTTAATTTTTATGTAGCTTTCAGGCCCTGAGCTCCAGATCACCCAGACCACTGCTACAAAATAGATCCCGGTCAGGACAAATCCAAACCCGACCCAGCTGAAGATCTTTCTCATGGCCCACCGCTTCCTCACCCATCCTACTTTGCCCGCCTTGTGATTGTCCCGCCCCTAGCCGAGTATGTGAACTCGAGCGAAAGCCGAATCTCGCGGTTCTGTGGCCTTCCTCAATAGGATGAACTGGCCACCCACGTACCACAACGGGGGCGGTTGCGGTTATCAGGAGGATAAGCCGTGCAGGAAATCGTGAAAGCGATATTTGACCATTGGGCGATCGTCACGGCGAATCCGCAGTTCTTTATCGGGTTGATGACGGCAGCGCTCGCCCTGGGATTTGCCGCAGGGCGATTTCACTACAGGGAAAGGCTGGAAACCCTCAAAAGTACTAATGACGACTTCGCCAGGCAACTCGCCGACCTTCGGCATGAACCGAAGCTTGGCACCGATCAGGATGCCATCGTCCAGCATGGCATGGTGGTAGCCAAGGGCGTAGGTGTAACTCCGCAGCTAGGCGATGGGGTTTGCCTCTTCGAACGGATTGAAGGCAATGGTGAGTTCAACCATTCCGCCAGTTTTTCCTACCGCGGCACAACAATGCGCATTCAGACATTTATGAACTCGGCAGAGGGCAACTTCGGAGCGATGCGAACACAGCTTTTTAGTAAAGTGACTGCCGAACTGGTTTGAAATCAAGCATACCGCGACCGATCTACCGAATCGCAGGTCGCCACTGGGAACGGAACCGCACGTTGGATAGCTCGCCTGGAAAGCCTTCTACACGTGCTGGCCGCCGTTGATGTGGATTTCCGAGCCGGTCACGTAGGACGCCTGCTGCGAGCACAGGAAGAAGATGATATCGGCAACTTCCGCCGTGGTGCCCAGCCGTCTCAGCGGAATCGTCTCGACGATCTTTTCCGTGCCCGGCGACAGGATCGCGGTGTCGATCTCGCCCGGCGCAATCGCATTGACGCGAATGCCGTGGGGGCCGAAATCATGCGCCATCTCGCGGGTCAGCGAGCCGAGTGCCGCCTTCGACGTCGCATAGGCGGTGCCGGCGAAGGGGTGCACCCGGGTGCCGGCGATCGAGGTGACGTTGACGATCGAGCCCTTGGCCGATGCCAATTCCTTGAACAGTCCGCGCGCCAGCATGATCGGCGCAAAGAAATTCACCTGGAAGACGTCGCGCCAGACATGCATCGGCGTGTCGATCGAGTTCATGCGGCTGTTGCCGTCCTTGAGCTTGGGCGAGATGCCGGCATTGTTGACCAGCGCATGCAACTGCCCGCCATGCGCCTCGAGCCGGTGGCGGATTTCCGAGATGGCGATGCCGACATCCTCCTGGTCGGCGAGATCGACCTTGATGTGGTCTTCCGGTCCGGCCGGCCACGGGCAGTCGTCGGCAAAGGCCTGGCGCGAGCAGGTGATGACGCGCCAGCCTTCGCGTGAAAAGCGCTTGACCGTGGCATGGCCGATGCCGCGGCTGGCGCCGGTCAGCACGATGGTTTTTCTGGTGTCGGTCTCTGCCATTCGCGGTCTCCAAACGGGAGATGTAGCGGAACGCGGCAGCGGTGGCGAGGGGGCCTGTTGTTCAGCCGCCTGTCAGGATGTCCAGGATCGACGTCTGCCGCTTCTTGACCGGGCCGCCGACATTGCCGGGCGGCACCGGGTGCTTGATCGATCCGGTGGCGCTGTCGACCCCCGGCATGGCCAGGCCGCCGGCATCGACCGTCTCGGCAGGACGCACGGGTCGCGAAGCCGACTGGGTGGCTGCCACAGGCGGCGCCGATTGGCCAACGGAAGCGACCGGCGCCGGCGGCGGCGTGTCGGACGGTATGTCGTCCGGGACGATGGTGTCGGGCGGCGTCGACTTCCAGGTTCCGGGCAGCGGCCGCACCGGCACGCCCTCATGCGCGGCGACCATGAACTCATGCCAGGCCTGCGCCGGCAGTGCGCCGCCGGTGACCTTCTTCATCGCGCTGCCGTCGTCATTGCCGAACCAGACGCCGGTGGTGAGATTGGCGGTATAGCCGATGAACCACGCGTCGCGCGAGTTCTGGCTGGTACCGGTCTTGCCGGCTGCCGGCCAGGCGAACGCCGCCTTCCTGGCGGTGCCGATCTCGACCGTGCCGGTCATCATCGAGTTCATCATGCCGACGACATCGGGCTTGACGACGCGCGGCGCGCCGCCGCCATTGTTCTCGTAGAGCACCTTGCCGTCGCTCGTCGTGACGCGGCGGATGAAATGGATGTCCGGCTTGTAACCGCCATTGGCAAAGGGAACATAGGCCGAGGTCAGTTCCAGCGGCGTCACTTCCGAGGTGCCGAGCGCAATCGAAGTGTTGGCCGTCAGCTCGGACTGGATGCCCATGCGGTGCGCCGCCTCGACCACCGCATTCGGCCCGACTTCCATGGTCAGCTGCGCGGCCACCGAGTTCAGCGATTTTGCCAGCGCCGTCGCCAGCGTCACCTTGCCGAAATATTTGCCGCCGTAATTGTCGGGCGTCCAGTTGCCGATCTTGATCGGCGCGTCGTTGCGCACGCTGTCGGGCGTGCGGCCGGATTCCAGCGCCGCCATGTAGACGAACGGCTTGAACGCCGAGCCCGGCTGCCGGCGCGCTTCCGAGGCGCGGTCGAACTGGCTGGTCGAATAGTCGTAACCGCCGACCATCGCGCGCACCGCGCCGGAATTGTCGATCGACACCAGCGCGCCCTGGCTGACATTGAGCTTCTTGCCGCTCTGGTCGATCAGCCGGCGGATCGATTGCTCGGCGAGTTTCTGCAGCGTCAGGTCGACAGTCGTGTCGACGACGATATCGCGGCGCACGTCGCCGATCAGGTCGGGCAGTTCTTCCATGATCGTATCGGCGACGTAGTTTTCCGAGCCGGTCCAGTAGGACGGCGCGCGTGTCGCCGGCGCGCTCATCGCCGTGGTCTGCTCCTTGGCGCTGATCTTGCCCTCGTCGCGCATGGCAGCGAGCACCAGCTGCGAGCGCTGCTCGGCCGCCTTCGGGTCGCGCGCCGGCGACAGCCGCGACGGCGCCTTGAGCAGGCCGGCGAGAAGGGCGGCCTCCGACAGCGTGACGTCACGCGCGCTCTTGCCGAAATAGCGGCGCGAGGCCGCTTCGACACCATAGGCGCCAGAGCCGAAATAAACCCGGTTGAGGTACATTTCGAGGATCTGGTCCTTCGTATGCTTGTGCTCCAGCCACAGCGCCAAAAGCACTTCCTGCACCTTGCGTTCCAGCGTGCGGTCCGGCGTCAGGAACAGGTTCTTGGCCAGCTGCTGGGTCAGCGTCGAGCCGCCCTGCGAAAAATGCCCGCCCAGCACATTGGTCACCATGGCCCGGGAAAGGCCGATCGGGTCGATGCCGAAATGCGAATAGAAACGGCGGTCTTCGATGGCGATGACGGCCTCGGGAATATAGGGCGACATTTCGTGCAGGCCGACGGCCTCGCCGCCGCTCATGCCGCGATTGCCAAGCAGCTGGCCGTCGACCGAGACGATCTTGATGTTGGGGGCGCGGTCGGGAATGGCCCAGGTGGTGGCCGCCGGCATTTTCGCGCCGTAATAGACGACGATGCCGGCAGTGGCGATGCCGCCCCAGATGGCCAGCACGAAGCACCAGTAGAACAGCCGGGCAAGCACGCCGAACACGCCGCGCCGGCTTTTGCCGCGCCCGCCGCGCGGCGGCTTGACCTTGGACGATTTGCGCTTTGCAGCGGCTTTTCGGTTGCTCGGCACGACGCGGTCCTCCTCGCTTACCGAAAAACCGGCCGAGGATCTCGCCCCCGGCGATGCCTCGAAGCTGGGCTCGATGCGGCTGTCTTTCCGGTTCGCCATGCGCTGTGCTGTCTTCCCCATGCCTATGGCGTTGGGGTTGAAGACTAGATGCGGCGGTTTAAAGGCGGGTTAAGTCGGGAAAAATCGAAATAAACTGTATTCAGTCGCTTGCCGAACGGCTGCGGCCCGCGACAGCGCCAAAGCCGGAAATGAAAAACCCGCCTCGGCGGGCGGGTCGTTGGAGCCAATGAGCACCATAGCGAAATTAGTAGCATAGCTGCAGGCACAAAGCAAGAACAAAATTTGCTTTGCCTAAGAATAATCACTTCAGTTCGGCGGTTGCGACAACCCTCAGTCGTCGGCATCCGCATCGTCGGAGGCCGGCCGCCAGCTGATCGGCTCGATCTTCCTTTGCGTATGGCCGTCCGTATAGGCCCACCAGCCGGCGTCGCTTTCGTCCCAGTCGCCGCCGGCCGCCTTCAGCCGGTCGAGCGAACGGTATTGCGCGATGCTCTCGTTCATCACGCCGTCGCTGTCCTGCCAGTAGACGGTGACCTTGGAGCCGTCCCTCGGTGCCGTTTCGATTGATTTTCGGGCAGCCATTTCAATTCCTCCCGGCCGACGGCGTTAAAGTGCCAGAAGGCCATCAGCTGTGGGCGAAGATGTCCTCTTCATCCCAGCCCATCAGGTCGAGTTTCGCACGCGTCGGCAGGAAGCGGAAGCAGGCATCGGCCTCCCTGGTCCGGTTGTCGCGCGCCAGACGCGCGCTGAGCACGTCGCGCAGCCGGTGCAAATAGAGCACGTCGGAGGCGGCATATTCGAGCTGCTCGGGCGACAGCGTCTCGGCGGCCCAGTCGGATGATTGCTGCGCCTTCGACAGGCCAACGCCGAGAAGCTCGAAGCAGATGTCCTTGAGCCCGTGCCGGTCGGTGTAGGTGCGCGTCAGCCGCGACGCGATCTTGGTGCAGAACACCGGCTCCGGCATGACGCCGAAGGCATTGTAGAGCACGGCCAGATCGAAGCGGCCGTAATGGAACAGCTTGGTGATGCTGCGGTTCTTGAGCAGGCTGACGAGGTTCGGCGCCTTCTTCTGGCCGGGCGCGATCTGGATGACGTCGGCCGAGCCGTCGCCCGGCGAGATCTGCACGACGCAGAGCCGGTCGCGATGCGGGTTCAGCCCCAGCGTCTCGGTGTCGATGGCGACCGCCCCGACATCGTAATGCAGCAGGCCGGGCAGATCGTTTTTGTGGAAACGTATGTCGCTCATCGTCTTCTCCGGTCGCGGCCCCGTGCAGCGATGCGCGACGGACCGTGCCCGTCCTTGCCGCGATCCGGCGAAAAATCAACAAAAACTTGAGTCTGGCGCAATTTCAGCGTGTCAGCGCCTCGAGAATGCGCGCCCAGGAGCGCTGGCCCTTATGGAAGGAGCTCATCTCGTACTTCTCGTTCGGCGAGTGGATGCGGTCGTCGTCGAGACCGAAACCGACCAGCAGCGATTCCATGCCGAGATAGGTCTGGAAATCGCCGACCACCGGGATCGAGCCGCCGCTGCCGGTCACCACCGCTGGCTTCGGCCATTCGTCGGACAGCGCCTGCTTGGCCTTGGCCAGGAAGGGCGAGTCGTAGGAAAGCTGGATTGCCGGCGAGCCGCCATGCGGGTGGAATTCGACCGAGCAGTCGGCCGGAACGCGCTCCCTGACGAATGCCTGGAAGGCGGCGCGGATTTTTTCCGGATCCTGTTTGTGGACGAGGCGGAAGGAGACTTTCGCCGAGGCTTGCGCGGCGATCACCGTCTTGAAGCCCTTGCCGGTATAGCCGCCGATAATGCCGTTGAACTCGGCCGTCGGTCGCGCCCAGGTCAGCTCGAGCAGCGAGCGGCCCTTTTCGCCGGACGGAATCGACAGGCCGATCGGGCCGAGGAAGGTCTCGGCCGTCTCGCCGAGCGACAGCCACGACTGCAATATCTGCGACGGCGTTTCCTCGACGCCGTCATAAAAACCCGGGATGGTGACGTGGCCATCCGCATCGTGGATGTCGGCCAGGATCTTTGCCAGGATGCGGATCGGATTGGCGGCCGCACCGCCATAGAGCCCGGAATGCAGGTCGCGGTCGGCGGCCGTCACCGTGATCTCCTCGCCGACCAGTCCGCGCAGCGAGACGCAGATCGACGGCGTATCGCGGTCCCACATGCCGGTGTCGCAGACCAGCGCGAAATCGGCCCTGAGCTCATCCGCGTTCGCCTCGAGAAACGGTTTCAGCGACGGCGATCCGGACTCCTCCTCGCCCTCGAACAGGATTGTGATTCGGCACGGCAATCCGCCATGCACCTGCTTCCACGCGCGGCAGGCCTCGACGAAGGTCATCAGCTGGCCCTTGTCGTCGGCCGCGCCGCGGCCGGTGATCACCTTGTGGCCGGGCTCGATCTCCTTGACCGCCGGCGCGAACGGGTCGCTTTCCCACAGCTCGATCGGATCGACCGGCTGGACGTCGTAATGGCCGTAAAACAGCAGATGCGGCGCGCCCGCCGGCCCATCGTGATGCGCGACCACCATCGGATGCCCCGGCGTGTCGCGCACGCTGGCGTCGAAGCCGATCAGCTTGAGCTCGGCGACCAGCCATTCGGCTGCCTTGCGGCAGTCGGCGGCGTAGTCCGGATCGGTGGAGATCGACTTGATGCCGAGCAGGCCGAACAGACGTTCGAGGCTCTGGTCGAAGTTCTTGTCGAGGCGGTCGAGGACGGGGGAAACTGCTGACATCTGGCGGGGCCTTTCGATTCTGGCGGCGAATCTAGAGCCCATACGGCGAAACGGAAAGCCCGCGACCGTTAGGCCACAAGGCAGGATCTTGTCGAAAGGCAAAAAAATGCCGCCGTGGTGGAGGGGGAACCACGGCGGCCTTACTCGAAACGATGCGGCAGCCCGGAGAGGGGGGATAGGCTGCCGCAAGTGTCCGGGATAGGCGGGGGACGGGCCTTGCTCCGGACTTCGGCGAAAACTGCCGATGGCGTTTATCTGTGTCTGCGAACGTGGCGATTCAAGGGCACAAAAATTACACTTTTGTAACATAGGCGTGAGCGAACAAAGCTCCGGCCAGGCCGCCATGGCAGGCCAAGCTCGCACGCCATTTGTCAGGGTGTTGCCGGAACCCTTGGCGGAAGCCGCCTTTGGCATGGACCGCGGCGCTGCGCCGCGCTATCCCTCGTGCCATGAAAAAAGGCGATCATCTCTTCCTTGTCGACGGCTCCGGTTACATCTTCCGTGCCTATCACGCGCTCCCGCCGCTGTCCCGCAAGTCCGACGGGCTGCCGACCAGTGCCGTGCTCGGCTTCTGCAACATGGTCTGGAAGCTGACGCAGGACGCCCGCAACACCGATGTCGGCATCGTGCCGACGCATTTCGCCGTGATTTTCGACTATTCGTCGAAGACCTTCCGCAACGACCTCTACCCCGAATACAAGGCCAACCGCTCGGCGCCGCCGGAAGATTTGATCCCGCAATTCGGCCTGATCCGCCAGGCGACCAGGGCCTTCAACCTGCCATGCCTTGAGACGGAAGGCTACGAGGCCGACGATTTGATCGCCACCTATTGCCGGCTTGCCTGCGAAGCCGGCGCCGACACCACCATCATCTCTTCCGACAAGGATCTGATGCAACTGGTCGGCCCAACGGTTGCCATGTACGACCCGATGAAGGACCGCCAGATCGGCGTTCCCGAGGTGATCGAGAAATGGGGTGTGCCGCCACAAAAAATGATCGACCTGCAGGCGCTGACCGGCGATTCGGTCGACAATGTGCCGGGCGTGCCCGGCATCGGGCCGAAGACGGCAGCGCAATTGCTCGAACAGTTCGGCGACCTCGACACGCTGCTCGCCCGCGCCGGCGAGATCAAGCAGGACAAGCGGCGCGAATCGATCATCGCCAATGCCGACAAGGCGCGCATCTCGCGTGACCTGGTGACGCTGAAGAACGACGTGCCGCTGACCGGGGGGCTCGACGAGTTCGTGTTGCACGCGCCGGACGGCCCAAGGCTGATCGGCTTTCTCAAGACCATGGAATTCTCGACGCTGACCCGCCGCGTGGCCGAAGCGACGGGAACCGACGCGGGCGACGTTCCAGCCACCCCCGTCACCATAGAGCGTGCCGATACCGCGCATGGCCCGGATATGGGTTTTGGCCTGCCCGCGGCCGCCGAGAGCGCACCGCCGTCGGACGAAGCGGCACTCGAAGCCCCGGCCGCAGCCAAGCAAGGCGACACCCCATCCCTGCTTTCGGCGCTTCGCCTGGAGGCTGCCACCGCCCGCAAGATCGACACCAGCGCCTACGCCTGCATCCGCGACGCCGCGACGCTGAAGGTCTGGATCGCCGAGGCGATGGAGAGAGGCATCGTCGCCTTCGACGTTAAAGCCTCCTCGCCCGATCCGATGCGGGCCGAACTGATCGGCCTTGCCATGGCCGTCGCGCCCGGCCATGCCGCCTATGTGCCGCTCGCCCATAAAAACGGCAATGGCGACCTGCTCGGCGGCGGCGCGGTCGAAAACCAGATCCCGGTCCGCGACGCGCTGGCGTTGCTCAAGCCGCTGCTCGAGGACAAATCCGTCCTCAAGATCGTGCACGACATGAAATACCGCCTTGTCGTCATGAGCCGTCACGACATCGAGATCGGCCCCTATGACGACACCATGCTGATCTCCTACGTGCTTGAGGCCGGCACTCATGGTGGCCATGGCCTGGAGGCGCTGGCCGATAAATGGCTCGGCCACGCGACCATTCCGCTGAAGGAACTGGCCGGTTCGGGAAGAAGCTTCGTCGGCCTCGATCAGGCCGACCTCGGCAAGGCGACGGCTTACGGGGCCGAGCACGCCGACGTCGCGCTCAGGCTCTGGCAGGTGCTGAAGCCACGGCTTGCCGCCAAGGGCCTGGTCTCGGTCTATGAACGGCTTGAACGGCCGTTGGTGCCGGTCCTGGCACGGATGGAGCAGCGCGGCATCTCCGTCGACCGGCAGATCCTGTCGCGGCTCTCCGGAGAACTGGCACAGGGTGCCGCACGGCTCGAGGACGAGATCTACCAGCTGGTCGGCGAACGCATCAACATCGGCTCGCCAAAACAGCTCGGCGACATCCTGTTCGGCAGGATGGGTCTGCCCGGCGGTTCTAAAACCAAGACCGGCCAGTGGTCGACCTCGGCGCAGCTTCTCGAAGACCTCGCCGCCGAAGGCCACGAATTGCCGCGTAAGATCGTCGACTGGCGCCAGCTGACCAAGCTGAAATCGACCTATACCGATGCGCTGCCCGGCTTCATCCATCCCGACACCAAGCGCGTCCACACCTCCTACGCGCTTGCCGCGACGACGACCGGACGGCTGTCGTCCTCGGATCCCAATCTGCAGAACATTCCGGTACGCACCGTGGAGGGGCGAAAGATCAGGACGGCCTTCATCGCCGACAAGGGCAACAAGCTGGTTTCCGCCGACTACAGCCAGATCGAATTGCGCGTGCTGGCCCACGTCGCCGAAATCCCGCAGCTCAAGCAGGCCTTCGCCGATGGCGCCGACATCCACGCCATCACCGCGTCTGAAATGTTCAACGTGCCGGTCGAGGGCATGCCTTCGGAAGTGCGCCGCCGTGCCAAGGCGATCAATTTCGGCATCATCTACGGCATTTCGGCCTTTGGCCTCGCCAACCAGCTGTCGATCGCGCGCGAGGAAGCCGGCGACTACATCAAGAAATATTTCGAGCGCTTCCCCGGCATCCGCGACTATATCGATGCGACCAAGGCCTATGCCCGCGAGCACGGCTTCGTCGAGACCATTTTCGGCCGCCGCATCCACTATCCGGAAATCAGATCGTCAAATCCTTCGGTCCGGGCGTTCAACGAGCGCGCCTCGATCAACGCACGCCTGCAGGGCACCGCCGCCGACATCATCCGCCGCGCCATGATCCGTATGGACGAGGCGCTGGAAAAAGCCAGGCTTTCTGCCCGCATGCTGCTGCAGGTGCATGACGAGCTGGTTTTCGAGACCGTCGAAGCCGAGGTCGAGGCGACGATCCCGGTCGTGTGCCACGTCATGGAGAACGCCGCCATGCCGGCGGTGTCGATGTCGGTGCCGCTGCACGTCGACGCCCGCGCCGCCAACAACTGGGAAGAGGCGCATTAGCGTGCGGACGTCCGCGGCCGACCAATTGCGATCTGTAGCGATCTTTCGCGCCCCCCTCTGTCCTGCCGGACATCTCCCCCACGAGGGGGGAGATTGGCAGCTTCGGCGCTGCATACCATCTTGCACCGTTGGAGATCGGCGAAAACGGGGATAATGGCCGATCTCCCCCCGTGTGGGGGAGATGTCCGGCAGGACAGAGGGGGGCGCTGTCCCGCCGACATCAAAAGGGTCGCCACCGCTATGTCGCGGCCTAACAGGGCTTCAAGCCGCCTCGGCCAAACACTTCGCACAAGTCCCGCGGAATTCGATCACCGCCTTCTTGGCGGCGAAGCCGGTCGAGCGTACCCATTCGTCGAGCCGGTGTCCGACATCGTGGTCGGAGAACTCAGTCACCTGGCCGCAGGTGTCGCAGATGGCAAACGCCGTCATCGAATGGCTGTGGTCGTGCGGCTCGGCACAGGCGACGAAGGAATTGAGGCTTTCGAGCCTGTGCACGAAGCCGGATTTCACCAGCGTGTCGAGCGCCCGGTAGACCTGCAGCGGCGCGCGAAAACCGCGCTCGCGCAGTTGGTCGAGCAACGTATAGGCGCTGAGCGGGCCGCTGGCGGCCTCGAGCTTCTCGAGAACGCAAAGCTGGTTCTTCGTCAGTACATCCCTTGCCGCCATGATCCTGTTCCAAGCCGCTCCGTGCCGATCGCTGCCATTTCGCAAGCAGTCGGACCTCTTCCACTGAGATAGCGACGAACTGCCATTTTTGCTACTGTTTCTATTCGCAGCCGGTGGTCGGCTGGCCGGCGGCGCCATATTCAAAATACTGACAAAATCCTCGGCCAGGCTGGCCGTGCTTGGAAATTCGATCGGGCTTGGGGAAGCAATCATGATCAAAGTGACGCGGCGGACGCTGCTTGCCGGCACGTCCGCGCTGGCCGCTGCCGGCCTGGTGCCGTTTCGGGCATTCGCAGCGGCGCGCACCTACCATGCGCTGCTTGTTGCCTGCACCGATTACCCGAACCTGCCGAAGAAAAACTGGCTGATCGGACCGAAAAACGATGCCGGCTTGGTGCGCGATTACCTCCTGGGGAACACGCCCGCGCCGGTAAAATTCCTGGCCGAAAACGTCACGCTGCTCGCCAAGGATGTCGAAGGCGCCAACGGACCGCCGACACATGCGGCGATCAAGGCGGCGTTGGCCGATCTTGCCGCCAAGGTCCAGCGCGACGATTTCGTCTACCTGCATTTGTCCGGTCACGGCGCGCAGCAGCCGGCAGCGAACAAGGGCGACGAGACGGACGGCCTCGACGAGATTTTCTTGCCGTCCGACATCGACAAATGGGTGAACCGCGAAAAGGGCGTGCCCAATGCGCTGGTCGACAACGAGATCGGCACCGCGCTCGACGCTATTCGCGACAAGGGCGCCTTTATCTGGGCCGTGTTCGACTGCTGCCATTCCGGCACTGCGACGCGCGCCGCCGAGGTCGACGACGAGTTGGAACGCAAGGTCGAGTTCGCCGATCTGGTCGGCGGCGACGACGCTGCCAGGGCGGCTGCGGTGAAAGCCTATGACGAGATTGCGTCGGCCGCGCCGCGCGGCTTTGACGAGGACGGGCAGCGCAAGCCGGCCTTCAAGCTGACGCCGACCGGCGCCGAGCCGACCACCAAGGGCAAATTGGTCGCCTTCTACGCGGCGCAGACGGTGGAGACGACGCCCGAGATGCCGCTGCCCAAGGGCACGGCCGATGCACCGCGTTTCGGGCTGTTCACCTTCACCATCCTGTCGAAACTGGCCGAGAACCCCAACATCACCTACCGCCAGCTCGGCCAGGCCGTGCTGCAGCAATATTCGGCGGACGGCCGCACCCGGCCGACGCCGCTGTTCGAAGGGGAACTCGACGCCCGCGTCTTCGGCACCGACAAGACCGACGCGGTCATGCAATGGCCGATCGTCATCGAGAACGACAAAGCCACGATCGGCGCCGGACTGCTGCATCGCCTCACCCCGGGCAGCAGGCTCGCAATATTGCCGTCGGCGCTGTCGCCGCTGTCCGAGGCGCTTGGCTATCTCCAGGTGCAGTCGGCGAAAAACCTGGAAAGCCGGGTCAAGCCGGTCGAGTTCGGCGGCAAGCCGGCGCTCAAGCTGGCCGACATCCCCGCCAATGCCTATGCGCGGCTGGCCGAGCTCGCCGTCGACTACAAGCTCGTGGTCGCGCGGCCGGCAGCGGCCAAAGGCCTCGAGAAAGAGGCCGCGCTGGCGAACTCGGTTCTCGACGAACTGGCGGCCAGGGAGAGCTCAGGGTTCCACATCGCGCTGGTCGAGCCGGGCAGGAGCGCAGATCTGCGTCTCGCAGTGCTGCGCGAGAACGCCATTGCCGGCGCCGCAGAAGATGCCACCGACGCGCCGGCGCTGTGGTTCCTGCCGGCTTCGGGCGACATGACGCTCAAGGACGGCAACAAGCCGCCGTTGATCGTCATTCATCCGGACGGCCGCGAAAAGTTGATCGAGGCCGCCGCAGGGAATCTGACGAAAATCTTCCGCGCCATCGGCCTGTCGAGGCTGGCCGCCGCTTCCGATTATCGGCCGGAAGAGGTCAGCGTCGAGTTCCGGATCAAGCGTTTTGACAGCGACACGCTGCAGCCGATCGAACCGTCGACGGTGCCGCGTGTTTCGCCCGACGATCAGGTCCACGTACTGGCCAGGAACGGTTCGACCAACCTGGTCGACATCAACGTGCTCTACGTCGGCTCCGACTATTCCATCCAGCATTTTCTTGCCGAGCGCCTGACCGAAGGCGCCGTGCTCGAGGAAGGCCTGTTCAAATTCACCGACACCAGCTTCGGCATGGAGCGGATGATCGCCGTCTTGACCGAGGCGCCGCCGCAGAGCGAGAAGCAGGATCTGAGCTTCCTGGCGCAAGAGGGGGTTGTCTCGGTAACGCGCGGACTGGGACAGCCAAGCTTCGCCGACATGCTGGCCGATATCAGCATGGCGCCGGCGACGCGTTCGGCCATGCGGCTCACCGACGACAAGGGATCGAAGGGCGCCGTGATGATCTTCCCGATGGAGACGGTGCCGCGCGCCTGAGGCGGGGTCAGGTGCCCGGCCGGGCCTCTTGCCTAATCGGCTGATAATGAACATTCTTCGACCGCCGCTGCCGGCGGCCGAACGGAACGGATGAGGGCGTTCGTGAACAGGATCGTATTTTCGTGGCGCGCAACAACCGCCGGCCTTGTCGCCGGGCTGTTGCTGGCCGCCAATGCTTCGGCGGACGAGGCTTGCGGCCTCTGCGCCAAGGAGGTCGTCATCAACTCCGAACTGGCGAGCTGCTTTCTCGACCAGTACGACCGGATCGCCAAAACCGGCAACACCGCCGTTGTCGTCGATCTCAGCAGCTGCGCCTCGCGCGGCGTGGTCGAACCATTGCCGTCGCCGAGCAAGGCGCAGGTGGCGCCTGACGTGCAGTTCATCGTTTCGCGCACGCAGCTGGATTGCCTGAAGAAGAAGCTGGAGGCGCCGGGCATCGTGCTCGACCCGTCCGCCACCATAGAACTGGACAGCTGCGGATGACGAAAGCGGGGGGCAACGCAACGCAGCAGGCAGTGACGGCGCCGGTACCGCAAAAGAAGCCGGTGTCGCTGCCGGAAACCGTCGAAGGCCTGCCGTGGGTGAGCAATCACGAGGTCAAGAAGGAGGCGAACCCGTTCACCGATCGCGACTGGCGCATGCTCGTCTATGCCTGGTCCGGATTGCTGGTGCGCCTGGCGATCATCTTCACCTTGATCTTTTCGGTCTACCAGTTCCTGGCGAACCAGGAGCAGAAGCGCGTCGAGCAAACGATGTCGCTGGTCGAGCTCTGGGAAAGCAAGGATTACCAGCAGGCGCAACGGGCCCTCAAGCAACGCCTGGCGGCGCTCAACGCCAAATACGGCAATCTGCTCAGTGCCAATCCGACGCCGACCGAGGAACAGGTGTTCAGACAGCGCATCGGCATCGAAGCGATGAGCGCAACCGGCGGCGACATGCCGCTTGCCGAGTTCAGCGACAATTTCGACCGCATCGTCTATTTCCTCAACCGCCTTTCCTTCTGCGTCGAAGGCAGGCTGTGCTCGCGTGAGGTCGCCGACTCCTATTTCCGCGACTATGCCGCTTCCTTCTGGAGCTATTTTGCCGGCTATATCGACAAGGAGCGCAAGGCCGGTTCACCGACTTTCGCCCAGCCGATCGAGAACTATGTCCGCCAGGCGCCACCCTCGGCCCAGTCCAGATAATCCCCGAAAAATGCGAAGCCGGCGACGGAAATGCTCCGCCGCCGGCAGGTTTTCCGCGACGATCGCGGCCGAAATTCTGCAAGCCTATTTGTACAGGCTGTTGATCCACTGGACGTTGATGGCGTTCAGGCGCACGGCGGTATTGGCATCCGGGCTCTCGGCCACGTTCACGCCGGTGATGACGCGCTGCTTGGAGCCATTGTCGTAGGCATAGACCGAGCTGCCGCTCGATCCTGGATACGTGTCGCAGTCGTACTGGAAATACTCGGTGGCGATGTGTTCGGCGAGCACTTCGCAGGTCGCCTTCCACATCGTGCCCATCGGCTTGTCGCCGGGATAGCCGACGATGTTGGCGGTGAAATCGCCGAGATCCACATAATTGGCATAGCCCAGCCAGCCGAGGTTGGTGCCGACATCCTGCTTCAAGGTGACGATGCCGAGATCCCATGGCACGACCGAGCCGTAAAAGCCCTGGTAATTGTCGATGAAGCCCTGGACGATATAGGCGCTTTCATAGGTGAAGGCGCCGAACGGTGCGTCGTCGGCAGTCTTGCCGTTGAGAGCCGGCACGAACAGGATATCGTCCAGCCAGGCCTTGTCTTCGTGGCTGTAGAGGCAGTGCGCCGCGGTGAGCACCGTGCGCGGGCCGATCAGCGTCGCCGAGCAGCTGCCATAGCTGCCGCTCTTCGATTTGCCTTCGAGGTAGCCGATCGCGGTGAACGGGTAGGTTTTGGTATTCTTGATCTGCTCCCGGTCGTCCGTCCCGAACACCTGGCGGCCGGCCTCTTCGCCTCCGCTCAGCCCGGAATTCTCGGACTTCTGTCCCTCGGCGGGCGCGTTCATTTCCTTGATGACAAGGTCCTTCAGCGTCTCGTTCGGATCGATCTTGATGTCCTTGCCATCGGCGGAGCGGCCGACGATGCCATAGGATTTGACGGCCGTTGCTTCGTCGGTGAGCGGCGCGGCGCGGTTGGCCTCGTCCTCGGTCAGTTTCGGCGGGGCGATCGGTTTCGCCCGGCCAGGCTTGTAATCGCCCGATGTCACATCCCGCATGCTTTCGCCGTTGCCGGCATTGGCGGAACCTGGATCGGCTGCCAAGGCAGGAACCGCCCACATTGCGGTGGAAAGCAACGCGGACGCAATAATGCACTGTGTCAGTTTTGTCATGGTGAGACTCTCCCAAAAGTCAGCAAGGACTGGATCAAGATACAGAAATATTGTCGAGATCGTGGTGGCGCAGAAAAATGAAATTGGTTACCGGTGCCTTTACCGGGCCATTATTCAGTGCAGCCAGTTTAGGTCCCCGCCAAAAATGCCTGCAACGGTATACTGCCTAAAATAATCCAACATTGGCAACGACAAATTGCTTCCACATAGCCCGTGGGGGGCTATAGGATTTTGGGCGGGTTTGGCTCGACAGCACGACTAGCAGAAATGGTGCTCGGCTTTGTGACGGATCATGCTTCGCCGTGGAGCATGATCTCACCGGCCGGTTCCATTTCAGTGGATCATGCGTCGGCGACTGACCTGTCGGGAACATCGTCTCAGGGGGTTCGAGGTGAAGATCATCCATAGGTTCAGACCGATTGCCGCCGCCGCACTGCTCGGCATCGCGGCGGCCTTGCCGGCCGTCAATTCCGTTCATGCCACGGACGCGGCCGCGCGGCCGGAGGCGGCGATCTCGCCGATGAAACGCGTGGCCGAGGCCAGGGCCAAGGCCAAGGCGGAGAACCCCGACGGCGCCGATCGCGTCTACGGCGGCAAAGAGGCCGAGAAGGGCGCTTACCCGTTCCAGGTGGCATTGTTGACCACCAACAGACTGGACAAAAGCCCGGCCTCGCAGGCGAATGCGCAGTTCTGCGGCGGCAGCCTGATCGCGCCGCAATGGGTGCTGACGGCGGCGCACTGCCTCAATGACGACGGCGAGCCGATTTCGCCTGATATGGTCACCGTGCTCACCGGCGCCACCGATCTCAGCGAGGGCAAGCGCTACAAGGCGGCGGAGATCATCGTCAACGAGGGCTATAGCGAGCAGACGCTGGACAACGATCTCGGCTTGATCCGGCTGGCCGAGCCGGCCGATGCTCCGACCATCAAAATTGCCCGTGAGCCGACACCGGACACCGGTAAGACGACGGTCACCGGTTGGGGCAAGATGCAGGACGGAGCGTTTCCCACCGCGCTGATGGTCGCCGACCTGGACCTCCAGCCGAACGCAACCTGCAACAGCGGCATCAAGGCGATTTATGCGCATGATTTGAAGGCAGCGCTCGGCGAGCTCGCCCGCCGCATGCGTTACTCGGAAAGGGGCATCGAGGCGGCCGCCAACGCGATTGCAGCTGACATGGCCGATCCGCTGACCGGCAACATGATCTGCGCCGGCACCGCAAGCGGCGAGCACGACGCCTGCAACGGCGACAGCGGCGGACCGCTATTCATGACCGGCGCCGATGGCCCGGTGCAGGTCGGCGTCGTCAGCTGGGGCGAAGGTCCGGCCGACGGCAGCACCGCCTGCGGCCACAAGAACGCCTACGGCATCTACACGCGGCTGGCCAATTACACCGGCTGGATCGAAGAGAAGATGAAGACGGCAGCGCCGGCAGCGCCCAAAGCCCTCGGCACGGCGCAGAAGCCCGCCACGCCCTGACCGGTGTCATTTGCTGAATGACGGCGGGAGCAATCCCGCCGTTTCGGCCCGGAACCTTAGGTTGGGACTAGAACCAGCGATCGCGGCGCTGGTCTGTGGCGGCCAAGGCGAGGCCCAGTAGCGCCCCTACGGCCGCTCCGAGTATGAAGGCGGACGATATTGTGCCGGGATTCTCCTGGACAACCCCGGACACTGTCTGCGCCCTGTTGCGCAGGGCTTGTGCCGTCCGCGAGGCGCGCTCAGCAGCGTTGCCATACCAATCGCCGGCGTCCTCAATCGCCTCTTCCGCGCGTTCGGCCAAGGTTCGGTTGATCTTGTTGATCTCGCGCCTCAGCTGCGCGACCTGCTTCTCCAGGGCTTCCTGAGCTTCACGTTGAGTCATCTTCGGTGCTGCGGATTCGTTCGGTTCGTCGGCCATTGTAATCTCCTTTGCTCAGGCTCGGCTCAACGGCCGGCCCACTGTGCAGGTTCCTCCGCAAAACGCGTATGTCCGGTGTTTGTTCGGTGAGAAACCGGCTTTTGTCCGGCATGTCTGCGAATTCGGCATCAACATCGGATCGTTCCGGCGCTCCCCGCGTTGGTGAAAACGCCACAAGGGAGGAACCGCCATGGACGACGATCGGCATGAAAAAATTCGGCAGCGAGCCTATGAAATCTGGGTGCGCGAGGGCCGCCCGCACGGCGCACATGAGCGTCATTGGCAGCAGGCGAAACATGAGCTTGACCTCGACGACGCGACAACGGTGCCCGCAGATGATGGCGCGGCCGAGCACGGTCCCACTGGAACGATCGCCAGTTCCGACGTTCTGACGGTCGAGGCACTGGCGATGCGCACCGGGATAACCGGTGATCAGGCGCAAGAGCTGATCGACAGGCTTGGCAACGACAGAGCGACGCTCGAGGAAGCCGCGCGGAACCTCAAGGCAGCCGAAGGTTAGAGCGTGTTTGAGAAGGGGATTCCCAGCGCTGCTTATCAAGCACGCTTTTAGCGGCGCTCGACACCCTTTGCCGCCAGGATGTCATCAACGGCTGCCGACATCAGAAATTCCGACAGCTGCTTGGCAGCTTCTGCGTCCGTTGAATCGGCGCTGATGCCAATGGCGAAGTCAACGTAACTCTGGAGTTCTTCCGGAAACCGACCGACAAGCATGACCTCGGGAGCGGCCGCGAGAATCGAAGTCACGGGAACGACCCCCAACTCGGCTTCCCCACGTCCCACGGCCGGCGCTGTCTGCCCTCCTGGTATGGCCACCAGCTTGGGCTTCACCTCATCCGCTATCCCCAAACGTTCCAGCAAACCGGAGAAGTAGCCACCGCTGGTTCCTTCACTGGCGTAGGCGATCGATCTGGCGCTCTTCAACGCCTGTTCGAATGCTTCCACGGACCCGATGTCGAGCGGTCGACTGCCAGCCTTGGCCGCCACCCCCATTGCTATCCGGCCGAACGCTACCTGGCTCCCCGCCTTGACCTTTCCCAAGGCAGCCAGATCCTGAACCAGGTTCGGATTGGTGATGACGAGGTCAAAAGCTTCCCCAGCCTCAATCTGCTTCTTTACGGTCGGATTGAGCTCCCACTTGACCGCAACTGTGAATCCCGTGGCCGCTTCGAACCGAGGTATGAGCGCAACGACGGCGGGGCGGACCGCAATGGCGCCAAAAAGCCGGATTTCCTGATTCATGGCCTAACCCCGAATCGATCGTAACGACCTTCCTTGGAATGCGTATCTAAGCCTTCATTCGGCGACCAGATGCCGAAGTCGCCTACTTCCTTGGCGGACCCTTGCGCTCGGCCGATGCCGCCCAGAGATTGATGTCCGACTCGCGGGCAAAGCTGTCGATCTCGGCGAGCTCTGCATCGCTGAAGTCGAGCGCCTCAAGCGCGCCGACGCAATCCTCGACCTGTTCCGGCCGGCTGGCGCCGATCAGCGCCGACGTCACCCTGCCCCTGCGCAGCACCCAGGCCAGCGCCATCTGCGCCAGCGTCTGGCCGCGGCGACGGGCGATGGCGTTCAGCGCCTCGATATTGGCGACGGACTTGTCGTTGATGAATGCCGGGCGCAGCGACTTGCCCTGGCTGGCGCGGCTGCCATCGGGGATGCCGCCGAGATATTTGTCGGTCAGCATGCCCTGCGCCAGCGGCGAGAACACGATGCAACCGACGCCAAGCCCCTCCAGCGTATCGAGCAGGCCGTCATCCTCGACCCAGCGGTTGAGCATCGAATAGCTCGGCTGATGGATCACGCAAGGCGTGCCGAGCTGCTTCAATATATCGGCGGCCTCGCGTGTTCGCTGGGAATTGTAGGAGGAAATGCCGGCATAGAGCGCCTTGCCCGAGCGCACCGCGTGATCGAGCGCGCCCATCGTTTCCTCCAGCGGGGTGTCGGGGTCGAAGCGGTGCGAATAGAAGATGTCGACATAGTCGAGCCCCATCCGCTTCAGGCTCTGGTCGAGGCTGGCCAGCACATATTTGCGGCCGCCCCATTCGCCATAAGGCCCTGCCCACATTTCGTAGCCGGCCTTGGTCGAGATGATCAGCTCGTCGCGATAGCCGGCAAAGTCCTTCCGCAGGATCTCGCCGAACGCCCGCTCCGCCGAGCCGGGCTGCGGGCCGTAATTGTTGGCGAGGTCGAAATGCGTGATGCCGAGGTCGAAGGCCTTGCGCGTAATCGCCTGCTTGGTTCTATGCGGCGTGTCGTCGCCGAAATTGTGCCACAGCCCAAGCGAGATCGCCGGCAGCTTCAAGCCGGAGCGCCCGCAGCGATTGTAGATCATCTTTTTGTAGCGGTTCTCGGCGGGGACATAGGGCATGGGAAATCCTCATATCTCATATCGAAACGCGCCCGACGGCTGCCGACGCGATGACGGGCAAGTCGGCTCCAGCCTCACCCTTAGCCTCTCCCCGCGCAAACGGGGAGAGGCTGTTGCGGTCCTTGGGAGGTGCGCCGCCTACTTCGTTTTCTTCTTCGCCAGCAGCTCCTTCGCCGCCTTGACGCCGAGTGCCGCGGGCCGCTCGCAGCTGGTCTGCATGGCAACGAACTTTCCGGTCTCGCCCGAGCGCAACAGGCCGGTCATGACGTCGACGGCATGCAGCGCCAGTTCCATCGAGCAGCGGTGCGGTCTGCCTTCGGTAATCGCTATCGCCATATCGGCAAGGCCGGCGGTGCGGTAGTTGGCCATCATGCCTTGCGAATGCATCTCGTTGGGCACGCCGAACGGATGCGGCCATTTCGGCAGCTTCTTGACCGGCTTGGCGGCCTCGGTGAAACGCACGTCGCCGCCGAAGAAGTTCGGATCCGGCACGAACACCGTGCCGGCCTCGCCATAGAGTTCCATCGGCGCGTGGCCGTGGCTCCAGACATCCCAGCTGGTGTTGAGCGTCACCACGGCGCCGTTCTCGAACTCCAGCACGCCGTGGATCGTCGTCGGCGTGGAGACCGGGATCTTTTCGCCGGCGCGCGGCTTCGAGCTGATGATGCGTTCCGTCATCGGGATCGAAGCGAAGGCCGCGACCCGCTTCACCGGCCCGATCAGCTGGATCAGGTTGGTGATGTAATAGGGTCCGATATCGAGCACCGGCCCGGCGCCCGGCTGAAAGAAGAAGTCCGGATTGGGGTGCCAATGCTCCATGCCATGGCTCATCACATGACATGTGCCGCTGGTGACCTTGCCGAGCCTGCCGGTGTCGATGAGGTCGCGGACAAGCTGGTGCGCGCCGCCGAGGAAGGTGTCGGGGGCCGAACCGATGCGCAGCCCCTTGCTTTCCGCCCGTTTTTTCAGGTCGAGCCCTTCCTTGACCGACAGCACGAAGGGCTTCTCCGAATAGACGTGCTTGCCGGCATCGAGGATCTGCTTCGACACCTCGTAATGCACCGCCGGAATGGTCAGGTTGACGATGATGTCGATATCGTCGGCCTTGAGCAGCCCCTCGACGGTCTCGGCGCGCAGCTTGAACTCTTTTGCCCGCGCTTTCGCCGCTTCCATGTTGATGTCGGCGCAGGCGCGCATCTCGATGCCGCGAAACAGCGGCGCCAGCGAGAAATACGCCTTCGAGATGTTGCCGCAGCCGATGACGCCGATGCCAAGTTTTGTTGCCATGCTGGTGTGCTCCTAATAGGTCTTGGCGGCTGCGATCGAGCGGCGGGCGAAGCGCTCGATATCGTTGGGATTGTCCTGTTCCATGACGTAGTATTTTGCGGCGCTTTTGGCGTGTAGCGCCTTGATCAGGCCGGGCCAGTCGATGGTGCCGTGGCCGACGTCGGACCAGCCGTCCTCGTCGAGGCCCTCGCCCGGCTTGGCCAAGTCCTTGACATGGACGGCGACGATGCGCTTGCCGTGCTTCTCGATCCAGGGCAGCGGATCGACGCCGCCGCGCACCACCCAGGCGACGTCCATCTCCCAGCCGATGTCGGGCGCGGAGGACAGGATATGGTCCTGCGGCACCGAGCCGTCGGCAAGCGCCTTGAACTCGAAATCATGGTTGTGCCAGGCAAAGCCATAGCCGGCTTTCCTGGCCGTCTCGCCGACCTTGGCCAGGCGTTCGCCGAAGCCGCGCCAGCCGGCTGTGTCGGCCGGTCTGAACTCGGCGTTCAGGAACGGGCAGATGAGCAGCGTGATGCCGAGCGCGTCGGCCGTCCTGCGCACGCCGTCGAAATCCTTCTCGAGCGCGTCGATCGAGAAATGCCCGGTCGGCATGGCAAGGCCGTTCTTGTCGAGTTCGGCCCGGAACGCCTTGGGATCGTCATAGACGCCGCCGAACCCTTCGACTTGGCTGTAACCAAGCTCCCCCAGCATCTTGAGCACGCCCTCCCAGGGCTGGAAATTGCGGGCGCTGTAAAGTTGGAATGACCAGTTCATCGTCTCTGTCCGTTTTCTTGTGGATGGTTAGTTTTGGGGGGATGAGTCTTGGGGGAGTGGAAGAGTCTTGGGAGGCTAAATCATGCTCTAGAGGCGGTTACCTGTGGCGGCGTCGAAAAGCGAGGCGCGCATCGGGTCGAAACCGATGCCGACCGCCTCGGCGTTGTTTGGCGTGCGCTCGGCTGTCACCCGCACCGTGAAATTCTGGCCGGCGAGCTTCAGCCAGACCAGCGTGTCGGAACCCATGGGCTCGACGACCTCGACATTTGCCGTGGCTGCGAACGGCCATCCCGTGCCGCTGTTGAACGCCACGTGCTCGGGGCGGATGCCGAACACGGCCGGCCCTGGCACCGGGTCCTTCTCGAAAGCATAGGTGGCAAGCGGTATCCGCACATCCTCGGCGACGAAGTGCCAGTCGCCTGCAGCTTGCTCCAGTCTGCCGTCGAGGAAGTTCATTGCCGGCGAGCCGAGGAAGCCGGCGACAAACCGGTTGACCGGCCGGTTATAGATGGTCTGCGGCGCATCGAGCTGCTGGATGACGCCGCCCTTCATCACCGCGATACGGTCGGCCAGCGTCATCGCCTCGATCTGGTCGTGGGTGACGTAGATCATGGTGTTCTCGAGCTTGCGATGCAGCAGCTTGATTTCGACGCGCAATTCCGCGCGCAGCTTGGCGTCGAGGTTGGAGAGCGGTTCGTCGAACAGAAAGACATCGACGTCACGCACAAGTGCGCGCCCGATCGCCACGCGCTGGCGCTGGCCGCCGGACAGCGCCGCCGGCTTGCGATGCAAAAGCGGTTCGATCTGCAGGATCTCGGCGGCCCGGGCGATGCGCTTGGCGATCTCGTCCTTGGCGAGGCCGGCAACGCGCAGCCCGAACGACAGGTTCTTCTCCACCGTCATCTGCGGATAGAGCGCGTAGGACTGGAACACCATGCCGATGCCGCGATCCTTGGGCTCTTCCCAGGTGACGTTCTTGCCCTTGATGAAGATGCGGCCTTCGGAAACGTCGAGCAGCCCGGCAATGCAGTTGAGCAAGGTCGACTTGCCGCAGCCGGACGGGCCGAGCAGCACGATGAATTCGCCTTCGGCAACATCGAGGTTGAGCGTCTGCAGCACCGATATCGCACCGAAATTCAGCGACAGGTTCTGGATCGAGACGCTGGTGCCGTTTGCCGCAATGCTGCCGTTTGCGTTCATCGCCATCATCCTTTCACCGCGCCGGCGGCGATGCCGCGCACAAACAATTTTCCGGACAGGAAATAGACGATCAGCGGCACCAGGCCGGTCAGGATGGTGGCTGCCATGTTGACGTTGTATTCCTTCACGCCTTGCACCGAGTTGACGATGTTGTTGAGCTGCACCGTCATCGGATAGGTGTCGGGGCGGGTGTAGACGACGCCGAACAGGAAGTCGTTCCAGATGCCGGTCACCTGCAGGATGATGGCGACGACGAAGATCGGCAGCGACATCGGCAGCATGATGCGGAAATAAATGCCCCAGAAGCCGGCGCCGTCGACACGCGCTGCCCGGAACAGCTCCTCCGGCATGGAGGTAAAGTAGTTGCGGAACAACAGTGTGAGGATCGGCATGCCGAAGATGGAATGGACGATCACCAGGCCGCTGAGGCTGCCGTAAAGGCCGACTTCGCGCAGGATGATGACGATCGGATAGATCATCACCTGATAGGGGATGAAGGCGCCGACGATCAGGATGATGAAGAAGGTGTCAGCACCTTTGAAGCGCCAGTTGGCAAGCGCATAGCCGTTCACCGAGGCGAGCGCGATCGACAAGATCACCGACGGGATGGTGATGCGCACCGAATTCCAGAAGCCACGCGACAGCCCGTCGCAGTTGAGCCCGGTGCAGGCGCTCGACCAGGCCTTGACCCAGGGCTCGAAGGTGATCTCCATCGGCGGCGAGAAGATGTTGCCGAGGCGTATCTCGGGCATGCCCTTGAGCGATGTCACCACCATCACGTAGAGCGGCAAAAGATAGTAGAGCGCCACCACGATGAGCGTGCCGTAAAGGAAGATGTTGCGGCGCGAGAACATATGCCGCGGCTTCGGCCCGCTCGGCCCGTAGGCTTCGAGCCCGCCGGCGCCGGCAATAGCGGGCAATGAAACGGTATGGTCAGACACGCTTCTTGCCTCCGAACTCGAGATAGGCCCACGGCACGATGACAATGATCACCGACACCAGCATCATCGTCGAAGCGGCGAACCCTTGGCCGAGGTTCTGGGCAAAGAACATGTAGTCATAGACATATTTGGCCGGGACTTCGGAGGCGATGCCGGGTCCGCCGCTGGTCTGGGCGACGACAAGGTCATAGATCTTGACGATACCGGCAGCGATGATGACGAGCGTGGTGATAAACACCGGCCGCATCATCGGTATGATGATGAACAGATAGGTCTTCCAGGTCGGTATCCCGTCGACCCGCGCGGCCTTCCAGATATCCTCGTCGATGCCGCGCAGGCCGGCCAGCATCAGGCACATGATGAGCCCGGTGCCTTGCCAGAGAGCGGCGATCAATATGCCGTAGATGACGATGCTGGAATCATAAAGCGGATTGAAGCTGAAGCTCTCCCAGCCGAGGCTGCGCACCACTCCCTGGATCCCGAACTCGGGGTTGAGCAGCCACTGCCAGACGAGACCGGTGACGATGAAGGACAGGGCGAAGGGATAGAGGAAAATGGTCCGGAACGTGTCTTCGAACCGGATCTTCTGGTCGAGCAGGGCGGCAAGCAGGAAGCCGATCACCAGCGAGAACAGCAGCGACAGCACGCCGTAGATCAGCAGGTTCTCGATCGAGACCAGCCAGCGCGGCACCGACCACAGCCGGTAGTACTGGTCGAGCCCGACGAAATTCAGCCGTGGCAGGAGCTTCGAACTGGTGAAGGAATAAAGCACCGTCCACGCGCTGCCGCCGACAAAGATCACCAGCGCGGTGAGGATCATTGGGATCGAGGCGATTTTCGCATTGAGGTTGCGAAAGAGTTGGCTAGGGCGTTCGCTCTTGCTCATCTGCACAGCCGCGCTGGATCGGGTAAGGGCCGGAGGGTCAAGAGGCCTTGACCCGAGCTCCCGACCCTGCGTTTGCAGGGGCGGGAGTGAGGCGGTCGGTCGATCGCTCAATCGGCCGAACCGACAATGGCGGCGAAGCGCTTCTGCGCATCTTCCACGGTCATGTCCTGCTTGGCGAAGAACTCGGAGAAAAGATCCTCCTTCTGCTTCTGCGTATCCTGCGAAAGCAGCTGGTCGGTCCAGGGCATGACATTGCCCTTGGCGAGAATTTCGAGCCCCTTCTTCATGCAGTCGTTCGCCGCCTTGAGGTCGACGTCGCCGCGTACCGGCAGCGAACCTTTCTTGAGATTGAAGGCGACCTGCGTCTTGGGATCGAGCAGCGTGTGGGCCAGCACTTCCTGTGCCTTCGATTTTTCGGGATCCTTCAGCAGCGGGAAGTAGAAAGCGTCGCCGCCGGTGGCGATGACCTCGTTGAGACCGAGGCCCGGAAGGCAAGTATAGTCCTTGCCGGCGGTCTGGCCGGCAACCTGGAACTCGCCCTGCGCCCAGTCACCCATGATCTGGCCGCCCGCCTTGCCGGTGATGACCAGGTTGGTGGCCTGGTTCCAGTCCTGCACATTGGTGTTCTTCGCCATCTTGCGAGCGTCGTCCGCGGCCTTGAAGACCTTGGCGACCTCGGGCCCGGCAGCGAATTCCGCGTCCTTGTCCTTGTAGACCTTGAGGAAGGCGTCGGTGCCGCCGACCGCCGCAAGCAGCACGTCGAAAGCGCCGGAGGCCTGCCAGGGCTGGCCGCCGACCGCGAGCGGCTGGATGCCTGCTTTTTCAAGCGCGGGCGCCGCAGCGACATATTCATTCCAGTTCTTCGGCACCGGCACGCCGGCTTTTTCGAAGGCGGCGTTCGACAGCCACAGCCACTGCCAGGAGTGGATATTGACCGGCACGCAATAGATCTTGCCGTCGAGGGTACAGCCGTCGAGCAGGCTCTTCGGCTGCACGATTTCCGTCCACTTTTCCTTGGTGGCGAGATCGGTGAGGTCGCGCATCAGCCCGGCCTGCACCAATTCTTCCGCCTGCCGGCCGTGATTGAACTGGGTCGCGCCCATCGGGTCGCCGCCGGTGATGCGGCTGATCATGATCGGCCGCGCCGTGCCGCCGGAGCCGGCGATGGCGCCGTCAACCCAGTGATTGCCGGTTGCGTCGAAAGCCTTGGCGAGTTCGGCGACCGCTGCCGCCTCGCCGCCGGAGGTCCACCAATGGGTGACTTCCAGATCCGTCGCGGCCGCCGGGCCGGCAAATTGCAGCGCGACCGTCGCAGCCAGCGCAGCAGTCATGAGTTGGTATCGCATTTCGTTCCTCCCAGAATCTGAAACGTTACAGATTTTCGATACGGCAATTGCTGGAGGCGCGCAACCCCTCAGGCGAAGGTGGCATCAAGTTTTTTCGAAGCGCGAATAAAATCGCACGGCGCGTCGGCCTACCGCATCGCAACAAGAGGGGTTGCACTGCAAAATGGAATGCTGCGACGCCAAAAAATCGGAAAAGCCCGTTCCAATCACGGTTTTGCACCGACTGCAGCACCGCTCGTTCTGCATCTGTCACCAGTGATATGGCGATGGTCGTGACAATCTGTAACGTTTCAGTATATAGCGGTTTCATTCGGTGAGGGCCCGCGGCGAACCCGCGGCCGGCCGATTGCCGGCCTGTCCGGCAACTGTTATGCGCCTGACGGGGCGGGATGAATGAACAGGCATCAAAAAGAGAAGGCCGACGAAGCGTCGGGCCAGGGCCGGCCGACACTGAAGACGCTCGCCTTCATGACCGGGCTGGGCGTCACCACCGTGTCGCGCGCGCTGAAGGATGCGCCCGAGATCGGCGCCGAGACCAGGCGGCGCGTCCAGCTTGTCGCCAAGCAGATCGGTTATCGCCCCAACCGTGCCGGCGTCCGCCTGCGCACCGGCAAGACCAATGTCATCAGCCTGGTGCTCAACACCGAGCACGAGATCATGAGCTTTGTCTCGGATATCATCTACGGCGTTTCCGAAGTCATTGCCGACACGCCCTACCATTTGATCGTGACACCCTACTCGCGCTCGCAGGATCCGCTCGACCCGATCCGCTACCTCGTGGAAACCGGTTCAGCCGACGGCGTCATCATTTCGCGCACGCAGCCGAACGATCCGAGGGCCCGTTATATGCTGGAGCGCGGCATCCCCTTTGCCACGCATGGCCGCACCGATATGGGGCTGATCCATCCCTACCATGATTTCGACAATTACGCTTTCGCAGCCGAGGCAGTGCGCCATCTGGCCGGCCTCGGCCGCCGCCGCCTGGCTCTGTTGGCGCCGCCGGTCGAGCTGACCTATCACGGCCACACGCTCGCAGGCTTTGCCGATGCGCTGAGCGAGGTCGGCGCCAGCGAGATTCCGTTCAACACCGTTTCGATCGATCATTCGATCGAGCAGATCAGAATGCGGACCGGGCAGCTGATGCGCCGCGAAAGCCGCCCGGACGGTTTCATCAGCAGCGCCGCCGCCGCGACGCTCGCCATCGTCGCCGGCATCGAAGACGCCGGCCTCAAGCTTGGCCGCGATGTCGATGTGGTGTCCAAACAATCGTCGGAGCTTCTGCACCTGTTTCGCAGCGAATTGCTGGTCGTCAACGAGAACTTCCGACTGGCCGGCGCCGAACTCGCCCGCTCGGTGCTGGGCTGGATCGGCGGCGCCGCACCCGGCACCCTGCAAAGCCTCAGCGAGCCGGGTGAAGTACAGGCCTATCGCCGTCCCGACTAGAGCGGGATATGTTCAAATTGAGCTGGGCATCCCGCTCTATCTGTTTGTCTTAGCCGCATTCTTCCACTTGGCTGGAAAATGCGCTGCTGACTGGCAGCCTTTGGCCGGAAGCGGATGGTCCGGTCCGGGCTGACTGCACCGGAGAGCCGACATTCGCCCGCCGACCTCATCTCCGGCGTGGAATCACAGCCAAGCTTAGCACATCTGGATGGTGCAGATAAGTCGGATGAGCACGGCAGCCTTGGATCAATGACCGCGTCTCGTCGCAGACGTCCCAGATACCCTACTGTTAGGCGCGACCCCACCCGCTTGAACTAACGCCGGATTTACCCGGCTACCGCCCAAAGTTGCCTGACGGGATATCCAGAGAACCATTTTACTAACATTGGGGACAAGTTTCGGATGTCGATTGCTCGTCAGTGCCCCATATTCTACTTTTGTTCTCATGGAAAAATTCTTGGCACAGGGGCTTGTACGATGAGCGGGCGGGGCACGTCCGGAGGGGTGGTTTTTCAGGCCGAGGTGGGTGCGTACGTGGCTGGGCTGCTGCTGGCCGAACGCCCGGTCTCACGTGTGGCAGGTGGGCTTCCTGGAGTGCCACGTACTATTCGATTTGAGACGCCCACGGCCGTGGATGATCTTTTAATCGAGACTGATCGTGGCGAGATTTATGTACAGGCCAAACGCACGATTAGCCTGTCATCAAATCCTGGGAGTGAGCTGGCGTCAGCCGCCGACCAATTCGTGCGACAGTTTCGCGATGGCATAATCGACGGCGGAGTGCGTAGGGATTTTGATCCGTCGCGTGATCGCTTGGTTCTCGCCGTTGGGTCGACGACCGCAGCTACGGTTGCGAACAATCTACGCGAAGCACTCGATCGGAACCGTACCGGCGCCGCAACCGCCATGCCAAATAGCCTGGGCTCAGCGCTAAGGACCTTCTCTGGGCTGATCGATGCCGCATGGAACACTCACGCCGGTATCGGGATCAAACCCGCCGAACGACAGTCTATTTTGGCGTGTTGTTCTGTAGTCGTCGTGGGTGACGGGCAACGCCAGACTGTCGAAGATGGATTGCGCGATGTTGTAGCAGTTGTAGGGGATGAAGCCGCCCTGCTTGAGGCACTAATTTCGTGGGCCGCGACTGCGTCCGGTAACGGAACGGGCGGAGATGCAGCAGCGATCCGTCTGGCGCTAGCTGGCAAAGCTCGCCTGGTCGAGCCGCCAAGCTATCGCGACGATGTACAGCGCTTGAACACCTATAGCGCAGGCGTCATGGGGCGTCTCGAGCGTTTCACACAAATAACGAGCCCGGAGGGTCACTTCACCATTGCTAGACCCGTGACGGCAATGACCGTCCAGGCGGCGCGGGGAGGCTTACTCGCCATCACCGGTGAACCGGGTTCAGGCAAGTCAGCCATCGTTCGCGAAGTAGCGCAAGAGCTTGCGAAGGAAGCTACCGTTGTTGTCCTTACAGTAGAGGCAGTATCTATTTCGGCCGACGCCCTGCGGATTGATATTGGCCTTCAACACTCGCTGATCGATGTACTCGCTCAGATGCCCGGCGACAGACCGGCATATCTCGTGCTTGACGCACTTGATGCCGCACGCGGAGGATTGGCCGAAGCCACCTACAAACGTCTCGTGGAAGAAGTGTCCACCCTTCCGGGTTGGCATGTCATTGCATCGGTCAGAACATTCGATCTCCGTCTTGGCAGGGAGTGGCGACGGCTTTTCGCTGGAACTGCTCCACAAGCGGCTTATGCCGATCCGAATTTTTCCGCCGTCCGACACATCCATATTGGACTCCTTTCGGATGTTGAAAAGGCGGATGTCGCTGTCAAATCGCCAATCCTTGCGTCTGCGATCGAGGCAGGCGGACCAAAGATGGAAGGCCTGGCCCGCAACCCTTTCAATCTTGCCCTCCTTGGCGACCTGCTGCACAGCGGTGTGGCCGCAAGTACATTGTCTTCGGTAGCGACGCGAGGAGAACTGCTGGAGCGATATTGGGATGAACGGATCAGCGAGTTTGGCCTTCCGGCCGTCACAAGTCTAAAGACCGTAGTGACGCGCATGCTCACCGCTCGGTCGATCGATCTCCCAGAAACAGACGTTCCTGATACAGCGGCGAAAGCTGTTGACGATCTTCAACGTGTTGGCGTTTTAGTTACAGAGCAGACACGCCGCATCGGCTTCCGGCATCACGTCCTATTCGACTATGCCGTCGCGCGATTGATCTTGTTGCCAGACCGCGTAGCGGCATTAGAATTTTTGAGCCGGGCGAGCGGCGCAGGCCTCCTAGTCACTCCATCGCTAGGGTACTGGCTTGAAGCTCTGAAGGCTACATTTAGCGCGGAGGAATATTGGTCTTTTGTCGTATCGCTAATTGGCGATGATGCTATCGATCCAATCGTTCGTATCGAAGTCGCCCGCCTGCCCGTCGAGTCGGTTCACAATGGCGACGACCTCACGCCATTGGCGGATGCCCTCACGAAAGTCGATCCGTCAAAGAATCGGGCATTTCAGCACATCGTCGGCTCGCTGATGACGAAGTCGCAGCTCAAGCAGCCGATAGCGGTGGATGCTTGGGCTACACTTTTAGAGGCGCTTGGTGATCCCAATCCCGAACAACTCGGTAGTTTTCGAGCATTGATTGGAATGCTGATCGAGGACAACCCGAGCCCCGAAGCGCTGAGGTCCTTGGGTAAGGCGTCTCGTGTGCTGTTCGACGCCATGTCGACAGATGAGAGCCGTATCCGATGGCTTGCATCACACGTTGTGCCGTTCGTCGCGAAGACCATAGGAACAGACCCAGGTGCCTCGCGGAAGAGGTTGGATCAGATATTCTCGCAGCCGCGGTTTTCAAAACTTGGCTTTATCGAGGTGCCGTGGCTGGCGCGCGAAAGTCTGAGTCTCGCGGAGCATGACGAAGAGTTTGTTGTTCAGCTTTTTTATCGAGTTTTTCGTGGAGGAGAGTTTAGTAGAGACCAAGTCACCTCAATGTCTGGCAGTTGGATACTCTCGCTCACGTCTAATGCCGCCCAAGATTTTGCGATGTCGACACATTCGCTCGCTAGCGATTTTCCTCAGTTACTGTTGCGATATCCACGGATCGCTTTACGTGCCTTCGCTGCCGCAATCAGAGGTGAGCGCGAAAGGTCACATCCTGCCAGGGAAAGCCAGGAGGTTCAAAGGGTCTCGATTGCCGGTGTAGAGAGGGAGTTCGAGCAGGACTACAGCCATATATGGGCGTGGAACGCAGACGATAGGGAACATGACGACTACGCGAAGCTCTACCGCGCGGTAAGTGCATGGGGAGCGACGGCTGACGACCAGGCGCTTTTGACGCAAGTGCCTGAACTGATTCTGAGTGAAACAGGCATTGGTCTAGCGTGGCGATCAGTTTTCGAGATCGCAGCATCCAAGCCCGATATCCTTGGGAGGGAGATTTGGAAAACGGCAGCCAGTGTGCCGATGCTTAAATCGCTTGATACCCGCCGGAGCGCTATCTCCGCGATAGCTGCGACGTTCCCACATCTGTCATCAGACGAACGTGCCCAAGCTGAGACTGATTGGCTTCAGCTTAATTTCGCTGAGTTCTCGCGGCCTGACGAAGTGCGCGTTGAGATTATTGGAACGCTATTTGAAACGATAGGCGAGTCCCAACTCGTCACCGAAACAGCACGGGCATTCCTACGTGATGCCAAGACGGGTAGCAGCATATTTGAAAACGGCAAGCCTCTCGAATTCAACTCTGGTTGGACGGCATCTGACCGGCATTGGCTTGAACGGGAAGGGATAGACGTTAAGGCGCATGATGTCGCACCATTATTAGCCCTGGTTAGCGATCTGCGATCCGCCCGCGATGCCTTTAAGGCAGAGGAGACGCTGGATCGAGGAGCATTCTTGTGGAACTCAACTTTGGCCCTTGGCGACGCAGTCGCTCAAGCTGGTCCAATGGGGGCTGCGCTTGATCAGGAGATGTCAGATGCGCTGGCAGAAGGACTTGGGATTGCCTTATCTAAGGGACTCGTACCTACGGAGAAGCGTGATGCCGCGCTCGGGTGGTTGCTGGAACTGACACATCACAGCGATCCCGAGTTGAAGGACGAAACCGAGGAAAGATTCGCAGATTTTCCGTCATGGGGATCACCATCGCCAAGAATCGAAGCCGCTCAAGCATTAGCGATCCTCGCCACTCAATCCGAGTTTTGGCCATTAGTTAGAGAGCGCTATCAAGATATACTCCTAAATGACCCTCATCCGGCTGTCCGCTTTCAGCTTGTTCGCGTCCTTCCTTGGATCGAACAAATAGCCGAAGAGGAGATGTGGACTCTTGCGGAAAAATTTCTGAAGAAAGAAAAGAACGCTACAAATTTGAAACAGGCAATCGCCTCTCTTTCGAGACTAGCTGGCCGAAACCCCGAACGGTTGGAAGCGTTGGCTATTCCCGTTGCGGACGTGAGGTTTCCAAAGAAAGGCGACGATCCGCTGACAGGGCTCATCGTTTTTTTTGCAGTTAACAAAGAACTCCCCACATCTAAGGCACTGCTGTTCGATTGGACGCAAAATTATAAAGAGCAAGAAGAGCGTCTTCAGTCGGCTCTATTTGATATCCGCAATGGGCTGATCATTGGTTTTGATGATGAGGACCCGGAAAAAGTGACACTACGCCGGAGAACTCAAGATTTTCTCTGGATTCTAATCGCTGCTCTCGAACCAGCGGTGAAATCGTGGCCTTCGTCGGGTAATGAGCCAACTCCAGAAGAAGTTTCTGCCCTTAAATTGTTTAATGAAATTGCTGACCAAATCTACTATGCGGTAGGTCATGATGAAATCTCTCCTGAGCTTGCCGGTGTCGACGCCAAACGCAGGTTCCTCAAGGAGTATGCGCCGTTTATCTCGAAACTGACGACGCTAGGCACTCCAGGGTCAGTTCACCATCTCTTGTCAGTCCTAAGCTTTCTCATGGAGGTCGATCCCGAACAATGCTTTGATTTAATTAGCGAGGCGATGTTAAGGACCACTGGAGTTGCTCGCTACGAACACGAAAGCATGGGTGCCACTCTTTTTGTGAAGCTTATCGGATGGTATCTGGCGGATTATCGTAGCGTTTTTGAAGACGAAGTAAGGCGACGGAAGCTAGTTGATTGCCTTGCTCTCTTTGTTGAAGCGGGTTGGCCGGAGGCACGGCGTCTTTTTCAAAGCTTACCTGAGCTTCTTCAGTAGGATTGCTGGTTTTCCGTACTATTTGCACAGACCGGCTCTCATCTGGCGTAGAGGTGAGCCAAGCCAGCGCACGACCCGCCCGCGACCCGCAGCATGGTGACCGGTGATGTCGGCTTTCAGGAAACAGCAAAGTTGATCTGGATGTCCGCCATGAGGCGCAGTCCCGACGTCCAGATGGCGAACCGCCGGACCGGCCCGAGAAACGGCACGCTTGAGATCACCCGCGCGCGGCTCTACTAGTCCGAAAACCTCACGCTCACGCCGCGCTGCCGAAAATAGGCCTGCATCAACTTGCGCCCCGAGCGGTTGTTCTGCGCCAACTTGGTCGGATCGAACACCGCCTGTTTTATCCCTTCTCGTGTCAGCGCCGCTTTAAGGGTCGCGATATGTGCGTCGATGTCGGCATTGTCCGCCCGGAGCGATGCATAGATACTTTCGGTCGCCTGGGCCACGGTCGGTTCGCTCACAGGTGTCGTCCTTTGGTTGGTTGAGCGGCGGCTTACCACAGATTCGCGGCTCCGCCGATACCGATGAGGCCGTCAATCGTCTCTACCGGCATAGCAGGTTCCTGGCGCGAACCGACACCCAGTTGGTGGCTGGAGATATCTGCCTTCTGACAACCGCAAAATTGGACTCTAGGTCCAAGTCGCGGCGCTAGCCGCCCGCTCCGCTCCCCCAGGGCCCATGGAAAGCGCCCTGCCCATCGATGCGCTCGAAGCCGTGCGCGCCGAAGAAATCGCGCTGCGCCTGGATCAGGTTCGAGGTGCCCCGGCCCTGCCGGTAACTGTCGAAATAGGCAAGTGCAGATGACAGGGCCGGCACCGGCGAGCCGGCTTCGGCCGCCCTTGCGACGACACGGCGAAGTGACGGATGTGCCTCCTGCATCAATGAGACGAAAGCCGGCGCCATCAACAGGTTGGTGGCTGCACCGCCGGCGCCGAAGGCCTCCGCCATCGTATCCAGCAATTGCGAGCGGATAATGCAGCCGGCCCGCCATATCTTGGCGATGACCGGCATCGGCAGGTTCCAGTTGAATTCCTTCGACGCGCCGCTCATCACCGCGAATCCTTGCGCGTAGGCGGCGATCTTGCCAGCAAACAGAGCCAGCTCGAGATCGGCGAGCAGGGCGTCCCTGTCTCCGGAAATCTTGCTCACGCCGCCGGCATAGACCTTTTCGGCGGCAAGCCGCTCGTCCTTGATCGACGACAGTACGCGTGCCGCCACAGCCGCCTCGATCGCGGTGGCCGGGATGCCTAGCTGCTGCGCCTCGATCACCGACCATTTGCCGGTGCCTTTCTGGCCGGCGCGGTCGAGGATGATGTCGACCACCGGTTTGCCGGTCTTGGGATCGTCGGCGGCCAGCACCTTGGCGGTGATCTCGATCAGGTACGAATTGAGCCTGCCCGTGTTCCACTGGGAAAACACCTCAGCGATCTCTTTCGGCCCCATGCCGAGCCCGTCGCGCAAGATGCCGTAGATCTCGGCGATCATCTGCATGTCGGCATATTCGATGCCGTTGTGGATGGTCTTGACGAAATGGCCGGCGCCGTCGGTGCCAAGCCACGCCGCGCAAGGCTCGCCCTTGAACTTGGCCGAGATCGCGGTCAGCACCTTTTCGACGCGCTTCCAGGACTCTTCGGTGCCGCCGACCATGATAGAGGGACCGTGGCGTGCGCCCTCCTCGCCGCCGGACACGCCCATGCCGATGAAGGTCAGGCCCGAATCGGTAAGCTCGGAGAAGCGCCGCATCGTATCGCGGAAATTGGCATTGCCGGCGTCGATGACGATGTCGTTGGCCGACAGCACGCCGCGCAATGCCGCGATCTGCTCGTCGACCGGCTTGCCGGCCAGCACCATGATGATGATCGGCCGCGGCGGCCGGATCGCGGCGGCCAGTTCTTCGAGGCTGTAGCAGGGCACCACCCTATCCCGAAGCGCGCCGGCATTTTCGACAAAGGCATCGGTGCGCGCCGCGGTGCGGTTGAAGACTGCGATGCGGTGCCCCTTCTCGGCGATATTGAGCGCCAGGTTGGAGCCCATCGTGCCAAGGCCGATCAGGCCTATTTCGGCTTTTTCCATCGTTTCTTCCCTGCTTTCGGATCTTGTTGGTTTGAGCCCGCGATTGGGTTGGACGCCCATTCTTGATGGCGATGATTGACGGGGGTTCGCGGCCGCGTCAACCGCCTCGCCGAATTGTGTTGCAGCCTGAGGCGTGCTGAGCTTCAGGTCAGGCCGCGCCGGAGTCGAAGACGGGCGCGTAAGCGACCCAACAGGTGGTTTCCGAGAACCGGAGCGGAGCGTACTCAAAGTACGTGATCACCAGAAGCGCAGGATACCGCCATTTGCAGGCCGGCATCACCTGAATATCAGCACGTCACTCCGGCCTGATGTCGATCGGCGCCTCTATCTTCACCATCTCGAAATCCGAGACCAGGATATCGAGCCGCGCCGTCCACCGGCCGGCGACCGGAATGACGAGATCGTCGACGCGCCAGGTGCCGTCGCCAAGCCTCGTCGCCGGGCGCCTGATGGGTTCGATGCCGGAATCGGGCTTTGACAGCACCAGCGTTACCTGCTTGGCGTCGAGCGGGCCGAAATCGCCGGTCATGATGAAGATCGAAGCGGCAACAGGTCCGGCATGGCCGGGCGCAATGCTGAGGTCGGCCATCGCTTGCAGCGTGTGGATATGCACCGACGCCGGCTGTGCCGCGGCGATCGCCAGCGCGCGCGGCGGCGGCGTGAAGCGCCAGCCGGCGGCAACGCCGAAGATCGCCAGCACGATCAGCACCTCGATGGCGATCGAGCAGGCCAGCCGCCGCTGGACTTCCGTTTCGCCCGCCTCAGCCGGGGCCGTAAGCTTGAAGCGATTGACGGCGGCGAGCGTGAACAGAAAGACGAGCAGCACCAGCTTGAGCAGCAGCAGCCGGCCGTAAGCGGTATGGACCAGCGCCGACGGCGTTTGCACCTGGATGACGGCGAGCACGATGCCGGCTGCCGCAAGCACCGCCACGACGAACAGGATCGCTCGTGAAAACCGGCGCAGCAACGGCCCGGTTTTGTCCGGCTGCCGTTTCAAGGCAAGACCGAGCGGCGCCAGCGCCCCGGACCAAATCGCGATACCAGTGGCGTGCAGAAACACCATCGGCCGGGTCAGCCATTGCGGCTCGGCGGCACTGGCATGCCCGCTGGCGGCAAGTGCTGCGCCAACGCCAACCAGTCCGGCCAAGGCCAGCGGCTTTGCGTCGGCGGGCGGCACGACCAGCGATAATAGGCTCAGGCCGAGCGCCATCAGCGCGATCAGCACCGTCCAGCCGAAGCTGGTGCCAAGCCCGGTCTGCCAGATGACCGGCTGCGCCAGCCGGGCAAGCGGCGCGCCGAGTGCATCCAGCCCCTGGAAACCGAGCGACAAAAGTGCGGCGGCCAGCCCGCACAGGATCGCGGCGACGATCATGTTCTGGCCGGATCGGCCGCCTTGCGCCAGCCAGCCTAGCGCAAAGGCACCGCCGGCACCGAAAAACAGGCCGATGTATAGAAAAACCTTGCCGATCCAGATCGCCGTTCGAAGCGCCCGGTCGACAGCTTCGGAGGCGGCCGGTGCAGCACTCGGCGCACCGACCGAGAACAGCACCGAGCCGCCGACCGGATGGCCGTCGGCGGAGATTACCCGCCAGCTCAGCACATGCGTGCCCGACGTCAGCGCCTGCGGATTGTCGATCTCGACGGTCTGGCCGCTGAGCCGGAAAGAGCTCAGCGGGATCGACGTCTCGTCGGGCCGCACCAGCGTCAGCACCAGCGGCGAAACCGGCTCGCTGAAGGTCAGCGACATCTGCGACGGGCTCTGCGCCAGGACCGCACCGTCAGCCGGCTCGGCCTTGATCAGCGCCGCATGGGCGAAGGCTGCGTTTGGCGCGGCAATGGTGGCAAGCAGCACAATCGCAGCCAGCAGGCCGATGGCAAGCCGGCCGGTTGTGCAGGCCGTTCGCAGGATGGATGCCGGGCTCATGTCACCGCCACAAAGACAGCGGCGCGCTCTTTCGGATAGAGCGCGCCGCGTAAGGATCACTTCTTCGGCAGCAGCTTGAGGCCGGGCGCCGGAAATTCCAGCGCGTCCTCAGCCTGCCCGGCCGCCGGAATTTCGATCCAGCGATCGGCAACCCCGTCACATTCCTGCACCACCGGGAAATGCAGCGTCTGGCCTGCCGGCAGGTCGGACGCCAGCGTCGCGCGAAAGACGAATTCATCGTAGAACTCGTCCGGCAGGCTGCCGGCGCTCCAGTCGATCTCCTTGACGCCGCTGGTCAGTGCCTGGCCGTAGAGCTGGTAGGACTTTTCGTATTTGCCGTTCTTGACCTGCAGTGTCCAACCCGGCTTCGGCATCGGTTTGACCGAGAGCACCCCTTCCGGGATCTGCACGCGCAGCGCGGTCGTCGCCTTGCCCTCGCAGCCATGCGGCACCCGAAGAACCGCCTTGTAGGTCGAGCCCACCGCCGCCTCCGGCGTTTCGAGCGTGATGTGGGCAAAGGCCGCGCTGGTCCCGAGGACAAGAAGCACGCAGCCGGGCAAAAGAGATTTCTTCATGACGGTACCTCTCGAAGCGGCCAAGTCAGTCGTCGTCCTGGGGCGCCGCGCTGCCGATGCCTTGGACGGCGAATTCAATCTGCACGGGCCCGGCTTTCTCGAAGGTCAGCGTGGCGGAGAACGTTTCGCCCTCCTTGGGCTGCCGCTTCAAATCCATGAACATCAAATGATAGCCGTTAGGCGCCAGCGCGACCTTGCCGCCAGCCGGGATTTCGAGGCCGCCGGTGACCGGCCGCATGGTCATGACGCCATTGCTGACGCCCATCTCGTGCAGTTCGGCCTTGGCCGAAATGTCGGAGGTGATCGACAGCAGGCGATCCGGCGCACTGCCGGTGTTGGTGATGGTGAAGTAGCCGCCGGCCACCTTGGCGCCGGCTGGCGTGGCGCGCGACCAGGGGTGCCCGATCTCGAGATCGCCAAGCTTGAACTCGTGTGCCAACACCGTCTGGGCGCTGGCGAACAGGAGGGCAAGAACGCAAAGGGCGATGCCGAGACGCTGCTCGAAACTACCCAGTGCGAAGCGCCTGCGGCTGGATGCGGCAGCGCGAAAAGAGTGAGACATGATTGCTCCGTGGACTTTAAGGGGGATCGCGCCGATTGCCGGTCGCGAACGATGTCGATAAACGCGCCGGCAAAGCGCTGCGCGGCGCGAACCAGAACGGATCAGGCCGTCGCCGGTGGTGCACGCGGATTGGACGGAGTGCGGGCGCGGGCGAAATCGCGATGCCGGAAGGCCGGCAGGAAAAAGGCGATGGTTTCGATGGAAAGGCTGCGAGCCAGGCTCCCGGCTGCATCCAGCGGCGCGTAGACCGCCGAAACGAGATTGCAGCCAAGCATGCAGCAAGCCGGCATGTGCTGCTGATGCGGATCGCCGGCGGGGAGTTGCGCCGCACCGTCATGGGTGCAGATCGTGTTGCCGAAAGCATCGAATTGCGAGGCGTTCGGCGCGACGCCGGAAGCAAACGCGCCGAATATCGACTGGAGCATGAAAAGCCACGCCGCGGCGAACGCGACCGGCATGCTCCATCGTCTCCGGCGTATGGTCAAGAACCAGCCTCTTCACGCAGCAACGTCAGCTCTCTAGCACGGAGCCGGCGGCCGGAAAATCGCCAAAACGTTGCTGCGGCAACGCAACACAATCACGCGCGTTGCGGCTGCCTGCCCTCGGGAATGGACGTCAGCAGCGTGTGGCGGGCCGATTTCAGGTGCTTGCGGCAGGCGGCGTCGACCTTGGCGAGATCGCGCGATTTGAGCGCGGCGATATAGGCGAGATGCTCCTGGACCGCGACTTCGTTGCGCTCGCGCTCCTGCGCCTTGTTCCACTGGTAGTGGTAGTGGAAGATCATGGCGATGACGTCGTAGAAATCGACGATGAAGCGGTTGTGCGACGCCCGATGGATCAGCCGGTGAAAGCGCTCGTCAAGCTCGGAGAATTCGTTGAAGCGCACGGCGATCTCGCGCTCCAGCCGGTGATGCTCGTCTTCCAGGCGGTCGAGGTCGGCCCACACCGGGCTGTCCTCGGGCAGAGCGGCAAAGGCTGCGGCCGAGCGCAGTTCGAACATCTCGCGGATTTCGGTCAGCTCCAGCGCGAAGGCGCGGGTAAAGCCTTTCAGCACCCAGTGGCTGTTGCGGCGCTTCTCGATCAGCCCGAAGCGCGAGAAGCGGATCAGGAATTCGCGCACGCTGGTGGTGCCGACGCCGATCTCGCGCGCCAGTTCGAGCTCGTTGATCTGCATGCCGGCTTCGGCACCGCTGGCAAGCAGCCGCCGCATGAAGGAGCGCTCGATGATCTCGGCCAGCGTGTCGGTTTCTTCCTCGGGGAAGAAATCGTCCGGTCGCGGTTCGCGCAGGACCGTCTTGCTGCGCTTGTTCCAGTCGATCAGCCCGGTTTCTTCCATGCGCGCAAGGATAGTGCGGACCGTCGTGCGGCTGACGCCGAGCAGCGTACCCAGCTCCGGCTCCGAAGGCAGGCTCCTGGTTTCGTCGAGCAGCCTCAGACCGCGATTATAGGCGTCCTTGTAAACGTTGTTGCTCTTCGACATCCCCTGCCCCGTGGCGCATCTGCGTTTGCGGCCAGTGTGAAGCGTTTCTCGCGCATGAAACCGGTACCTTTTCGGAAAACATCATGCGCAACGCTAGTTTTGGTTGTAGAGCCTACTTCTCGCATCCAAAAGACGCGTCGCGCTCTGGCGAAAAAACAATTGACGCAAAAATGTTTTTTCACGATAAAAGACATTATATGTTAAGAGCCGCGTGTCAATCCGCTCGCGCACCCAGGAACACACCCAGGAAGCTCCCGTGAACGCCGCAAACAGCATTCTTCTGTCTCCCGCCGACAATGTCGCGGTCGCCAATGGCCGCATCGAGATCGGCACCGTGCTGCCGGGCGGCGCCGTCGCCGCCGCAGTGATCGAGCCGGGCCACAAAGTGGCGATCAAGCCGATTGCGGCCGGCGAGGCCGTGGTCAAATACGCCCAGGCGATCGGCCGCGCCACGCAAGACATCGCGCCCGGCGAGCATGTCCATTCGCACAATCTGGTCTTCGAAAGCGGGCGTTTGCCGGTGGTGCCGCCGAGCGAGGCAGTGCATGCGACTGAGGCCGACCGCGCCCGCACCTTCATGGGCTACCGCCGCGCCGACGGCCGCGCCGGCACGCGCAACTTCATCGGCATTCTCGCCAGCGTCAATTGCTCGGCCACCGTCTGCCACGCCATCGCTGACGCGGCGAACCGCACGCTTCTGCCGCAATATCCCGGCATCGACGGCTTCGTCCCGATCGTCCACGGCCAGGGCTGCGGCATGAGCGCCACCGGCGACGGCATGATGGTGCTGCATCGCACGCTGGCCGGCTACGCCCGTCATCCGAATTTTGGTGGTGTGCTGATGGTCGGGCTCGGCTGCGAGGTCAACCAGCTCACCCTCTACGGCCAGAAGGGCGTTGCCGCGGGAAAACGTCATTTCAACATCCAGGAAGCCGGCGGCTCGCGCAAATCGGTCGAGAAGGCGTTGGTCGTGCTGGCCGAGATCGCCGAGGAGGTCGGCAAGCTTCAGCGTGAGCCGATCCCGGTCAGCGAGATCGTCGTCGGCCTGCAATGCGGCGGCTCCGACGGTATGTCCGGCATTACCGCCAATCCGGCGCTGGGTGCCGCGGTCGACATTTTGGCCGGCGTCGGCGGTGTCGGCATCCTCTCCGAGACGACGGAGATCTACGGCGCCGAGCACCTGCTCGCCTATCGCGCCGCCACCCCCGAGATCGCCGCCAAGCTCGACGGTTACGTGAAATGGTGGGAAGACCATGTCGCCAAACATGGCGCTTCCATCGACAACAACCCCTCGCCGGGCAACAAGCGCGGCGGCCTGACCACCATCCTGGAAAAGTCGCTCGGCGCGGTCGCCAAGGGCGGCCAGACGCCGCTCAACGGCGTCTTCGGCTATGCCGAAAAGGTCATCGGGCACGGGCTGGTGTTCATGGACACGCCCGGCTACGACCCGGTCTCGGCCACCGGCCAGGTGGCGGGCGGCGCCAACGTCATCGTCTTCACCACAGGCCGCGGCTCCTGCTTCGGCTGCCGGCCGACGCCGTCGATTAAGGTCGCCAGCAACTCGACCATGTATCACACGATGGAAGAGGACATGGACGTGAATTGCGGCGTCATCGCCTCGGGCGAAAAGACCATCGCCGGCATGGGCCGCGAGATCTTCGAACTGATCGTCGAGACGGCTTCGGGCCGCAAGACCAAGAGCGAAGAGTTCGGCTACGGCGACAACGAGTTCGTGCCTTGGCATCTCGGAGCGACGCTCTAAGCCGGACATGCGCAATAGTCGCGAACACCGGACGTGATCGCCAGGCGTCACAGTTCCAACGCTCCCGAAAAAGAATGAACATTCCATATTGACTGGATGATGGAATTAATATTCCATGCGACGTATTGGAGGAGATTGGCAGCGGAGTTCCGAGGGAGCAAGCTTTCCCGCCCAGCCATTCGAGCGGCCATCAAACATCGCTTGCGCCGACCGAGGTGATGCACTATCAAAATGCGGTAAATGTTTTTTATTGATAAAGTTCCGTTTGGGCCGCGCCATCCGAATGGAGCTTCCGTAACATTCACCGGGCGACTTAGGGAGGACTCCTAATGAAATTCGTGACCAGCATTCTCAATCGCCGCGCCTTCGTGGCACTCGCAGCCGCCTCGATGCTTGCCGGCGTGATGCATTCGGCGCCGGCATCCGCGGCCGACGCGACCATTCCGATCATCGTCAAGGACACCACGTCCTTCTACTGGCAGATCGTTCTGGCCGGCGCCCGCAAGGCCGGCAAGGATCTCGGCGTCAACGTGCCGGAGCTCGGCGCCCAGGCCGAGACCGACGTCAACGGCCAGATCTCGATCCTCGAAAATGCCGTCGCCGGCAACCCGGCGGCCGTCGTCATTGCGCCGACCGAAGCCAAGGCGCTCGGCAAGCCGATCGACGAGGCCGCCACCAAGGTCAAGATCATCGGCATCGACTCCGGCGCCGACTCCAAGGCCTTCACCTCGTTCCTGACCACCGACAACATCCAGGGCGGCCGCGTCGCCGCTGACGGCCTTGCCGCAGCCATCGGCGAAGCCAATGGCGGCAAGGTCGAGGGCGACGTCGCCCTGATCACCGCGCTTCCGGGTGCCGGCTCGCTCGAACAGCGCGCCCAGGGTTTCAAGGAACAGCTCGCCGCCAAATATCCCGGCCTCAAGCTGGTCGCCGACAAATACGCCGACGGCCAGGCCACCACCGGCCTCAACATCGCCACCGACCTGATCACCGCCAACCCCAACCTCAAGGGCATCTTCGCCTCCAACCTGATCATGGCGCAGGGCGTCGGTCAGGCGATCGCCGAGAACAGTCTTGCCGGCAAGGTCGGGCTGGTCGGTTTCGACAGCGACGAGAAGCTGATCAAGTTCCTCAATGACGGCGTCATTTCGGCTCTCGTCGTTCAGGATCCGTACCGGATGGGCTATGACGGCATCAAGACGGCGCTCGCCGCCTCGAAGGGCGAGAAGGTCGAGGCCAATGTCGATACCGGCGCCAATTTGGTTACCAAGGCCAACATGAAGGATCCGAAGATCGACGCGCTGCTCAACCCGAAGCTCGACTGAGCATAGCCGCAAGTGAACTGTTTCCGGGGCCTTTCGCCCCGGAAACATCCCACTCGTGCCAATCGCGAGGCCAATCTTTGGGGGCCAATCTGGGAGGATTGTCATGATGTCGACGGCGCAGGAACTCCATCCGGCCCCAACGCTGGAACCGGGCAGGACCATCCTCGAACTCCGCGGGCTGGAAAAGCGCTATCCCGGCACCCATGCGCTGAAGCCGGTCGATCTCGCCTTCAAGGCCGGCGAGATCCACGCCATCGTTGGCGAGAACGGCGCCGGCAAATCCACCCTGATCAAGCTTCTTACCGGCGTCATGCCGCGCACCTCCGGCGACGTCATCTGGGAGGGCAAGCCTGCCGCATTGGCAACGCCGCATGAGGCGATGGCGCTCGGCATCAATGCCGTGCATCAGGAAGTCGTCCTGTGCCGCCATCTCACCGTCGCCGCCAACATGTTCCTCGGCGAAGAGGATTCCCGCTTCGGCATCCTGCAGCAGCGGGCGATGATCAGGCAGGCGCAGAAGATCATCGACGATCTCGGCTTCGACCTGCCGGCGCATGTCATGCTGGGTGACCTGACCATCGGCCAGCAGCAGTTGATCGCCGCCGCCCGCGCCACCGTGCGCGGCACCAAATTCCTGATCTTCGACGAGCCGACCGCCTATCTTACCCGCAAGGAGGCCGACCAGCTGTTCACGCTGATCCGCCGGCTGAAGGGCGAAGGCGTCACCATCATCTACATCAGCCATCGCATGGAAGAAGTGTTCGATCTCGCCGACCGCGTCTCGGTGCTGCGCGACGGCACGCTGGTCGGCACCAGGAACATTGCCGAGACCAATGACGCCGAGCTGGTCAAGATGATGATCAACCGCTCGATCGAGCAGGTCTACCACAAGGAGCATTTCACCCCCGGCGCGACCATCGTCGAAACCAGGAACCTGTCCGGCAAGGGTTTCGAAAATGTCTCGATGTCCGTCCGTGCCGGCGAGATCGTCGGCCTCTATGGCCTGATCGGCGCCGGGCGCAGCGAGTTCGTCACCACGCTCTATGGCCGGCACCGCAAATCGGCCGGCCAGATCCTGTGGGAGGGCAAGGAGGTCAAGGTCAATTCCGAACATGACGCGATCAGGCTCGGCATGGCGCTGGCCCCGGAAAGCCGCCGCGACCAGGGCCTCTGCCTCAACCTGCCGGTCGGACTCAACCTCAATCTGCCGATCTACAAGCGCATCTCGAGCAATCTGCTGATCTCCCGCGCGCAGGAAAAGGCGCAAGCCGATCGCCAGATCGCCGACCTGCGCATCAAGACGCCGACGCGCGGCGCGCTGGCCTCCAGCCTGTCCGGCGGCAACCAGCAGAAGATCGTCATCGGCAAATGGCTCGCCCACGGCGCCAAGCTATTCATCTTCGATGAGCCGACTGTCGGCGTCGATGTCGGCACCAAGGCCGAGATCTACCGCCTGTTCGGCGCGCTGTTGTCCAAGGGAGCCGGCATCATCCTGATCTCGTCCTACCTGCCCGAGGTCTATGAGCTCGCCGACACGCTGCACGTGTTCCGGCGCGGCAAGCTGGTGGCCACGCATGGGTTTCGTACCGCTGATCACGAGGAGATCCTCACCCAGGCGCTGGCCGAGAAACAAGAAAGACCGGGAGGGAAGATATGAGCACCGAGGCGATCGCTGCCGAAAGGCCGAAACGCAACTACAACGCCCTGTTCGGGCTGACACTGCTGGCGCTGCTGGTTCTTTTATGGATCATCCTGTCGGTGGCGACGCCGAGCTTCGCCTCCGCCAACAACATCTCCAACCTGTTACGGCAAGGGTCGATGATCGCCATCCTGGCGGTCGGCCAGACCTTCGTCATCATCACCGGCGGCATCGACCTTTCCGTCGGCGCCGTGGTCGGCTTCGCCACCGTCATCGTCGCGATGCTGATCAACGCCGGCACACCGGTTTTCCTCGCCATCCTGATCACCTTGCTGGTCGGCGTCGCCATCGGCATGTTCCATGGGTTCGGCATCGTCAAGATGGGCCTGCCGCCCTTCATCATCACCCTGGCAACGCTGACCTCGCTGCGCGGCATCGGTCTGTTGATGACCAATGGCAACTCGATCTCGATCAACAACGACGCCTTCCAGACGTTCTCGCGCAGTTCCTTCGCCGGCGTCCCCAATCTGTTCTGGATGGTGATCCTGGTCGGCATCCCAGCCTACATCTTCCTGCACCACAGCCGCTGGGGCCGCTATCTGTTCTCGGTCGGCTCCAACGCCGAGGCGTCGCGCCTGTCAGGCGTCAACGTCCAGCGCACCATCTACATGGCCTACACGCTGTCGGGCCTGTGTGCGGCCTTCGTCGGCGTGCTGCTTGCCTCGCGCATCGGCATCGGCAATCCGACGCAGGCCGAGGGCTGGGAATTGCAGGCGATCGCCTCCTCGGTGATCGGCGGCACCTCGCTGTTCGGCGCTGTCGGCTCCGTGCACGGACCGCTGCTCGGCGCCTTCATCCTTGCCACCATCAACAACGGCGCCAATCTGCTCAACGTCAACGCCTTCTGGCAGCGCATCATCACCGGCGTGCTGATCATCGTCATCGTCTATTTCGACGGGCTGCGCCGCCGCGGCAAATAGACTGCCTCCCAATAACCGCCGGCCTCGCGACAGCAGGGCCGGCGGTGCCATGAACCGACTGGATTGAAGCATGAAAGCCGTCGTCTGCCGCTCGCCCGGCGAACTTGTCCTCGAAGACCGTCCGGCGCCTGGCGCGCCCCCCGCCGGCTGGGCGCTGGTCGCCGTCAGCCATGTCGGCATCTGCGGCACCGACTATCACATCTTCGAAGGCAAGCACCCGTTCCTCGCCTATCCCCGCATCATGGGCCACGAGGTTTCCGGCACCGTGATCGAGGTTAGTGAGGACGTCGATCTCGCCGTCGGCGAAGCGGTGATCGTCAATCCCTATCTCGCCTGCGGCAAATGCATCGCCTGCCGGCAAGGCAAGCCGAATTGCTGCGTCAGGATCGAGGTGCTCGGCGTCCACCGCGACGGCGCCATGTGCGAGCAGATCCTGGTGCCGGCGCAAAATCTTTATCCGGCAAACGGCCTGTCGCTGGCCGATGCCGCCGCCGTCGAATTCCTGGCGATCGGCGCCCATGCCGTGCGGCGCTCGCTCGCTGATCCAGGTGCGCGCACACTGGTCATTGGTGCCGGCCCGATCGGGCTCGGCACGGCGCTGTTCGCCCGCATCGCCGGGCTCGACGTGACGCTGCTCGACATGAGTGCGGAGAGGCTGGGTTTCGCCGAAAGCGAACTCGGCTTCGCGACCCTCGACGGCTCGCGGGGCGCTGCTGCCGACCTGGTGCGGGAAGCAACCGGCGGCGACGGCTTCGACGTGGTTTTCGATGCCACCGGCAACACCCGGTCGGTGCAGTCGGCCTTCGCCCATGTCGCGCACGGCGGGGCGCTGGTCCTGGTTAGCGTCGTCAAGGACGACATCGCCTTTTCCGATCCCGAATTCCACAAGCGCGAGATGATGCTGATCGGCAGCCGCAACGCCCTGCGTGCCGATTTCGACCATGTCGCCGCCTCGATCCGCAACGGCGCGCTGCCGCTGACAAAGCTGGTCACCCACCGCACCACGCTTGGCGAGACGCCGCACGACCTCGCCCGCTGGGCGCATGAGAAGTCCGGCCTGATCAAGGCCGTCATTCAAGTCGGATGATGCCAGGGCTGCCGCATCTCAGAGCGCCGACAATTTGAGCTCGATCCGCTCGGCCGGGAAGCGCGACTCCGAAAACTGTATCGGCTGACCGTCGGGCGTGACGTTGACGGCGACCGTCACCAGCACGATGGCGCCGGGCTGCAGCTCGAGGTCCGCAAGGTCGGCGGCATCGGCATGGCGCGCCGACAGCACAGTCGATTGCCTGAGATAGTCGTCGATGCCGAAACGTGCCAGCGATGCGGTGATCGAACCGGTTTCCGCCATGGCGGCATCGATGCCGGCAAAGCGCCTGGCATCGAACCAGCCGGCCGCACGAGACACCGGCATTCCATCGGCTTCGCCGCGCGTTTCCAGGCGTATCACATCGGCCCCCGTCGCAAGGCCTAAGCCCTCTGCGACACGACGGTTGGCCGGCTCGATCGATGACGCGAGCAAGGTGATATGCCGCTCGGACGCCTGTCCTTGCAATCCCTCGGAAAAGCGGGTGCGGGCGCCGATCGGATAAGACAGCCGCTTGCGCGACAGCACGAAGGTGCCGCGCCCTTGCTCCGCCCTGAGCACGCCCTCCTGCACCAGCGCTGCGATAGCGCTGCGCACCGTGTGGCGGTTGACGCCATAGCGTCCGGCCAACGCGATCTCCGGCGGCAGCGCCGCATTTTCGGGAAAATCGCCGACGGCAATCGAATGCAGGATCTGATCGGCGATCTGCCGCCACAGCGCGACACCGCTGCGCCGCTCGATGCTGTTGGCTTGTCCGATCATCTCCCGCCCCAATTCCTCGCGCCGATCTTTTGGCCCGTGTCACGTGCCCGTCATGGACACGCGCTAGATAATGGATATAATTTGTATAGTTGTCTATATCAATAGACAAATGAACGCAGACGAGGAGCACCGGCCATGCGAGGACGGGAAGCGCGAGAGCAGGCCGAGCGCAAGGCCGTGATGGCGACGCTGGCGCAATCGGCCGGCGACGACATCGTCCGCCTCTGGGACGAAGCCGGCCTGCCTTGCGAAGCGGAACTTCTGCGTGGCCCCGAAACCGGCCTGGTTACGGTACGCGGCCGCATCGGCGGCGGCGGCGCGCCCTTCAATGTCGGCGAGGCGACGGTCACCCGTGCCACGGTGCGGCTTGCGTCCGGCCATGTCGGCCACTGCTACGCGCTTGGCCGCGACAAGCAGAAGGCAAGGCTGGCTGCAATCGCCGACGCGCTCTGGCAGGATCCTGCCCACCGCAACGAGGTCGAGACCAGGATCGTTGCGCCCTTGCAGGCGGCACTGGCCAAGGCGCGTGAACAGCGCCGCGCCGAGACGGCGGCGACCAAGGTCGATTTCTTCACCATGGTGCGCGGAGAAGACTGATGGATATCGCCACTCAATCCATTGAAGGCGGCTTCGCCGATCCGGTATTCAATGCCCAGACCGTATTCCGTGCCGTGATGGACGCGATGGCGCGGCCGGGCAGCGTCCAGCCCTTGCCGGCCCTTGCCCACCCACCGGCGCCGCTGTCGGCCACCGCCGGCGCCGTTGCGCTGGCGCTGTGCGACAACGACACGCCGCTCTGGCTCGACCCGGCTTTGCAGGTGTCGGCGGTGAAATCCTGGCTTGGCTTCCATACCGGCGCGCCGCTGGCCAACACCCCGGCCGACGCGCATTTCGCGCTGATCGCCACGCCGGCCGAGATGATGGCGCTCGACGGGTTTTCGCAAGGCACCCAGGATTATCCCGATCGCTCCACGACGCTGATCCTCGAGGTCGGCGATCTCATCTCCGGCGCTGCGCTGGTGCTCGAAGGCCCGGGCATCGAGAAGACGGCGACGATCGCGCCGGCGCAAATGCCGCGCCATTTCGTCGAGCAATGGAAGCAGAACAACCAGCGTTTTCCGCGTGGCGTCGATATCATTCTCGCCACGTTCGACGCAATTGCCTGCCTGCCGCGCACGACGCGCATCAAGATCATGGAGGTGTAGCATGTATGTGGCGGTAAAGGGTGGCGAGACGGCCATTCGCAATGCTCACAAATTGCTCGCCGACCGCCGGCGCGGCGACCGTTCGGTGCCGGCACTTCGTCTAGACCAGATCGTCGAGCAGCTGGCGCTCGGCGTCGACCGGGTGATGAGCGAAGGTTCGCTCTACGACAGGGAACTGGCGGCATTGGCGATCGTCCAGGCGCGCGGCGACATTATCGAGGCGATCTTCCTGGTTCGCGCCTATCGCACCACGCTGCCGCGTTTCGGCTACACCAGGGCGATCGACACCGGCACGATGCTGGTCGAGCGGCGGGTGTCGGCGACCTACAAGGACCTGCCCGGCGGCCAGTTGCTCGGCCCGACTTTCGACTACACCCACCGGCTGCTCGATCCCGAACTTGCCGCCGGCGGCGATGTCGCCGAGCCGGAGCAGCGTGCAGGCGAGGCGGAAGCCATGCCGCGCGTCTCGGCCATCCTCGCCCGCGAAGGCCTGATCGAGCCCGACGGCGACATGCCTGGGGATCATGTCCCCGGCGACATCACCCGCGAGCCGCTCGAATTCCCGATGGCGCGCGACATCCGCCTGCAGGCGCTGTCGCGCGGCGACGAGGGGTTTCTGCTGGCGCTCGGCTATTCCACCCAGCGCGGCTACGCGCGCAACCATCCCTTCGTCGGCGAGGTTCGCATCGGCGAGGTCGAACTGGAACTGGACGTGCCGGAACTGCCCTTTGCCGTGCCGCTCGGCAGCATCCGCGTCACCGAATGCCAGATGGTCAACCAGTTCAAGGGCTCGGCCAAGGCGCCGCCGCAATTCACCCGCGGCTACGGCCTCGTCTTCGGCCAGAGCGAGCGCAAGGCGATGGCCATGGCACTATGCGACCGCGCGCTGCGCGCCTCGGAGTTGGGTGAGGATGTCATCGCCGCCGCCCAGGACGAGGAGTTCGTCATCTCGCATTCCGACAATGTCCAGGCGACCGGCTTCGTCGAGCATCTGAAGCTGCCGCATTATGTCGACTTCCAGGCCGAGCTCGACCTCGTGCGCCGCATGCGCACCGAGCACGACGCCCGCGAAAATTCCGGCAGGGGCGAAGAGAAGAGGCAGGCAGCGGAATGACTTCAGTTAGCTCCACCACCGTGACCTCCCCCGTCTGGGGAATGGCCTCCGGATCCGCCGTAACCGCTACTGCCGCCAATGGTCTCGCCTTGCGCGCCTTCCCTCGGCTCAGGAAGAACCATTCTTCGAAGCACAAAGGCAACCACCCCGACGAACACCAGCAACAGGATCCCGAGGCGCATCCATCCGGTCGGGGTCATCGGAGCCCAGCCCCTTTTCCGTGTCTTGGAACTCAATTCGGTAGCACAGAGCGGAAGCGATCGCCATGACCGACATCGCCACCTACAACTTCGCCTATCTTGACGAACAGACCAAGCGGATGATCCGTCGGGCGATCCTCAAGGGCATCGCCATTCCTGGCTATCAGGTGCCGTTCGCCTCGCGCGAAATGCCGATGCCCTATGGTTGGGGCACCGGCGGCGTCCAGGTCACCGCTTCGATCATCGGCCCGGACGATGTGCTGAAGGTCATCGACCAGGGCGCCGACGACACCACCAATGCGGTTTCGATCCGCGCCTTCTTCAAGAAAGTGGCCAATGTCGCGGTCACCACCGAGACGGCCAAGGCGACCATCATCCAGACCCGCCACCGCATACCTGAATATCCGCTCAGTGCTGGCCAGGTGCTGGTCTACCAGGTGCCGATCCCCGAGCCGCTGCGCTTCCTCGAGCCGCGCGAAACGGAAACGCGCAAAATGCATGCGCTGGAGGAATACGGCCTCATGCATGTCAAGCTCTACGAGGACATCGCCAGGCACGGCCGCATCGCCACCACCTATGCCTATCCGGTCAAGGTCGAGGGCCGCTATGTGATGGATCCCTCGCCGACGCCGAAATTCGACAATCCGAAGATGCACCGTTCGCCGGCTCTGCAATTGTTCGGCGCCGGCCGCGAAAAGCGCATCTATGCGCTGCCGCCGTTCACCGATGTGGTCAGCCTCGATTTCGAGGACCATCCGTTCGAGGTGCAGACCTTCGACCAGCCCTGCGCGCTGTGCGCGGCCGAGAACGTCTATCTCGACGAGGTCATCCTCGACGACCATGGCGGCCACATGTTCGTCTGCTCCGATACCGATTATTGCGAGAAGCGGCGCAACGCCCCTACCTCCCCCTTGTGGGGAGGTCGCGCCGAAGGCGCGGGTGGGGGTACTGCCACCGCCTCACCCCCCACCCCGGCGCTACGCGCCGACCCTCCCCACGAGGGGGAGGGTAAGGAGAAGCAATGACCGACGAACCGCTGCTGCGCGTTTCGGCGCTGTCCAAATTCTACGGCTCGCGCGTCGGCTGCGAGAACGTCACTTTTGACCTGTGGCCGGGCGAAGTGCTGGCGGTGGTCGGCGAATCCGGTTCCGGCAAGACGACTTTGCTCAACTGCCTGTCAACTCGACTGCTGCCCAGCTCCGGCACCGCCAGCTACCGGATGCGCGACGGCCAGTTTCGCGAACTCTACCGCATGAGCGAGGCCGAGCGCCGCTTCCTGATGCGCACCGATTGGGGTTTTGTCCATCAGAACCCGGCCGACGGGTTGCGCATGACGGTGTCGGCCGGCGCCAATGTCGGCGAGCGGCTGATGGCGGTCGGCGACCGTCACTATGGCAGGATCCGCGCAACGGCGCTCGACTGGTTGTCTCGTGTCGAGATCGACGAAGACCGCATCGACGACGAGCCGCGCGCCTTTTCCGGAGGCATGCGCCAGCGCCTGCAGATCGCCCGCAACCTCGTCACCGGGCCGCGGCTGGTGTTCATGGACGAGCCGACCGGCGGCCTCGACGTCTCGGTGCAGGCGCGCCTGCTCGATCTGTTGCGCGGCCTGGTCACCGATCTCGGCCTGGCCGCCATCGTCGTCACCCACGATCTCGCCGTGGCGCGGCTGTTGTCGCAGCGCATGATGGTGATGAAGGACGGCCGCGTCGTCGAAAGCGGCCTCACCGACCGCGTCCTCGACGATCCGCGCGCGCCTTATACCCAGTTGCTTGTCTCCTCGATTCTGCAGGTGTGACGATGATTGCTCCGGCGTACCCCCCTCTGGCCTGCCGGCCATCTCCCCCTCAAGGGGGGAGATCAGCAGCTTTTATGGCCCGCCCGTTCTGCGACACAGGAGAATGGCGAAACCGAATGCGACTGCCAATCTCCCCCCTTGAGGGGGAGATGGCAAGTTTTGGCAAAGAGGGCAGGCCAGAGGGGGGTGTTGGCCCGCAGACGAATGACGATTGGAGAACCCTCTGATGGCAACCCCGCTCGTTGTCTCCGATGTCGCGAAGAGCTTCACCATGCATCTGCGCGACGGCATCAAACTGCCGGTGGTCGCCGGTGTCTCGTTCGCGATCAGGGCCGGCGAATGCGCCGTGCTCGGCGGCCCGTCCGGCGCCGGCAAGAGCTCGATCCTGAAAATGCTCTACGGAAATTATGCCGCCGATGAAGGCCAGATCATCGTCCAGCACGAGGGCGGGCTCATCGATCTCGCCTCGGCCAGCCCGCGCACCGTGCTTGCCGTGCGCCGGCTTACCATCGGCTATGTCAGCCAGTTCCTGCGCACCGTGCCGCGTGTCTCTGCGCTCGATGTCGTGGCCGAACCGCTGGTCGAGCGCGGCGAGGAGCGCGAGGTCGCGCACGGCAAGGCACGCGCCTTGCTGGCGCAGCTCAACCTGCCGGAGAAGCTCTGGGCGCTGCCGCCGGCGACGTTCTCCGGCGGTGAACAGCAGCGCGTCAACATCGCGCGCGGCTTCATCACCGAGCACCCGATCCTGCTGCTCGACGAGCCGACCGCTTCGCTCGACGCCAGGAACCGCGATGTGGTGATTTCCCTGATCGCCGCCAAGAAGGCAGCGGGGGTCGCTTTGCTCGGCATCTTCCACGATCACGACGTGCGTGAGGCGGTCGCCGATCGCGTCATCGACGTGACCGCCTTCGCCGCCGGGAAAATCGCCGCATGACCAGGAAACTGTCGGAGGCGCCGCTGATCCACGAGACGGCGGAAGTCGAGAACTCGACGCTTGGCCGCTGGACCGAGATCGCCGAGCGCTGCCGGGTTGCCGAAAGCACGCTCGGCGACTATTCCTACATGATGCAGGACTGCGGCGTCTGGTGCGCAACGATCGGCAAATTCGCCAACATCGCCGCAAGCGTGCGCATCAACGCTACCAACCATCCGACCTGGCGGCCGACGCTGCACCATTTCACCTATCGCGCCTCGGATTATTGGGACGACGCCGAGCACGAGAGCGAATTCTTCGCCAAGCGCCGCGCCAAACGCGTCACCATCGGCCACGACACCTGGCTCGGCCACGGCTCGACCATCCTGCCGGGCGTCACCGTCGGCGATGGCGCGGCGGTCGGTGCCGGTGCGGTGGTGTCGAAGGACGTCGCGCCCTACACCATCGTCGCCGGCGTACCGGCCAAGCCGATCCGCGAACGCTTCGACCGCCGCACCGCGGAGCGCTACCAGGCGCTCGCCTGGTGGGACTGGGACCACGCAAGGCTGCGCGCCGCGCTCGACGATTTTCGGGAATTGTCGGCGGAGGCGTTTCTGGAGAAATATGGCGGCTGAGGGTCGTGAAATGGTGAATGGTGAATGTGAATGGGGGCAGCGGACAGGTTTCGAGGCTCAGGGAAGCCGTTCTTATCACCATTCACCATTCGAGCTTCTCGCGCCGAGTTGATCCCGCCCCGCTCCAGGCTGTGGGCAGTAACAAAACTGACATCGTTCCGACACCGCAGGTTCATGCGGCTGCGCTAGCCAGGGTAAACAGACCTTCAATTGCGATTGGACTGGAGCCTGCACCATGTCAGCTACGCTCGAAATCCGCGGCGTCACCCGCCGGTTCGGCAAGAACACCGCCGTCAGCAATGTTCACATCGCGATTCCGCAAGGCCAGATGGTCGGCATCATTGGCCGCTCCGGCGCCGGCAAATCGACGTTGCTGCGCATGATTAACCGCCTCATCGATCCCAGCCAGGGATCCATCCTGTTCAACGGCGTCGAGGTCTCCGGGTTGCGCGGCTCGCCGCTCCGGCGATGGCAGCGCGACTGCGCCATGATCTTCCAGCAGTTCAATCTCGTGCCGCGCCTCGATGTGCTGACCAATGTGCTGCTCGGCCGGCTCAACCACCGCTCGACGCTGTCCAACCTATTTGGCATGTTCTCCCGCGGTGAATGCGCCGAGGCGGTTGCAGCCCTCGAGCGCCTCGACATCGCCCGCACCGCCCTGCAGCCGGCCGGCACCCTTTCCGGCGGCCAGCAGCAGCGCGTTGCGATTGCGCGCGCCATGATGCAGCAGCCGAAGGTGTTGCTGGCGGATGAGCCGATTGCCTCGCTCGATCCGCTCAACGCCAAGGTGGTGATGGATTCGCTGCAGGACATCAATTTGCGCGAGGGCATCACCGTCATCACAAATCTGCATACGCTGGATACGGCCCGCACCTACTGCAACCGCATCATCGGCATGGCCGCCGGCAAGGTCGTCTTCGACGGCCCGCCCGAAGCCCTCAACCGCGAGGCCGTGCGCATGGTCTACGGCGCCGACAGCAATGGCGGCGAAATCTCCGAGGCCATCACCTCCACCAGTGTCGCCATCAAACAGAAAATCGCTGCATCCGCCGGACCGCTCGAGCCCGCATTCCCGGGATATTGAGAACGGCCTGATCGCCCGCCCGCGTCAAAGGCACCTGTCAAAAAATTCGAACGCTACCGGCGCGAGGCCGGGACCAACAGGAGAGAGATAATGTTCAGGAAGATGGTTTTTGGCGCCGTTTCATTGCTCGCCATCGCGGCAAGCGCCGCTCACGCCCAGGATATCAAGGAATTCCGCATCGGCATCCTTGGCGGTGAAAACGAAGCGGACCGGCTGCGCAACTTTCAGTGCCTCGCCGATCACCTGAAGTCCGAATTCGGCTTCGAGAAGGTCTCGCTGTTCCCGGCCGCCGACTATGACGGCGTTATCCAGGGCCTGCTCGGCGGCACGCTCGATTTCGCAGAGCTTGGCGCGTCGGGCTATGCCAGCGTCTACCTCAAGGATCCGAACGCCGTGACCCCGATCCTCACCACCCAGCAGACCGACGGCGCGACCGGCTATTATTCGATCGGCCTTGCGCTGAAGTCGTCCGGCATCACCGACATCAAGTCGGCCAAGAGCAAGAAGCTCGGCTATGCCGACCCGGATTCGACCTCCGGCTACCTGATCCCGCTGACCCAGATCCCGAAGGACACCGGCGCTTCGAACGAAACCTTCTTCGCCTCGACCCAGTTCAATGGCGGCCACGAGAACAACCTTCTCGCGGTTCGCGACGGCAAGGTCGATGTTGCGGTTGACGATTCCTCGGGCATCGGCGACTTCAAGAACGGCTACACCTCCGGCACCTTCCACAAGGAAGTCGCCAAGGGCGCCGTGGACCCCAACGATTTCGTCGAAGTCTGGCGCTCCGGCTTGATCCCGAACGGCCCGCTGGTCGTGCGCACCGCGCTCGGCGGCGGTATGAGCGCCAAGCTCGCCAACTTCTTCACCAGCCTGCCGGCCAAGGACAAGCCTTGCTTCGAGGCCATCGAAGGCGGCGATTTCACCGGCTATGTTCCGGTGAAGCCGGACTTCTACAGCGTCATCGTCGAAGCCCGCAAAGCCGCGATCGGCGGCTGACGACAATTGCGGAAAGGGCGGCGTCCTCCAGCGCCGCCCTTTTTGCGTGTCCGCTCGCGACCCCGTATGACCTTCGCCGCTACAATTCGTTCAGACGCGGTCCGGCAGGCAGCAGACGCCTGGCGACGCCAGACGTCCTTGCGCCGGTTCTACACGGCGCTCGGCATCGGCTCACTGCTTGTCGCCATGTGCACAGCCATGTGGTTTGCCGACGAGGCCAATGCCGGACATTTCTTCGATCGGCTGCCGCACATACTGGATTTCCTTAGTTGGCTTGTTCCCAAGGACTGGAACGACGTCTGGCGGGCGCTGTTCGACATCGCATCGCCGCACGACAAGGGCAGCCAAGAGTTCAACTTCCCGCTTGGCCGCGTCTATCTCTGGGGCGGCTTTTATCTACCCGAATATTTCGAGCTGATGCTCACCACGCTTAACGTGGCGCTGGTTTCCACTTTCATCGGCTTTGTCTTTGCGGTGCCCTTTTCCTTCATCGCCGCGCGCAACTTGACGCCCAGTCCGGTGCTCAGGCTCGTCCTCAAGCGCTTCATGGAACTGCTTCGCGCCTTCCCCGAGATCGTCATTGCCGGCCTGTTCGCAGCCATCCTCTCGACCGGCCCGGTCGCAGCCATCATCGCCATCGGCCTGCATTCCATCGGCGCCCTCGGCAAGCTCTTCTACGAGATCAACGAAAACATCGACATGCGCGCCGAAGAAGGCCTGCGCGCGGTCGGCGCCAACTGGTTCGAGCGCGTGCGCTTTGCCGGCCTGCCGCAAGTGCTGCCCAATTTCATGTCCTACACGCTGCTCAGGATCGAGATCAATGTGCGTATCTCGACCATTATCGGCGCGGTCGGCGGTGGCGGCATCGGCGAGGAACTGAAGCTCTCCATCTCGCGCGGCTTCGGCGCCAAGACGCTGGCACTGGTGCTGCTGCTGTTCACGACGATCTTCCTCGTCGACCAGTTTTCCGCCTGGCTACGCCGCAAGCTCGTCGGCGAGCAGGCATTCATGATGGGTGCCTGACCATGATCCCAAAATGTGGATTCCGGTTTTTGGAAAAGATCGTGGCAAATCAACAAGAAGACTGCCCATGGCCGCAATGACCGCCGATGAGATGCGGTCGATCGAGGAGCGCTTTCCCCAAGTGTTCCGGCGGCCCTTGTACAAACGCTTCGGCCCGCTGGTCCTGTTCACCGGCATCCTGCTCTACCTCGTCTATGCCTTGTGGTTCTTCAGCCTGCCGCAAGTGCTGAGGGAATCGCACTGGGAGCGCCTGCCGCTCTTCCTGACGCAATGGATCAGCTACGATCTGCAGCCGGAATTCCGTCTCGACCAGCCTCAGATCACACCCAGATACCCGCGTTTTTCGGCGCTCGGCGAAGACCCGCATCCCGATTGGGTCATCACAAACGCCAACGGCTCCTACACCATCCTGATCGACGGCCGGGCCAAATCGGTCACCTTCGACAAGACCGAGGCGACGCTTGTCGCCAATGGCCAGGCGGTGCCGGTGTCCTTGGCCAGCGGCAAGCCGGTAGTATCCGGCCCGGTGCCGGACTGGATCACCGCGCATGACGACGAAATCATCGCCAGGATGGGCTTTGCCGGCGAGGTCCGCATAACCGTCGATCGCGTCAAGGTCCGCAAGCGCTTCCTCGGCTGGGCGAATTTCGTCTTCGACACACGCTCGCCCTTCTTCGGCAAGTCACCCGGCGAGGTGGTCTCGTTGCTGATGTCCGGACCCCAGCTCAAGCCGGGCACATCAAACATTGCGCTGGCCGCCGACAATATCTGGAACAACGCCCAATGGCAGCATGGCGACGTCTGGACGAAGCTGTTCCAGACCATCGTCATGGCGTTTCTCGGCACCTTGCTCGGCGGCATCGTTGCCTTCCCGCTCGCCTTCTTCGCCGCCCGCAACATCACCCCGAGCGGCCTGCTTAGCCAGGTGCTAAAGCGGTTCTTCGATTTCATGCGTTCGGTCGACATGCTGATCTGGGCGCTGTTCTTCACCCGCGCCTTCGGCCCGGGCCCGCTTGCCGGCAGCGCCGCGATTTTCTTCACCGAGATCGGCACGCTCGGCAAAGTCTATTCGGAAGGCCTCGAGAACATCGACGACAAGCCACGCGAGGGCATCCAGTCGACCGGCGCCAACGGCTTGCTGGTGCAGCGCTATGGCGTGCTGCCGGAAGTGATCCCGGTCTTCATCAGCCAGACGCTCTATCAGTGGGAATCCAACACCAGGGGCGCGACGATCATCGGCGCCGTCGGTGCCGGTGGCATCGGCCTGAAGCTCTGGGAGGCGATGCGCACCAATTCCAACTGGGCCAATGTCTTCTACATGGTGCTCTTGGTCCTGCTCGTCGTTTTCATCTTCGACAACATTTCCAATTTCCTGCGCCGCCGCTTGAGCAGGACGATCCACGACTACAACCGGATCCAGGCCGGCCAGGGCTGACGGGGGCGTTGCGCAGGCGTGCGGTTAGGGCGCCTTCCTCCATCCATTCCTGATATGCCTGTAGCCGTCGCGGTAGACGGCTTCCGGGCCTTCGGAAAAGTCGCGCCACACCTTGGTGGCCGCGGCTAAATCCTTCAGCGAACGCCCGAACGCCTCGATCGTCAGCCAATCGTCGTAGCCGCTCTTGCGAATGGCGGAGAAAGTCTCCTTCCAGGGGACGTGGCCGCGGCCCGGCACGCCGCGATCGTTCTCCGAAATATGGATATGGACGATGTTCTTGCGGTTGCGCGTATAGGCGCCGATCGGGTCGGCCTCTTCGATGTTGGCATGGAACGTGTCGTACATCGCCTTGATGTGCGGCCGGTCGATCGCGTCGATATGCGCCGACAAATCGTCCATCGTGTTGAGCAGATAGCATTCGAAGCGGTTGAGCGCCTCCAGCCCGATGGTGACACCCTTGTTGCCGGCATGGTCACCGATGGCGCGCTGCGAAGCGATCGAACGTTTTTTCTCGGCCGCCGTCGGCCCGCTGCCGGAGAAGGCTCCGAGTGTGGAATGCAGCGGGCCGCTCAACGTGTTCGCGCCAAGCGCCTGAGCGCAGTCGATCGCCGATTTCATGTAGTCGATACCGGCCTTGCGCGTCGAGGCGTCGGCCGAGATCAGGTTCATCGCCGGATCGCCCATCGCCGAGACGGCGGTACGTTGCAGCCCGATGCGGTCGAGCAGCTCACCGAGCTTCTTGTAGTCGTCCGGCGTGCCGGAGAAGACCGGTATCTCGACGCCGTCGAAGCCGGTCGCCTTGATATCCCTCAACAACGGCTCGTGTTTTTTCGTGACACTGGTCGTCCACAACAACATGCACATGCCGATTTTCATCGACGCCCCTCCCCTTTGACGGCCGGGCTTGCTCCTCCGGCGACTTCGCCACAAGCCTCCTCATCCGGCCACTTCGCGGCCACCTTCTCCCCGCTGGGGAGAAGATGCAGACGCCAACGCAGGCGATCTCCTCTCCCCTGGGGGAGAGATCGGAATGCCCCGAATTGCCCCTGCAATTCGGCTGGCAATCCGGGTGAGGGGGACTTCCCGTTAACCGGACGCAGTGATTAAAGATTCGTCCACGCTCCATTCTTCTTCGCCGATTTCACGCAGGCCTCGATGAAGGCCATGCCTTCGACGCCGTCTTGCACAGTTGGGAAAACGACATCCTTAGCCGGCTTGCCGCCCTTCCGGCGCGCCGCACGAATGGCCCGCGCGGCTTCCTGGTAGATGTTGGCGAAACCTTCGAGATAGCCTTCCGGATGGCCTGGCGGAACGCGGCTGACGCGCCCGGCGACGGGCAACGCTCCCGAGCCGTTTCGGGTGATCAACTGCTTCGGCTGGCCGAACGGCGTGTACCAGAGATAGTTCGGATCGGCCTGCACCCATTCGAGCCCGCCCTTCGAACCGTAGATGCGCAATTTCAGGCCGTTCTCGTGGCCGGGCGCCACCTGGCTTGCCCAGATCATGCCCTTGGCGGGGTGCGACCCGCCGACCGGCTTGAAGCGCAGCAGCACATTGATGTTGTCGTCGAGCAGCCGCCCCGGTACGAAGGCATCGAGATCGGCCGACAACGAATCGAGCTCCAGCCCGGAGACGAAACGGGCGAGGTTGTAGGCGTGCGTGCCAATGTCGCCCAGCGCACCGCCGGCACCGGCCTGCTTGGGGTCTGAGCGCCACGCAGCCTGCTTCTGGCCGGTGGCGGCCAGATCTTCGGTCAGCCAGTCCTGCGGATATTCCGACTGCACGATGCGGATATCGCCGAGCTGTCCTTTGGCCACCATCTCGCGTGCCTGCCGCACCATCGGATAGGCGGTGTAGTTATGCGTCAGCACAAACACCTTGCCGGTCTTTTCGACCAGCGCCGCCAGCCTCTTTGCCTCGGCCAGCGTCGTCGCCAGCGGCTTGTCGCAGATGACGTGGATGCCGGCCTCGAGAAAAGCCTTGGCGGCCGGCACGTGCACATTGTTCGGCGTGACGATGGCCACCACCTCGATGCCGTCCGGCCGCTTGGCCTCGGCCTTGGCCATCTCGGCATAGGAGCCGTAGCTGCGTGCCGGATCGAGCCCAAGCTCGGCCGCCGAGGCCTTGGCGCGCTCCGGATTCGACGACAAGGCGCCGGCAACCAGCACGAACTCGTTATCAATGCGCGCCGCGATGCGGTGCACCGCGCCGATAAAGGCGCCTTGTCCGCCGCCAACCATGCCGTAGCGGATCGGACCGCCTCCCGTTTCCGTCTTCGATGCGCCAACCACGATTTTCTCCCTCGTTATCTGAGATACCCCTCCCCCTTGAGGGGAGGGTCGACGCGTAGCGCGGGGTGGGGTCGCCGGGCATGAAGCTCGGCATGGACCGACCCCACCCGGCCCCCCGGGCCACCCTCCCCTCGGGAGGGATATCTGTGCTAGATCCCCATCATGCCGCGCAGCACCTTTTTATCGGTCGTGCCGCCGGCGAAATCGTCGAATGCTTTTTCCGTCACCCTGATGATGTGGTGCTGGATGAAGGGGGCGCCTTCGGCAGCACCATCCTCCGGGTGCTTGAGGCAGCATTCCCATTCCAGCACCGCCCATGAATCGTAATTGTATTGGGTGAGCTTGGAGAAGATGCCGCCGAAATCCACCTGCCCGTCGCCGAGCGAGCGGAAACGTCCGGCACGGCTGGTCCAGCTCTGGTAACCGGAATAGACGCCTTGCCGCCCGGTCGGATTGAACTCGGCATCCTTGACGTGGAACGCCTTGATCCGCTCGTGGTAGATGTCGATGAATTCGAGATAATCGAGCTGCTGCAGCAGGAAGTGCGACGGGTCGTAGTTGATGTTGCAGCGCTTATGGCCGCCGACCGCATCGAGGAACATCTCGAATGTCGCGCCGTCGAACACGTCCTCGCCCGGATGGATTTCGTAGCCGACATCGACGCCGTTCTCGTCATAGACGTCGAGGATCGGCTTCCAGCGCTTGCCCAGCTCGGCAAATGCTTCCTCGATCAGTCCCGCCGGCCGCTGCGGCCATGGGTAGAGGTATGGGAAGGCCAACGCGCCGCAAAACGACACCGACGCCTTGAGCCCGAGATTCTTCGACGCCTTGGCGGCGAACTTCATCTGTTCGACCGCCCATTGCTGCCTGGCTTTTGGATTGTTGTGCACCGCAGCCGGCGCAAAGCCGTCGAACTGCGCGTCATAGGCGGGATGCACCGCCACCAGTTGCCCCTGCAGATGCGTCGACAGTTCGGTGATTTCGACGCCGGCATCGGCGCACATGCCCTTCACCTCGTCGCAATAGGCCTTGGAGGAGGCTGCCTTCTCGAGATCGAACAGTCGAGCGTCCCATGTCGGAATCTGCACGCCCTTGTAGCCCAGACCAGCCGCCCATTTGGTGATCGAGGCCAGCGAATTGAACGGCGCGGCGTCGCCCGCAAACTGCGCCAGGAACAGACCAGGCCCCTTCATCGTCGTCGGCATCGGCATCTCCCTATGTTTCACGACCAAGCATAGCGCCGATTGAAAACAGGGCCAGCGTCTTTGGTCTCTTTGCACAGCGCGCTCAGCGCTGCTATTCTGGTATTACCAAATGCCGAAATCTGGTCAAGCCATTTGACGCGCTGCGACGGTCCTGCAACCATGCCGAGTTAAGCCACATGTTTAAGTATAATCAATAGCATAGACAGGAGCCAACGCTTGATGGCAGCAGTTCTTGCCGTCCAGATGAAATTACTGTAGACCTCCCTTCAAGCCCAATTGGTCGAACCAGTTTGCAAAAAATGCTGGGACGCCTTGGGGAGGAATCATGCGGCACGCTTCGGCAGAGTGCGCCGCAGGCGAACTGGTACAGGCGATTCTGGGAAGGATAGACCATGCATCTTTCGACGCACAATTGGATGCGGGCGGAGCCGCTGGAAACGACGCTCAAGCGCATCAAGAAATTCGGCTACGAGTCGATCGAGATCTCCGGCGAACCCGAACAGTACAAGCCCAAGGAGACGCGCGCACTGTTGAACGAGTACGGCATTCGCTGCTGGGGAGCGGTGACGCTGATGCTGGGCGAGCGCAATCTCGCCGCCAAGGACCAGGGCCAGCGCGAGCGCTCGGTGCAGTATGTCAAGGACGTGCTGACCATGGTCAGCGAACTTGATGGCGAGATCATCACGCTGGTTCCGGCCACCGTCGGCAAGGTGGTGCCGGACGGCACCGAGGAAGAGGAGTGGAAATGGGTGGTCGACGCCACCCGGGAATGCTTTACCCACGCCAAGAAGGTCGGCGTCAAGATCGCGGTCGAGCCGCTCAACCGCTTCGAGACCTATCTGTTCAACCGCGGCGCCCAGGCACTGGCGCTGGCCGATGCGGTCAGTCCCGAATGCGGCGTCTGCCTCGACGCCTACCACATCCACATGGAAGAATTTAACGTCTACGACGCCATCCGGCAGGTCGGCAAGCGCCTGTACGACTTCCATGTCGCCGACAACAACCGCTTCGCCGCCGGCCTCGGGCAGATCGACTGGCCGAAGATCGTCGGCACGCTGAAGGAGATCGGCTATGACGGCGCGCTGACCAATGAATTCGTCGCCCCCGTCGACCGCACGCCGGCTGCCCCCTATCCCGACATGGTCGAACGCAACCCCGTCGACATCTCGCCGGAGCAGCTGAAATTCATTCAGGACCACGGCTCCAGCGTGCTCACGGAGAAATTCTACACCGACCAGATGCGCATCAACGCGGAAACGCTGCTGCCGCTGATCAAGTAGCCGAGCCGTTTGGAAAGAGCCCTTCCGCCTCACCGCGGCCGGGCCGAGGATGAACATGCGCATCAAGACGGTCCAAGCCTGGTGGGTCCGCATACCGATCGAAGCCGCGAAGCAGCACCGCAGCGACTTCGGTCAGGTGGCGACGTTCGACGCCGCCATCCTGCGCATCGAAACCGACGACGGGCTGGTCGGCTGGGGCGAAGGCAAGAATGCCGCCGGCAGCGCCGGCAGTTACGGCGCCCTTGTCCATTTGCTGAACTACGAGGTCGGCCCGCAGCTGGTCGGCCGCGACCCGGCTGACATCGGCGTCATCTGGGAGATGCTCTATAATGGCACGCGCCACGACAGCGCCGCTCGCGCCGGCCACGCCATGCCGCAATTGGCGCGACGCGGCATGAGCATCGCGGCTATCAGCGCCGTCGACATCGCATTGTGGGACATTCTTGGCAAATCGCTCGGCGTTCCGGTCTGGCGGCTGCTCGGCGGCCGCAAGCTGGACCGCATGCCGGCCTATGCTTCCGGCGGCTGGGCCACTGCGGAAGCCATCGGCGACCAGCTGCAGTCCTACATCGCCAAGGGCGGTTTCAAGGCGCTGAAGATGCGCGTCGGCGCCATGGACGGCGCCCCACATATCTCGGCCGCTCGCGTCCGTGCCGCCAGACAGGCGCTCGGTCCCGATATCGACCTGATGGTCGACGCGCACGGCACCTACACGGTGGCCGAAGCCAAGCGCTTTATCCATCTCGCCGGCGACCTCGATCTCGCCTGGTTCGAGGAGCCGGTGATCGCCGACGACAAGCCCGGCATGGCCGAGGTGCGCGCCTGCGGTTCGATCCCGATCGCCACCGGCGAAAGCGAGGCGACGCGCTATGCCTTCCGCGACCTCGCCGTGCTAAAATCCGCCGATATCTTCCAGCCGGATCCGGCCTTTTGCGGTGGCATCAGCGAGGCGATGAAGATCGGCACCATCGCCAGCGCCTTCAATCTGCGCTTTGCGCCGCATCTTTGGGCCGGCGCGCCCTGCTTCTTTGCCGGGCTGCATGTCTGCGCTGCTTCGCCGGCGAGCTTCACCGTCGAATATTCGCTCGGCGCCAACCCGATGATCCACGATCTGATCGAAGAGACTGTCGAAGCAAAGGACGGTATGGTAGCGATCCCTGATAGACCCGGGCTGGGATTCACCATTTCGGAGCGGTTCCTGGAGGCGCACGCGCAACACGGCTGACATGAAAGAAAAGAACCTTCTCGCGGAACTCGCCGCCTATCTGTTCTCCCATTCGGACAAGGAGACGGGCCGCACGCCGTCGGAGCGCGAACTGGCAGAGCATTTCAGCGTCAGCCGCGGCCAGATCCGCGAGGCGCTGGCCATTCTCGAGGCCATGCGCATCGTCGAGCGACGGGCGAAATCCGGCATCTACATCGATACGAAGCAGGCGAGCGTCGAGGCGATGGCGCTGTTCGCCCGCGCCGGCCTGCCGCTCGATCCCGTCCAGATCTACGAGACGGTCGAGTTGCGCAAGATCCACGAGATCAAGGCCGCCGAACTTGCCTGTTCACGCGCCACCGAGGAGAATTTCGAGCGGCTGCGCGAGATCCTGAAGGCCTCCGAGGATCGCATCGCCGCCGGTGAAGGGCTTGCCCGGGAAGACCGCGAGTTCCACCTCGAGATCGTGCGGGCGACCAAGAACAGCGTCTTCCACAATATCTGCAGCGTCTACTACATGATGGGTGAACTGCGCCTGCCGATCTATTTCAACGATCCCGAACGCAGCGTGCGCTCCCATGCCGAGCATATCCAGATCTACGAGGCGCTGCTGCGCCGCGATGGCAATCTCGCCCAGGCGCTGATGAGCGCCCACCTGCAAGGCGCGGAAAGCTACTGGAAGGGGCTGATCGAGGGGCGTGGGGCGGAACCGGAAAGCCCTGCGCTCGAAAAGGCCTGAAATGCTCAAGATCCTGTCAACACACAGACTGCACCCTCGTGCCGCTTCCATGCTGACCGGGGCCGGCGAACTCGTCGTTGCTTCCGCCCTCGATGCGGCCACGCTGGCCGCCGAGGCGAGGAACGCCGATGTCATCATCGTTCGCGCTCCCTTGCCTGCGGCGCTTTTCGAAGGCGCGAAGAAGCTCAGGGCCGCGATCCGCCACGGCGCCGGGCTGGACATGGTACCGATGGAAGCGGCCAATGCGGCCGGCGTGCTGGTGGCGAACGTGCCGAGGGTGAACGCGCGATCTGTCGCCGAATATGTGATGTTCGCGGCGCTGGCGCTGCTTAGGCGCTTCCGTGTGTTGGACCGCGACTTGCGTGCGAAGGGCTGGCTGGCGGGCCGCGAACACACGGTGGTGGCCAGCGAGCTAGCGGGCAAGACGATCGGCATTGTCGGCCTCGGCGCGATCGGTCAGGCGGTTGGCCACATCGCCGCCCATGGGTTCGATCTGAATGTGGTGGCGACGACGCGCAGCATGCGGCCGGCGCCGGACAGGGTCGGCTTCCTGTCGATCGATGCACTCATCGAGCAGAGCGACATCATCGTTCTGTGCTGCCCGCTGACGCCCGAAACACGGGGGCTGATCAGCCGCGAGCGCATTGAGCGGATGAAGCCGGATGCGCTGCTGATCAATGTTTCGCGCGGGCCGGTGATCGATGACGACGCGCTGATCGAGGCCTTGCAGAAGGGCCGCATCGGCGGCGCTGCGCTCGATGTTTTTGCTACACAACCGCTACCGCCCAACCATCCTTATTTTGGCTTCGACAACGTCATCGTCACCCCGCACATGGCTGGGATTACCGAGCAGTCGATGATGCGCATGGGCGTCGGCGCGGCTGGCGAAGCCTTGCTGGTGCTGGCCAACAGATTGCCGGTCAATCTGCGCAACCCCGAAGTGGTCGAGCACTACCGGCGGCGGTTCCCTGCCGATTTCTGAAAGCGCCCCAATTTTCCCGAATTCGCCGGCGATGGTGCCGGCATGGCAAGCGTCACAAAATTCCTGCTGACCACCGGCTTCTGCGTGGCGACGGCGCAAGCCTTCGCCAACGGACAGGGTAGCTACGTGTTCTGCGACAACGGCATACGCTGCGTGGCGGCACCCTGTCCATCGAACAGCGCGCTCGACCTCGCTGCTGGGAAGCTCATCAAAGGCGTTTCAATCGACATCGATCGCCTGCCGCAGCAAGACAAGGCGCTCGATCTTTCAGACAAGCTCTATGCCGGCAAGGTCGTTGTTGTCGGCTCGATCGAGAACCGCACCCGGACCTTCAACGGCAAGCGGTACACCCTGCCTTGGCTGGTCGCCACCAGCATCGAACGCGCCGCCAAGGACAGCGAACGCGGCCACTGCTCGTCGCGCTGACACGCGCTATCCGATCAATTTGCAAGCAGCCCCTCCACGCCCGCTGCGATGCGCAGCAGGTGGTGGTCATGGCCATTGCGCGCCACCAGCATCAGGCCGGCCGGACGCGTCATTCCCGGCATCGGAAGCGAGATGGCTGATAGATCGAACTGGTTGGCGACCTGCGTGTTGCGCAGCAGAAGGCCTTCCGTCCTGTTGCACAGAGCCTCGTCGCTGGTCATCGACACGATCGTCGGCGCCGTCACCGGTGTGGTCGGCAGGGCCAGCACGTCGACCGACGCCAGCCGGTCATCCATCGCGGCGGCCAGCGCCGTGCGGCGGCGCATTGCCCTGATATAGACCGTGGCCGGAATGGCGGCGGCGCGCGCCAATGGCCCGCTTACCCGCGGGTCGACCGGCCTCGTCGCTCCCGTCGCCAGCCAGTCGGCATGGATCTCCGCCCCTTCCATCGCCGCGATCGACGCGCGTTGGGTTGCCACGCGCAGATCGGCAAGCAGGTCGTCGATCGACAGCTCCACAAGCCGTGCGCCGCTAAGCTCTATCTTGCGCAGACACCGGTCGAACGTCGTCGCGACCTCTTCCTGCGTATCATCGAACAGCACGCCGCGCGCAATACCGATGCGCAGGCCGTCCAGCGGCAGCGGCAACAGTGCCGCCAGGTTTTCGCCCGACATCACTGCATCGGCCGCCGCACATTCGGCGACGGTGCGGGCCAGCGGACCGATCGAGTCCAGCGTGGCTGACAGCGGAAACGCACCCGCAAGCGGCACGCGCCGCGCAGTCGGCTTGAAACCGACGACGCCATTCAGCGATGCCGGAATGCGCACCGAACCACCGGTATCGGAACCGATGGAGATTTCGCTGGTGCCTTCGCCCACCGAAACGCCGGCGCCTGAGGAGGAGCCGCCCGGAATACGGCTGGCATCGCTAGCATTGCCGGGCGTGCCATAATGTGGATTGACGCCGATCGCAGTAAAGGCGAACTCGGTCATGTTGGTCTTGCCGAGGATGATTGCACCGGCCTGGCGCAACTGTTGCACGACAATGGCATCCCGCAGCGCCGGCGCTGCGTTGGCGAGCAGCAGAGAGCCCGCCGTGGTCGGCTCGCCGGCGACATCGAACAGATCCTTGATCGAGACGATCGCCCCATCGAGCGGCCCGAGCGTGACGCCGGCTTTTCGCCGCGCATCGGTGGCGTCCGCCGCCGCCCGTGCGGCTTCCGGGTAGAGCTTTACGAAAACCCTCTCATCGTCGACGCGAGCGGCAAGAGGCGAAAGAATTGCTTCGAGGTGATCGCGGGCTGATTGCATTTTTCGGTGTCGGACTCCGCGCGCTTGCAACGTCTTAACGTAGTAGCCAGAAACTGGCCGCAGGAGACATAGCCCGGCACGGTCGGATTTGCACCTGTCGAACCGAAGGAGGAAGGCCCGATGCTCTACCAAGGCAGCTGCCACTGCGGCAAGGTCGCGTTCGAGGTCGAAGGCGAGCTGACCGGAGCCGTTCGGTGCAATTGCTCGATCTGCTCGCGCAAGGGTGCACTGCTATGGGCAGTTCCGCATGAGAGCATGCGGGTGCTTGCCTGGGGCGATGATCTCGGCCGCTACAGCTTCGGCAACCATGTCATCGCCCACCGCTTCTGCCGCAGCTGCGGCATTCACCCCTTCGCCGAGGATGTCGGCGAAGGGAGCGGGCGAAGTGCCTATATCAATATTAATTGCATCGAGGCGTTGGACGTCGCCGCCGTGCCGGTCTTCGACTTCGACGGCCGTTCCGTTTAGGCCTTGGGGTCGTCGATCGGCTTGGGGCCAAGGAAGAACGCCGCCAGTGCCGCAAGCAACGTCGCCGCCGCGCAATAGGCGAAGGCGGTGGCAACGCCGGTATTGTCGACCAGCAGGCCGCCGAAGACGGCGCCCAACGCGATGGCGACCTGGAACGTCATAACCATGAGCCCACCGGCGCTTTCCGCCTGATCGGGGGCGGCCCGCACCAGCCAGGTCTGCAGCCCGACTGGGACGGCGCCGAAGGCAAAGCCCCAGCTGGCCACTGCTATTGCAGCCACGACGGGTGAACCTCCGACCACCAGCAGCAGGAGCGCCGAAAACGCGATCAGCAGGGGCGCCAGGCTGACGGCTGCCTTGAGGCTGCGTTCGGCAATGAAGCCGCCGGCAAAATTGCCGAAGAAGCCACCAATGCCGTAGGCGAGCAGCACAAGCGAGATCGTCTCGATGTCCAGCGCGGGGACCTTCTCGAGAAACGGGCGGACATAGGTGAAGCCGGCAAAATGTCCCGAGGCGACCAGCAGCACCACCAGCAGTGCCACCCTGATCATCGGCCGCTTCATCACCTCCAGCAGCGTGCGAAAACCTGCCGTACCTGCAGGCGGCAGCTTCGGAATGGTAGCCACCTGCACCAGCAGCGCCAGCGCACCGACCACGGCGGCGATCATGAACGCCGTCCGCCAGCCCCAGATGTCGCCGACATAGGCGCCGACCGGAGCCGCGCAGACCGTCGCCACCGAAACGCCGGTGAGAATGATCGACATGGCGCGCGGCATCAGCCGCATCGGAACGAGCCGCATCGCCATGGCTGCCGACATCGACCAGAAGCCGCCAAGACTGATCCCGAGCATGATGCGGGCAATCAGAAGAACGGGAAGCGAGGACGCAAACGCGGCCACCAGATTTGACAGCACAAGCAGCACCGTCAGTGCCCACATGACCAGCCTGCGGTCCAGCCGCTTGGTGACAATAGCCATGGTCGGCGCCGCAATCGCGCCAATGACGGCGGTGGCCGTTACCGCCTGCCCGGCGGCGCCTTCGGTGATGCCGAGATCCTGCGCAAGCGGCGTCAGCAGGCTGGCAGGCAGAAATTCCGCGGTCACCAGGCCAAAGACTCCGAGCGCCAGGGAGACCACCGCCCCCCATGCGGGCTCGGATCGTTCGCCGGTTTCCGATGGGTCGAGAACGGCGTCCATGACGCCTGTCGCGGGTTCGGTCATGAGGGATCTCCGGTCTGTTGCAGCGCAGCATTTGGCTGCAATGCAAGCAACATAGGGAGTGACTAGCTGGAGTTTCCATGCTAGAAACACCATTATGTTTGACCGTTCGTCCAAAATTCCAATCACCGGCGATCCGCTGACAGACATATTGCGGGGATTGCGTCTCGAAGGCGTCGATTACGGCCGTTGCGAGATGAAGGAACCCTGGGGCATCCATTTTCCGGCTCAGGCGGCGGCACGGTTTCATTTCATCGGCCGCAAAGGCTGCTGGTTGCTGCAGCCGTCCGGTGAATGGGTCGAGCTCAAGGCGGGCGACGCGGTATTGTTGCCGCGCGGCTCAGCCCACACGCTGGCGAGCGAGCCGGGTATCGAGGCGGCGCCGATCCACGGCTATGAGGTCGAGGAAATCTGCAAGGGTGTCTATTGCATGTCGAATGACGGCATGCCCGGCTGCCGTCCGGGGACCTTGCTGTTTTTCGGCAGCATGTATTTCAATCTCGATGGCTTGCACCCCTTGCTCGGCATGATGCCGGACGTGATGCGCGCACATGAGTTGGAGGCCTATGAGCCAGGTATCCCGCATTTGCTGGAAGCGATGGCCCGCGAGGTGACGATGGAGCGCGTCGGCTCTGGCGGCATCCTGGCGCGGCTGGCCGATGTGCTCGCCGCGACCGTCATCCGCTCATGGGTCGAGCGCGGCTGCGGCGACTCTTCCGGTTGGATTGCGGCGGTCAGGGACCGCGAGATCGGCCGGGTGCTGGCCGCGATCCATCTGGAACCGAACCGCGACTGGACGGTGGAGGCTCTGGCGAAGATGATGGGTGCCTCGCGATCAGGTTTCGCCGAGCGCTTCGCAACCATTGTCGGCGAAACACCGGCAAAGTACGTCACGCAGGTGCGGATGCACCAGGCGAGGCAATGGCTGGTCCGCGACCGGCTCAAGATTTCCGTCGTCGCGGCTCGTCTCGGCTACGAATCCGACGCCTCCTTCAGCCGCGCCTTCAAACGGGTCATCGGATCGCCGCCCAGCCATTTCCGGGCCGAGGAACAGGCGGAGATCCGCCAGGCCGGCTAAACGTTGGCCGGCTTATTGCTCGGTAATGCAGGCCGAGCCGGCGCTGCTCTTGCAATATTTGCCGGAGGCCCCGCACCTGCCATCCGAGACTTCCACGACGGTGCCGCTCAACAACAGCTTGCAGTCGCTGGTGGACAGATTGACCGTGCCGTTGAGGTCCTTGATCTTCTTGGCGTCGACCTTCGCGCCGGCGACAACTTTCTTGGCTGCCTGCGCCTCGCCCAGATGCGCCGCCGACAATCCCATACCGGCGACGAGCAGGATCGTCGCAAAACTGCGGAACAGATTTCCCATAGCCAACCCTCCATTTTGGGCCTCCAAATTGGGCTTGCAAAGCCCGTTTGGGACCAAAGGATCAGCCTATTCGACAAATCGGAGCATCCGCATCCCCCGTACGGGGGATGACGGGAAGACTCGAGCATTTCGCAGCCAAGTGGAATCACGTGGCGTCGCACAAATGCGGCTAAAACACATGGATAGAGCGGGATGCACGGTTCACTTTGAACGCATCCCGCTCTAGCGCAGTAAAGACGCTTGTACTTAGCCGGCGTGACGCAGGCTTATTCCGCTGCCCTTGTCGAACAGCACCACCTTGTCCGGGTTCCAGGCAAAGCGCACCGGCTGCTCTATCTGGACGTCGGTCCTGGCAGGCACGGTGGCGCGCAGCATGGCGTCGCCGACCCGCAGCGTCAGGATCTTCTCGACGCCATGGTTCTCGACGTCATGGACCCGCGCCTCGACCGGCGCGCCGGTCTCGAGATAGACGTCCTCGGGACGAATACCGAAGACGAGCGGGCGACCGTCGGTCGCCGCGCCCGTCTTTAGCCCCCACGAAGTCTTGGCACCCCCCGAAGTCTTGGCACCCCCTGCAAACGGCAATTCGAAATTGAGCGGCGCCATCACCGCACGTCCGTTGACGAGCTTGCCGTCGATGAGATTCATCGGCGGCGAGCCGACGAAGCTTGCCACGTAGGTGTCGCGCGGATTGTTATAGATCTCGTACGGCGTGCCGGTCTGGACGATGCGGCCATGGTTGAGCACGCCGACCTTGTCACCCATCGACATCGCCTCGATCTGATCATGCGTCACGAACAGGAAGGTGGCGCCAAGCTGCATCTGCAGGTTCTTCAATTCGGTGCGCAGCGCCTCGCGCAATTTGGCGTCGAGCGCCGACAACGGCTCGTCCATCAGGAATACCCGCGGCTTGCGCACGATGGCGCGACCGATCGAGACGCGCTGCATCTCGCCGCCTGAAAGCCTGTCGGTCTTGCGGTCGAGCAGATGCTCGATCCTCAGCGTCCTGGCCGCGCGGTCGACACGATCCTTGATCTCGGCATCGGGCAGCCGGCGGATCTTCGGCTTCAGCGGAAATTCGAGGTTCTGGCGCACCGTATAGCGCGGGTACAGCGAATATTGCTGCAGCACCAGCGCCACGTCACGCTCGGCCGCGCCCCAGTCGGCGACATCGACGCCGTCGATGAAGACCTGGCCTTCGCTCGGTTTTTCCAGGCCGGCAATCATGCGCAGCGTCGTCGTCTTGCCGGCGCCGGTCTCGCCAAGCAGAACGAAGAACTCGCCATCGGCGATGTCGAGATCGAGCCCTGTCAAAGCAGTATGGTTGCCGAACTTCTTCGAGATGTTCTTGAGCTGGATGTGGGCCATCAGAGTCTCACTCCCAGCGATTTGCCGCTCGCCGTGTCGAAGAAATGCGCCTGGCTGGGATCGATTCTGACGAAGACTCTTTCGCCGGGGCCGCCGATGAAGCCGCTCTTGGTGCGCGCACGCAGCATCTTGGAGCCGACCTTGAGGTCGACGATGTCGAAGGACCCGAGCGGCTCGACGATCTGCGTCTCCACCGGCAGGAACCCCTCGGCGGCTTCGCGGCGGACGAGGACGCCTTCCGGCCGGATGCCGAGCGCGAGTTGGCTGCCGGCATGGCCGTTGAGCTTCGACAGCAAGGCGCGCGGGAATTCGAAACCGGCGGCCGCATCGCCGACCGTGACCGAGGCCGATGAGGCTTTCTCGGTCACCGAAGTGTCGGCGACGTTCATCACCGGGCTGCCTACAAATTGCGCGACGAAAAGATTCGCCGGGTGCGAATAGACCTCGTCCGGCGAGCCGACCTGCTGCAGCACACCTTCATGCATGATGACGATGCGGTCGGCGAGGCTCATCGCCTCGATCTGGTCGTGGGTGACGTAGATGCTGGTCGAGCCCTGCTTGATGTGCAGCCGCTTGATCTCGGCCCGCATCTCCTCGCGCAGCTTGGCATCGAGCGCCCCGATCGGCTCGTCCATCAGCATCGCCTTCGGCCGCCGCACCAAGGCTCGGCCGATCGCCACGCGCTGCATGTCGCCGCCCGACAGCGCCGACGGTTTCTTGGCGAGGAGATCGCTGATCTGCAGCGTCTTGGCGACCGAGCGCACCTCGCTGTCGATCTCGGCCTTGCTCTTGCGCGTCGCCCTGAGCGGAAAGGCGATGTTCTCATAGACGCTCATATGCGGATAGAGCGAGAACGACTGGAAGACCATGGCGATATCGCGATCGGCGGCCTTGAGGTGCTGGACCGGCTTGCCGTCGATGAGGATGTCGCCGCCGTCGATCGTCTCCAGCCCGGCAATCGCCCTGAGCGTCGTCGTCTTCCCGCAGCCCGACTGGCCGAGCAGCACGATGAACTCGTTGTCGTTGATCTTCAGGTTGAGGTCCTTGATGACCTGGACGGCGCCGAAATATTTCTGGACGCCTCGAAGCTCGATCTGGGTCAATGCTGTGCCCCCGGATTTGCCCCTTGCCCGGTGCCGGCCTTCTCCTCCGGCGCGATCTTGGAGGTGATGTTGAAGCCGATCAGGCCGATCAGGATAATGGTCACGCCATAGCTGTGCAGCAGCATGTTCCACGGCTGGCAGAGCGCGATGATACCGAGCACCATCAGCACCTGGCTGCCCGGTTCGAGATATTTCTGGTTGATGTCGCGAAAGCTCATTTGCGGATCGCTCCAAACGACATGCCGCGCAACAGGTGGTTGCGGAGCAGGAAGGTGAAGATCGCGACCGGCAGCAGGAACAGGAAGGTTCCGGCGGCAATCACCGTCCAGTCCGGCAGGCCGGAACCGATCTGGCTGGGGATGAAGGGCGGTGCTGTCTGGGCACGGCGGCTGGTCATGATCAGTGCGAAGGCATATTCGTTCCACGCCGTGATAAAGCAGAACACGGCGGTGGCGGCGATGCCGGTGGCGGCCTCGGGCAGCACGATCTTGAAGAAGGCCTCCATGCGCGTATAGCCGTCGACGAGGGCCGCCTCCTCATACTCCTTGGGGATCTCGTCCATGAAGCCCTTCATCAGCCACACCGAGAAGGACAGGTTGAAGGCGGTGTAAAGGATGATCAGGCCGATATGGGAATCGTTGAGGCCGACCGCCCGGTACATCAGGAACATCGGAATGGCGACGACCACCGGCGGCAGCATGCGTGTCGACAGGATGAAGAACAGTAGGTCCGCCTCGCCTTTTACCTTGAAGCGCGAGAACCCATAGGCGGTGAAGGTGCCCATGCCGACGGCCAGGACGGTCGAGGTTATGGCAACGATCAGTGAGTTCATGAAACGGCTCGGATAGCCCGACCACTGCACCTGGCCCTTGCCGTCGCGCACGATCTTTTCACCCCCATTGAAGACGACGCGCTCCCACCACGGCGCAGCCGCGTACTCCTCCGGCGACGGCGGGCTGCGCAGCTGCGAACGCTTGGTGAACAACTTGACGAAGGGCGATATCTCCGGCTGGAAAACCACCGTCGGCGGAATGGTGGTGGCGAGGTTGCGCGGCTTGAACGCCGTCGAGGCGATCCAGTAGATCGGCGCCAGGAAGATGATCGTCACCAGCAGGACAGCGACGATGGCGACCCGGTTGAAGGTGATTTCGGAAGAAGTGCGGACTGCGGCCATCTCAGCGCTCCTTCACCTTGTTGAGGTATTTGACATAGATGTTGGTGATCGCCAGGACCATGATCAGCACGATGTAGGCGAGCGCGCAGGAACGCCCGGTCTGCCATTCCTGGAACGCCATCTTGTAGAGCCGGATCGAGATCAGCTCGGCCGTCGGCTGGCTGGTCAGGATATAGGCGAGGTCGAAGGTCTTGAACGCCTCCATGGTGCGGAAGATGACCGCGATCATCAGGATCGGTGCAACCAGCGGCAGCGTTATGCGGAAGAAGGTGTAGAACGGCCCGGCCCTGTCGATCGCGGCTGCCTCGTAGAGATGCTTGGGCACGGCCGACAGGCCGGCCAGCGACAACAGCATGACGAAGGGCGACCACATCCAGATGTCGGTCAGCGCGACCGCATAGAGCGCCATTTTCGGATTCGACAGCCATTCGAAGGTGCCGAGGCCCAGCGCATAATTGATGATGCCGAAGGACGGATCGTAGAGCAGCTTCCAGAACAGGCCGACGACGGCCATCGACAGCATCATCGGCAACAACAGGAGCGTCGTCAGCAGGCCCTTGAGCGGAATGTCGCGATTGAGCAGCATGGCCACGCCGAAGCCGACGAGCAGCTGGCCGGCGACCGAGATGATGACGTATTTTGCGGTGATGGCGAAGTTGGACCAGACATAGGGATCGCTGAGCAGGTCGCGATAGTTTTGCAGCCCGACGAAATTCGCCGCCGCGCTGGTCGAGGCGCGGAAATCGGTGAACGAATAGCCCAGCGAATAGATCAGCGGGAAGATGTTGAAGACGATCAGAAACAGGATCGTCGGGATGATGAAGAGATTGCGGATCGAAATGTCGCTTAGACCGCGAGCGGCGGCCCGCGAGGACCTGTCCAGCGTGGTGATCATCGTGGTCGCCAAGACTCTGCTCCCGGTTCAAAAATCAGAAAAAGAAACGGAGGAGGCACGAACGCCCCCTCCGTGAAACTTCATACTTATTGGCCGCGGCCGTATTTCTTGAAGGTCGCGTTCCAGTCGGCTGCCAGTGCGTCCAGCGTCTCCTTGGCGGTGCCTTCGCCGCCGATCATGTAAGGATAGATGCGCTGGTTAAGCTGCTGCAGCAGTTCCGCGTATTCCGGAACCGCCCAGAAGTCCTTGACCTTGAACATGGTCTCGTAGAACGCCTTGTTGTAGGGCGTGGCGTTCTGGAATTCGGGCGACTTGAGCACGGCGGCACTGCAGGTGTAGCCGCCGAGCGCTGCCCATTTCTTCTGGGTCTCGTCCTTGATGAACCATTCCAGGAACTTCGTCGCCTCTTCCTGCTTCTGCGAGTAGGAAACGATGGAGATGCCCTGACCGCCGAGTGCGGCGAACTGGTCGCCGCCAGGTCCGGCTGGATTGGCGAAGAAGCCGGTGTTCTTGGCGTTCGGGTTCGACGCCTCGTTGATCAACGAGGGGAAGAACGCGAAGTAGTTCATGCTCATCGCGGCCAGGTTTTCAGTGATCGCCTGGTTGTCCTCGACGAAGAACGACTTGGCCCAGCCCGGAGGCGTGAACTTGTAGAGTTCCTTGTAGGCGTCGAGCGCCGCGATCGCCTTGTCGGAGTTGATGAAGCCATCGACCTTGTAGGTCTTATAGTCACCCAGCTCGCCGCCGAAGGAGAACAGCGCGTTTTCGAAGCCCATCGCCATCGCGTCATAGGAATTGTCGGTGTAGATGGCGATGCCGTATTTTTTCTGGTCCGGCCGGTAGAAGAATTCGGCGATGTCGCGTAGCGCCTTGAAATCCTTCGGCACGTCGAGATCGTAGCCATACTTGGCCTTGAAGGCTTCCTTTTCCTTGGGGTCTTCGAACCAGTCCTTGCGATAGGACCAGCCGACGGCGTCGCCTTCGAGCGGAATGGCCCAGTACTTGCTGCTGCCGCCCGGATATTCGGCATAGTATTTCACCGTGGCCGGTGCCATCACTTCACCGACCTTGTGCTTGTTGAAGAACTCGGTCAGGTCGACATAGTGGCCACCGGTCGAGCCGGCACCGAGCCATTGCGAGTCGCCGACGACCATATCGTAGGCGTCGCCATGGGCGTTGAACTCGGTGAAGGCCTTGGTCTGGAAGTCGGGCCACGGTGTGGTTTCCACCGTGATCTTGACGCCGGTTTCCTTCTCGTACTCGTTGCCGAGTTCCTGCAGGTAATTGGCCGGATCCCATTCCGCCCAGAAGATTGTAAGTTCCTTTTCCTGCGCGTAGACGGACGTTCCGCAGGTGAGCACTAGGCCGATACCAGCAAGCAAGCTGGTCATTGTCTTGCGCATAATGATTTCCTCCCTTGTGCGCATTCTACCGCGTCATGCGAGCCGGCGGCGAGGCCGGCCCTGGTAGTCCTCCCGTGACGGCACCGTTCCGGTTTTTGAGCCTCCTCGTTCGACCGAAACGGATCTTAGCCTTCACCCTTTGATCCGCTTTATTTGTCCTGATCTGGTATTACCAATTTCAGACGAACGTCAAGCTCTTTCTTGGACGGTGGCGGACACGCAGACAAGTTGGTTTCTGCGATATCTGTCTGTTTTCCCTGAATTTTCCTACTCCTTGATACATAAGTGCCTTGCTTAGGCCGCTGCATCGCTAGTAGCACAAATGGTCAGGTTGAAAATCTGGTCGAACCAGATTGGCCTCATCTAACGGCCCTCGTCGGCGCGATCTCGTCACCTTCAGCCATCGATTCCGTCACCGCCGCACGCACCAGTGCGCCGGCCGCCCATTGCGCAACCGACATCGTACTGCGGCTATCCAATCCCCATATATCCTTTAAAACGATCAGCACCTCAACACCGAAGATCAATGACAGCGCCTGCGCGAGCCGCTTGAATTCGCGCGGCGGCAACCGGCCTTTGAGTGGCGCGATCGCATCTTTCAAAAGATCGACGCGATGGCCGCGCGTGAAGGCAGGTTCGCCGTCAAGCGTGCCTGCCTGTCGCTGCGCCCACTGGTCGAGCGACAGTTTCAGCGCCGCCTTGAACGTCGCTTCGAAGACCTCGATGCGCGGCATGGCGGTCTCGAACAGCTCGGCGACCCGGCGCTCGGGATCGGCAGAGCTCGATTTCCACGTAAGGATCGGCCCAAGCCCCTCATCGACCACCGCCTGCACCAACGCCGCCTGGCTCGGAAAATACCGATAGGCGGTGGCGCGCGAGACCTCCGCTGCCTCCGCCACCTCGCTGACGGAGGGCGTGGCGCCCGCCTGCATCAGCTTTGTCGCCGTCTCCAGCATGAGACGCCTGGTGCGCGCGCGGGCCCCGCGCTCTACCTGGGGGTTCGGCCCTTGGCTGGCATCGTCGTCCATTGCCGCTTGTTGACGTGAGACATTCATGTCAATACGATACGCGTGTCTCAAAAAATTGCAATGGCCCTTCGCGCCGTCGAACGGCCGGGCAAAAAGGGGCGGCAGCGCCGAGCACGCCCAAGACCGGGGAAACGCGATGAAGCGCATCTATGTGGTGGGCACCGCCGACACCAAGGGCGAGGAACTCGCATTTCTGGCCGATGCGGTCGCGGCTACCGGCGCTTCGATTGCCCGTGTCGACATCGGAACACGCGGCGCGACCGTGCCGGTCGATGTTTCGGCAGACGAGGTCGCCAGCCACCATTCCGAGGGTCGCAATGCCGTGCTCGGCGTCGACGATCGCGGCACCGCGGTGGCGGCGATGGCTGCCGCCTTTGCCCGGTTTGTCCAGTCGCGCAGCGATATTGCCGGGATTATCGGCATTGGCGGCGGTGGCGGCACCTCGATCATCACCGCAGGCATGCGCACGCTGCCGCTCGGTCTGCCCAAGATCATGGTTTCGACGTTGGCCTCGGGTGACACCGCGCCTTACGTCGACGTCTCCGACATCGTCATGATGCCGTCGGTGACCGACATGGCCGGCCTCAACCGGCTTTCGCGTGTCGTGCTGCACAATGCCGCCCAGGCGATATCAGGCATGGCGACAAAGCCGGCGCCGCCGCCCGAGGGCAAACCGTCGCTCGGCCTCACCATGTTCGGCGTCACCACGCCATGCGTGACCGCGATCGCCGATGAGCTTCGTTCGACTTATGACTGCATGGTCTTTCATGCCACCGGCACCGGCGGCCGCACCATGGAAAAATTGGCCGACAGCGGCCTGTTGTCAGGCGTCATCGACATCACAACGACCGAAGTCTGCGACTTGGTGCTTGGCGGCGTGCTGCCGGCGACCGAAGATCGCTTTGGCGCCATCGCCCGCACCGGGCTGCCTTATGTCGGCTCGGTCGGCGCGCTCGACATGGTCAATTTCTGGGCGCCGCCGACAATTCCGGAACGCTATCGCGGCCGGCTGTTCTATGAGCACAATCCAAACGTCACACTGATGCGCACCACTGCCGACGAAAGCAGAACGATCGGCGAATGGATCGGCACAAGGCTGAGCCTCTGCCAGGGTCCGGTTCGTTTCCTCATTCCGGAGAAAGGCGTGTCGGCGCTCGACATTGAAGGCGGCGCCTTCTTCGACCCTGAAGCCGATGCCGCTTTGTTCGAGGCGATCGAGCGTACCATCAAACCCGCCAAAACGCGGCGCGTGCTGCGCCTGCCGCTTCATATCAACGACCCCGAATTCGCCTGGGCTGCCACAACGGCCTTCCTCGACATCGCCAGACAGTGAGACACCAAGACATGGCCGCCATACCGCGCAAGAAAATCCTGGAGAAATTCCGCAAGATGATCGCGGACGGCGTGCCGATCGTCGGCGGCGGTGCCGGCACCGGCCTGTCGGCCAAGGCAGAGGAAGCCGGCGGCATCGACCTGATCATCATCTACAATTCCGGCCGCTACCGCATGGCCGGGCGCGGCTCGGCCGCCGGCCTGCTCGCCTATGGCAACGCCAACGAGATCGTCAAGGAAATGGCCTACGAAGTGCTGCCGGTAGTGAAGAAGACGCCGGTGCTGGCCGGCGTCAACGGCACCGATCCCTTCGTCATCATGCCGCTGCTTTTGGCCGAGTTGAAGACGATGGGCTTTTCCGGTGTGCAGAACTTTCCGACCATCGGCCTGTTCGACGGCCAGATGCGGCAGAGTTTTGAAGAAACCGGCATGGGCTTCGGGCTCGAGGTCGACATGATCGCCGAGGCTCACAAACTCGACCTGTTGACCACGCCCTATGTCTTCAACCCAGACGAGGCGCGCGCCATGACAACAGCTGGCGCCGACATCGTCGTCGCCCATATGGGGGTGACCACCGGCGGCTCGATTGGCGCGACATCGGCTAAATCGCTGGACGACTGTGTGAGCGAGATCGACGCCATCGCCAAAGCGGCACGCTCAGTGCGCGAGGATATGATCCTGCTTTGCCATGGCGGGCCGATCTCGATGCCGGACGACGCCAGATATATTCTCGAGCGCTGCAAGGGCCTACACGGGTTCTATGGCGCCAGTTCGATGGAGCGGCTGCCGGCGGAAGCCTCGATCGCCAGGCAGACGGCGGATTTCAAGGCCGTTACGTTCGGCGCTGCGTAGAGACCAGCAAAAAGAAGGGTGGGACGATGACCGACAACAGCAAGGTATTCGTATATCCAAAAGACGTCAGCGCCTTCGGCTTCGACTGGGGCAGGCTGTCGCTGACGGTCGCTCCCGAAGTGAACGGCGCAAAGCGATTTTCCGGTGGTGTCGTCGACCTACCGTCAGGCAAAGGCCATACGCGTCATAACCATCCGGGTGCGGAGGAGATCATCTTTGTCATCTCAGGCAATGGCGAGCAGATGGTCGAAGACGAGAAAGGCAACCCGGTCGTCGAGAAAGTCGGCCCCGGCTGCACCATCTATGTGCCGGAAAGCCGCTTCCACTCGACGCTCAATACCGGCGACGGGCCGATGCAGCTTTTCGTCGTCTATTCGCCGACCGGGCCGGAACTGGCGTTGCGGGAGTTGCCGGATTTCAGGTTGATCCCGCCGGGCAGATAATGTCAGAGGCTGAGGCCAATCTTCATCGCACGAGCGACCCTTGCTAGGTTGTTAGTATCGCTCCCCAGAGCGAGCCTATCCGGCAAAGTGGGGACATCGCGCTCTGATCGGAAAGCATCCGGCGAAGGTAAGCGCGCCACCCAATAGGACAAACAGTTTTCCGCTGCCTCTGGACCAAGCTGCCAGAGTACAAATCGAACAGCATTTTCAGGGAACATGAAGCCCGGAACTTCAGAACATGCGACCTGTTCGGCTAGTTTGCGCGGAACGTCGAAACGTTCGAAGAGCGGCAGGACAGTCGTTTGGATGTTGGCAACGATGTTCGCGATTTCAGCCTGGCGGGTATGCGGGTTTGCGATGTTCCATGTCCGCCAATGATGCGGGGTTCGCAAATTGCCAAGCTGTCCACCGGCGACCCAATCGCTGGCACTGGCGGGCCAAGCGCTTCGCTCGTCCCACTCCTTTATTGCCTTGCTGTAGACCGACGCATGCACGACGAGTTCGACGTACTCGCCGCCGACGTTCAGATAGTTTGATTGAAAGGAGATTTTGAATACCCAGTCGCCGGCCCGACGACTCGCATGAGGACCGCTTTTCGCAAAGCGGAACCCAATCGGTTCGAACTCCATGGAGATCTGCTCGCACCCGTCGATAAAGACCTGCTTGGGCAGTTCGCGTTCCATATCGGCAAATGCTCGCTGGCGTGACCAATTATTTGCTCGGACGAGGTAATCTCAAGAACGGGCTAGGTAACCAGCGCCTAAGCCGCCCCCGCCCCTGTTCCAGCCCCGGCCCCGATCGCCGAACATGACGTAACCGGCATCGGTCACCGCCACCGTGTCCTCCAGCTTGATGAAGCCGCGCGTCGGGTGGAGCATGGTCGTCTCGACCGAAAGCACCATGTTCTTCTCCAGCGGCTTTGCGGCATAGGTGCCTTCATAGGTCACCGGATGGTTGGTCATCAGGAACGGCGCTTCATGCGTGATCAGCCCCATGCCATGCGCGAAGAAATCAGTATAGGCCGCAACCTTGGATTTCTTCAGAACGCCTTCGGCACGAGAAATCATGTCACCGCCCAGCGTGCCCGCCTTGACCTTGGAGAAGGCCGCCTGCTGCACTGCCTCGATCTCGGCCAGCAGATCCTCGAGTTCGGCGTCAGGGTCGCCCAGCACGCCCATGCGGCAAAGATCGCCGATATAGCCGTGGTAGTTGCCGCCGGAATCGATCGACATCACCTCGCCCTTCCTCCACGCCTGCGGCGAGGCGGCGCGGTTGTGGCTGGAGCCTAGCGTCAACAGGCAATATTCGAAATGCGCGCCGCGATTGGTCTCCTCGCGCCTGAGCTGTTCGATGATCTCGCTCTTGGTCGTGCCTTCGCGTGCCCAGCCGATGGTCGCCAGCATGGAATCGGTGATCAGCTCCGAAGCGATGCGCAGCTTTTCCAGCTCCGCCTCGGTTTTGATTGCCCGCATGCGCTCCAGCATATCAGTCGCATCGATCAGCTTGGCATCCGGCAGCGCGTTGCGGATCAGCATATAGGCGTCGGACGGCAGGAAGGCGGGCTCGATGCCGATGCGGGCATTGCCCTTGCCGATCTTTCGCAAATGCTCGACCGCCAGATTGGCGGCATCGAGCGTACCCCAGCAGGCGGCATGCAGTGTCGGCGTCCAGAACGGATGATTCTGGTGCTCGCCGCCTTCCATGCGGTTGCCGATATAGGCGGCATGCTCCGGCCCACCTTTCTCATAGACGACGACAGGCAGATAACGGCTGTGGCCGATTGCATCCATGGCGGCGAAGAAGATGAACTTGTAGCCGCCAAGCAGATATTGCGTGTTGTGCTTGGAGGTGGCGAGCAGCACGTCGATGCCGGCCTCCTCCATCAGCCCGTCCACCCTGGCCTGGTCGAACGGCACGCTGCCGACGGCATTCTTGCCCGGGGCAATGTTCATGTCTCTCTCCCTGAAATCCCTTAGCCGGCCGCTCGCCGGCACCGGCTTTTCCGGCTCTGAACCTCGGCTATGCTTAAATCTGCATCATTTTGCCCGATCTGGTCCAGCCAGAACGGGCGAACCAGCCCCAAAAGCTGCTCCACCTGCTGCACTTTACTCCAGTCTGGTCCTGCTAGAACCGCGCGTCGAACCGTTTTCTGTACAACTGGTCCAGCGGACGGAAATTTCAAAGCCACGTAGAGATGCGCCAATTCCGTCTTTGGCGAAACCCCGCACAAGGCCCATAATCAGCTTTGCAGGATGCTTACGAGCGTCCGAGGGGTACGGCGGACCCGGCCGGGTCCGCGGAGAGGACGGAGTTCGATCATGCCAGAGTTCACCATTTCCAGACGTACAATGCTGGCCGGTTCGGCATTGCTGTTGGCCTCCACCGCCATGCCGACGATCGGCTCGGCGCAGACGCCGAGAAAGGGCGGACGACTGGTTGTCGCCGCCGATTCCGAGCCGCGCAATCTCAATCCGGCGATTGTCGCCTCGAACGGCGTCTTCTTCATCTCGAGCAAGATCGTGGAAACCTTGGCCGAGGCCTCCTTCGGCGGCAAGGACGGGCTCGATCCGCGCCTGGCGCTCAGCTGGGAAGGTGCCGCCGACGGCCTGTCGGTTACGTTCAAACTGCGCGAGGGCGTCAAATGGCATGATGGGAAGCCATTCACCTCAGCCGATGTCGCCTTCTCGGCGCTGCAGGTCTGGAAGCCGCTGCAGAATCTCGGCCGCACCGTGTTCAAGGATCTGGAGGCGGTCGACACGCCGGACGAAACCACCGCCGTGTTCAAATTCGCCAAGCCGACACCGTTCCAGCTGATCCGCAACGCCTTGCCGGCGCTGAGCAGCGTGGTGCCCAAGCACATCTACGAGACCGGAAAGATCGAGGATAACCCGGCCAACAACGCCCCTGTCGGCACCGGACCGTTCAAATTTGCCGAACACAAGCCCGGCGAATATTACCGGCTGGAGAAGAACACCGACTATTGGGGCAAGGACGAGCCCTATCTCGACGAGATCATCTATCAGGTGCTGCCGGACCGCACGTCGGCGGCCAGCGCCCTGGAAGCCGAAGAGATCCAGCTCGCCGCCTTCTCCGCCGTGCCCCTGGCCGATCTCGACCGCATCTCCAAAGTGCCCGGTCTCAAGGTGATCACCAAGGGTTATGAAGGGCTGACCTACCAGCTCGTCGTCGAGATCAATCATCGCCGCAAGGAGCTGGCCGACCTGAAAGTACGCCAGGCGATCGCTCACGCCATCGACAAGGATTTCGTCGTCAAGACGGTATTCCTTGGCTATGCCGCCACCGCCACTGGCCCGGTGCCGAAAAACGACCCGCAATTCTACACCGCCGACGTGCCGACCTACGCCTTCGACGTCGCCAAGGCCAACGCCTTGCTTGACGAGGCCGGCTACAGCCGGGGCGATGACGGCAAGCGCTTTTCACTGAGATTGCTGCCGGCGCCTTACTTCAACGAAACCAAGCAGTTCGGCGACTATCTGCGCCAGGCGCTCGCCGCCATCGGCATCGACGCCCAGCTGGTCAACAACGACTCGGCCGCGCATATCAAGGCGGTCTACACCGACCACGCCTTCGACCTCGCGGTCGGGCCGCCGGTGTTCCGCGGCGATCCGGCGATCTCGACCACCATCCTGGTGCAGAGCGGCATTCCCGACGGCGTGCCCTTCTCCAACCAGGGCGGCTACAAGAACGCCGAACTCGATGCCCTGATCGCCAAGGCATCGGAGACGCTCGACACCGCCGCCCGCACCGAACTCTACAAGGAGTTCGAGAGGAAAGTTGCCGCCGACCTGCCGCTGATCAACGTCGCCGAATGGAGTTTCATCAGCGTCGCCCGTGATACGGTCAACAACATCGCCAACAACCCGCGCTGGGCGGTATCGAACTGGGCGGACACTTGGCTGGAGGGGTAAGAAAGTCTCTCCAGACTTGCGCGCCGTTTGTGTGGGTGCTCAGCTTCAGCGATGAGAGCTTTTTCGCGCCCCCCTCTGTCCTGCCCTCTTTGCCACCACTTGGCATCTCCCCCACGAAGGGGAAGATCGGCTGTCATTGTCGCTTTCGCCAATCTCCAGCGTTGCAAGACGGCCGGCAACGCCGAAACTGCCAATCTCCCTCCTTGTGGGGGAGATGTCCGGCAGGACAGAGGGGGGCGCCGTAGAGGGCGGCACCGAAGACTTGGCTCTCCTATCGGCGTTGCGCCATGACCCGCGCCGTCATCCTCCTTCGCCGCCGTCTCGTCGGCAGCATCTTCGTGCTGCTGATTGTCGTCATCGGCACGTTCCTGTTGCTCGAAGCCGCTCCCGGCGACGCGGTCGATGCCTACATCGTCTCGACCGGAGGCGACGCCGGCATGATCGAGCTGTTGCGTCACCGCTGGGGGCTCGACCAGTCGGAGCTGACACGGCTCGCCAATTACCTTTGGGCGCTGCTGCATCTCGATCTCGGCCAATCGGTCACCTTTTCGCGGCCGATCCGCGATGTCATCCTCGAGCGCCTGCCCAACACGCTGCTGTTGATGGGCAGCGCCACCGCGCTCTCCTTCGGCCTCGGCTCGGCGCTCGGCATCTATGCCGGCGCCAGTCCCGGCAGCTTCCGCGATCGCTTCCTCTCCATCGGTTCGCTGGCGCTCTATGCCGTGCCGGGCTTCTGGCTCGGGCTTGTGCTGATCATTGTCTTCGCCGTCGACCTGCGCTGGTTTCCGATCGGCGGCATCGAGAGTATCGCCTCGGCCAAGACCGGCCTCGGTCGTGCCGCCGATATCGCCCGCCATCTCGTCCTGCCGGTTTCGGCGCTCGGCTTCATTTATCTCGCGCTCTATCTGCGCATGATGCGCGCCGGCATGGCCGAGGTGTGGCGACAGGACTTTGTGCTGGCCGCCCGCGCCAGGGGACTTTCCCGCCGCCGCATCGTGCTCGCCCATGTCGCCCGCAACGCACTGTTGCCGCTGGTCACCATGCTCGGCCTGCAATCCGCGCAGATGCTGGGCGGCAGCGTCGTGATCGAGAGCGTCTTTTCCGTGCCCGGCCTCGGCCGGCTGGCGCAGGAAGCGGTGGCCGCGCGGGATACCCCACTACTGCTCGGCATTATTCTCACCAGCGCTGTCCTGGTCGTCATTATCAACCTTCTCGTCGACATCGCCTACGTCTTCCTCGATCCGCGCGTCGGGGCCAGTGAGGCCAGCGCATGAGTCCACTTGCCCGCTTCCTGCGCACGCCGGAGGCTGTCGCCGGCGCGGTCATCCTGGCGGCGCTGTTTGCCATGGCGCTTGCTGCACCTTTGTTCTTTCCCGGCGATCCGCAGGCGATTGCCGGACCGGCATTGCTGCCGCTCTTCCAGGATTGGTCGCTGCCGCTCGGCACCGACCGGCTCGGCCGCGACGTGCTAGCCGAGCTCTTCCATGGCGCCCGTACCTCGCTGGCGGTCGGGCTGGCAGCAGCAGCCGCCGCCCTTGCCATCGGCGCCGTGATCGGCACCGTGGCCGGCTTTGCTGGCGGCCTTGTCGACGAGATGCTGATGCGCATCACCGACGCGTTCCAGACCGTCCCAGCCTTTCTGCTGGCTTTGGCTTTCGTCAGCATCGTCGGGCCGTCGCTCGGCGTCGTCGTCGCTGCGATCGCGCTGGGCGCCTGGATCGGACCGGCACGCGTGGCGCGGGCCGAAGTGCTGTCGATCCGCGAGCGCGATTTTGTTGCCGGCGCCCGCGTCATCGGCATGCATCCGCTGGAGATCGCCTTTCGCGAGGTGCTCCCCAATGCGCTGCCGCCGGTAATGGCTTTGTCGTCGGTGATCGTCGCCGCGGCGATTCTCACCGAAGCGGCATTGTCCTTTCTCGGCCTCGGCGATCCCAACCGGGTTACCTGGGGCGGCATGATCGCCGAAGGCCGCGCCGTGCTGCGCACCGCGCCCTTCCTGTCGATCATTCCGGGCGTAGCGCTCGTGCTCACCGTGCTCGGCGTCTATCTCGCCGGCGAAGGCGTCGTCGAGACCACGGCGATGAGGAGGAGCCTGTCGTGACGGCGCTTGCTTCGATCCGCAATCTGACGGTGACCTATCGCCGCGACGGCGCCGAGGTAGCGGCGCTGAAGAATGTCGGCTTCGACATCACCGCCGGCGAGCGCTTTGCCATCATCGGTGAAAGCGGTTCGGGCAAGAGCACGCTGGCGCTGGCCATTGCCGGCCTGCTGCCGGCCACCGCCAGGATCGAAGGCCGCATCGATTGGCTCTTGCGTCCGCCGCCAATGTTTGGTGCCAAGGCACCCCACTCTGTCCTGCCGGACATCTCCCCCTCAAGGGGGGAGATCGGTAGTTTCGCAGCCGGTTCCTTTCCGCCAGCTTCGGTGATTGGCGAAGGCAGAGATGAAAGCGCAATCTCCCCCCTTGAGGGGGAGATGTCCGGCAGGACAGAGGGGGGCGCGACAGAGCGCCGACCATTCGTCATTGCGACAAGCCACACCCCCATCGGCGGCCGCGATATCGGCTTCGTTTTCCAGGACCCATCCGCCAGTCTCGACCCGGTGATGCCAATCGGCAAGCAGATCGCGGAAGTCGCGTGCACTCATCTCGGCCTCAGTTGGCGAGACGCCTATGCCAAGGCAAAAACCCTGCTCGAGCGCGTCCGCCTGCCCGATCCGGACGCTGCCCTCTGCGCCTTTCCACACCAGCTCTCGGGCGGCCAGAAGCAGCGTGTCGCCATCGCCGCGGCGATCGCGGCCGGTCCGAGATTGCTGATCGCCGACGAGGCGACCAGCGCGCTGGATACGATCGTGCAGGCCGAGATCGTCGGGCTGATCCGGCGACTGGTGGCCGAGGACGGTATGACGCTGCTGTTCATCAGCCACGACATTGCGCTGGCCGCTGAGCTTGCAGAGCGCATCGCGGTGTTCCGGCATGGCGAGCTGCTCGAGCTCGGTTCGACAGCCCAAATCGTCAATGCGCCGCGTCACGCATACACTCGTGTGCTGCTTGACGCTCATCTCGGCCTCGACGCCGAGCCGCTGTTGCGAACATGACCGACCCGCTGCTCGCCGTTTCCGGCCTGACCAAACGATACAGTCGCAGCGGCAAGATCATCGCCGCGGTCGACGACGTTTCCTTCCACATCGACCCCGGCGAGACGCTGGCGCTGGCCGGACCTTCCGGCAGCGGCAAGTCGACGATAGCTCGTCTAGTGCTCCGGCTCATCGAAGTCGATACCGGCCGTATTGAATTTGAAGGCAGCGATTTCCTATCGCTGAACGGCGCTGCCTTGCGCGGCCGGCGCGCCCGTCTTCAGATGGTGTTTCAGGATCCGCTCGCCGCCTTGAACCCACGCGCCACAGTCGCCCGTGTGCTCGACGACCCCTTGCGCATCCATCACATTGCCTCTGGCCCCGAGCGCCCGCGCCATATTGCAGCTCTGCTGGAACGCGTCGGCCTCAGCCCCGGTCTCGCCGGCCGCGCCATTCACGAAATTTCCGGCGGCCAACGCCAGCGCGTTGCAATCGCCCGCGCCATCGCCACGAAACCGTCGCTGGTCGTGCTCGACGAGGCCGTGTCGGCGCTCGATGTTTCGGTGCGCGCGCAGATCCTGCAGCTGCTGCTTGACCTTCAACGCGAGGAACGCATCGCCTATCTGTTCATTTCGCACGATCTCGGTGTCGTCCGTGCCATCGCTCACCGGGTCACTATTCTGGAAGCCGGGCGCATTGCCGAGAGCGGCGATGCGCGCAGCGTAATCGACGCGCCGCAATCCGCGATCGGCAAGGCGCTGGTGGCGGCAGCGCCAAGACTGTCAAGGATCGAACGGGACGTATCATGACCGACGCCGAAGCCCGAGCCGAAACACTGTCGCGCGAACTCGATTCCGCCTTCCGCAACCGCGCCGATCTCTATCGTCTATTCCTCGACGAGCTAACCGCGGAGTTGGGCGCGGAAAAAGCCGAGGCGATCATGATCCGTATCATCGAACAACGCGGCAAGGAGGTTGCGGCGGCGGCCTTCGCCGATTTCGGCCCGAACGATGCACCGGCGATCGGCGAGGCGTTCCTCGCCGTCAGCCCGGATGGCGGCCGCATGTATCCGACCGACGTCGAACGCAGCCAAGGCCGCATCGCCTTCAAGGTCAAGCGCTGTCCGCTGAAGGACGCCTGGGTCGAAGCCGGCGTCGGCGACGAGAAGCTCGCCACGCTCTGCCGCATCGCCGGCGCCTTCGACCGCGGCCTGTTCGAGGCCACCGGAGTGCGCTTCGACAACGTCACCTGGACGCCGGGTCACGGTTCCGGCTGCTGCCACATCGCCTTGACCAACCGGGATGCCGGTTAGAGCTGCATCCATGCAGCACAGTTAGGTGCCGGCAGGACGTGGAACTCCGTCGCGGCGCGCGAGCTTCGGTGTTTGGCAGCACGCCCCAAAACAAAGAAACCCGGCGCCGTAAGGCTACCGGGGTTTTTGATGCTCGCATGCAAGGAATTTGGTTGCGGGGGCGGGACCTTCCTTGGTGTCTCGCTGTGCCTGCTTCGTGCGAGGCCTGACGGGGATCGAACCAATCGGCCAGCAAAACGAAAACGGCCCGCACAAGGCGGGCCGTTTTCGAATTTGGTTGCGGGGACAGGATTTGAACCTGTGACCTTCAGGTTATGAGCCTGACGAGCTACCGGGCTGCTCCACCCCGCGTCAACCCTAAAGGTAAGCCTTGGCTCACCGGATTCAAGCTTCCGCCAAATGAAAGGGCCGCTTTCGCGGCCCGGAGTCCCGTTGGCGGGCCTGTTCGTAAGGAGAAGATTAAACAACGTGCGCTTGGCAGACCTGGCAGCGACCTACTCTCCCGCGTCTTGAGACGAAGTACCATCAGCGCTGGAGCGTTTCACGGCCGAGTTCGGAATGGGATCGGGTGCAGCCGCTCCGCCATAACCACCAGGTCGGCAAAACGCACGTTGCTCGAGAAGCTGTTTTCTGTGCCATCCATCTCGGCGCAATCCAAGGATTGTCACCAGAAATGGGCATTAGGAATGAGAACGATCAAGCCGATCGAACTATTAGTACCGGTAAGCTTCAAGCGTTGCCGCTCTTCCACACCCGGCCTATCAACGTGGTCGTCTTCCACGGTTCTCAGGGAATACTCGTTTTAAGGTGGGTTTCCCGCTTAGATGCCTTCAGCGGTTATCCCGTCCGGATATAGCTACCCTGCTATGCGGCTGGCGCCACAACAGGTCCACCAGAGATCCGTCCATCCCGGTCCTCTCGTACTAGGGACAGATCCTTTCAATATTCCTACACCCACGGCAGATAGGGACCGAACTGTCTCACGACGTTCTGAACCCAACTCACGTACCGCTTTAAATGGCGAACAGCCATACCCTTGGGACCTGCTCCAGCCCCAGGATGCGATGAGTCGACATCGAGGTGCCAAACAACCCCGTCGATATGGACTCTTGGGGGTCATCAGCCTGTTATCCCCGGCGTACCTTTTATCCGTTGAGCGATGGCCCTTCCACGCGGGACCACCGGATCACTATGACCGACTTTCGTCTCTGCTCGACTTGTCAGTCTCGCAGTCAGGCAGGCTTATGCCATTGCACTCAGCGAACGATTTCCGACCGTTCTGAGCCCACCATCGCGCGCCTCCGTTACTCTTTAGGAGGCGACCGCCCCAGTCAAACTACCCACCATACATTGTCCCGGACCCGGATAACGGGCCGCGGTTAGACATCCATAGTGATAAGGGTGGTATTTCAAGGGTGGCTCCACCTGAGCTGGCGCCCAGGTTTCAAAGCCTACCACCTATCCTACACATGCCACTACGAATGCCAATGTAAAGCTATAGTAAAGGTGCACGGGGTCTTTCCGTCTAACCGCAGGAACCCCGCATCTTC